>CAZTTF010000277.1:0-18889 GCA_964616365.1 uncultured Lewinella sp. | reverse complement strand
GGGTAACCCCACGGTTTAAGGTTCCGTGATCTGAAAGCGTGCGGTGCAGGACATAGCCTACCATACTGAAGTTGGAGGCGCTGACAGGTCCATTGAGAAAATCTGCCATTTTCTGGAAGCCCTTGATCCCGTAGTAATCATCAGCATTAATGACTGCGAAGGGCTCATTTACAACATCCTTGGCGACGAGCATTGCGTGGGTTGTTCCCCAGGGCTTTTCCCGTTTGGTGTGATCGACGTCTGCTGGCACGTAGCTGTCCATTCCCTGGAAGGCGTAAGCAACTTCAATCTGGTCCCCAAACTTACCGTCGAATTTCTCCCGGAAAGGCGCTTCGATGTCTTTCCGAATGATGAAAACTACTTTCCCGAAACCTGCGCGGATGGCGTCGTAAATTGAATACTCGATAATCCCCTCTTCACTGGGGCCAACGCCATCGATTTGCTTTAACCCTCCGTAGCGGCTTCCCATTCCGGCGGCTAAAATGACTAAGGTAGGTTTGGTGGTAGAACTCATTGTAGGAAGTTTGTTGAATAAAACGTCGGTAAGTTAGCCCATCCTTTAGTAATGCACTCAGAAGCGGTTAATTTTTCTATTTTCCTAGAAAACTATCTGGCTGATTCCAAAAAGCGGCAGTCCGTTACCTGTATGTAAGAACCGTGTGAGGCTTACGATTTGTTTACTTGCTCCCGTTGAAATCCGTAGGCTTTGAAGTGGGCACGAATGTGCGCGAACAAGTAGGCCCCGATAAGTAAGCAAATGGCAGCCACGAAAACGACGACGGTGGCCATCTGAGATATTTCCAGGTAACCGGGATAGAATGGCCGAACGAACAAAAGTTCAAAAGTGATCAGGGCCGCAGCCAAAAGGATACCAAAAATGAATCCTCCGCGGCCAAACTGTAACGTCTGTCGTTGCTGCTTGAAGTGGTTCACCCGAAGGAAGCGTACATAGATACTACGGCCGGGGTTAATTCGGATCAACTCGCGGGCAACATGGGTGGCTAAGGCATAATTCTGTAAGCGGTAGGCACTTACCGCTTTACGGAACAGTAAGTGTTCGAATACATCGCCTTCCACATCAGGCACCTCGGAGATATTATGCAGCATACTCGCCTGGATGACCAGGTCTACCATCATGAGGTGTTGACGGTAGGCTCCGGTAGCAAACAGCGCATCGGAGTAGTATACGGTTAGCTCGAAGTGCTCCTCCACATCAAGGCGGCCGATTTCCTGCTCCCGCTCTTCATACATCCTGATGATGCGCTGACTATCCCGCGGATCAACGTCGCGGAGCTGCCGGTAAAGTTGTGAGTGATGACGGACGGACATAATTAGGTAAGGCAAACAACGGGGAGTTGTTGCGGAAAAACAATGATAAAAAGTCAGTTGTACGTCAGACTATCTTCAGGCAGCCCACTACCTGGTGGTATGTGGCTGATTCGCCCTGGCCTTCCAAGAGCGTCAGAAAAGAAAAAAGGCCCAAGACGTTGCACCGTCGAGGACCTTTGTTTGTAGCTTTAAAACTACCATGTAATAACTGGAATCTAGGGCGCTAAGCGCCAAAAAAAACCTTTCAGGGGCGGACGAAAAACCAACAATTCGCCGGCCAAAATTTGAACACGCTTTTTGGAAAAAACAAGGAGACAGAGTTGCACCTCTTCCTCCGTTGGTACAAATGTAACGATGGGGGTGGGGGGGAGACCACCCCATGCTAATGGGGGCAGCCACCAAAAACGCTAAATAATCGAGGTTTTAACAATCTTTGCGGACGGTCGATGTGCTTCTTTTCCGCTTTCAGCCAGGATATCTTCTGAAAGAGTATACCATGGGTACAGATAAAGCCTGGATGGTTTCTACGCTAGGCTAGCCACTCAGTCGATAACGGTGGCCCGGCAGGGCCACAATAATGCCCTTCATCTCCAGCATCAACAACGTACTGGCTAACTGTGCCGGGGGCTGACCGAGGGCGAGGTGCAACTCATCAATTTCTACGCCCTGCCGGTCACGCAGCAGGGCGATGAGCGCTTGCTCCTCCGGCTCCAGATCGTCAAAGAGGCGGATCTGGCGGCCCGGGGCCGCCCCTTTCCACCCCAGTAGCTCGATGAGGTCAGCTCCGGTTTCCAGCAGGTGCGCCTTTCCCGTTTTAATGAGGTGATTACACCCAGCGGTGATCAACTCTCCTCCCCTGCCCGGGCAGGCGCCGACCTTCTTTCCTAGTTCATGGGCCATACGGGCCGTGATCATGGAGCCGCCCCTGGCGGCTGATTCCACTACCACTGTCAGGTCCGAAAGCATTGCGACAACCCGGTTCCGTGCGGGAAAGTGATCCTTGTCCGGTTTCATCCAGAAAGGATAAGCCGTCAGGACGCCTCCACCGTTTTCCGCCAAACGGCGCGCAGTTTTCGCGTGGGCTGCAGGATAGATATTATTGAACCCACTCCCCATGACGGCAAGCGTAGGCAAACCAACCTGAAGCGCGCGCCGGTGGGCATAGATATCTACCCCATAAGCAAGACCACTCACCACGAGGGGGCTGTAATCTACCAGGGGGTCAAGTAAGCGGTCGACCTGACGCGCGCCGTTACTGCTCATTTCGCGGGTTCCGACGATGCCGACAGTGCGGGGGTTGTGCAGGTCTGTCTCGCCAAAGTGATACAAGATTGGCGGCGCACCGGCATGGGCTGCCAGCCGCGTTGGGAAGTCCGGATCAAGGCAACAGAGGATCGAGATGGCATGCCGTTCGGCATGCGTGAGGATACTTTCGGCTTCCCGTAGGAAACGGTCTTGTGCGGAGAAAAGACTGGCGGTACGTGCAGCAATGCCCGCTACCTCACACAGCTCCTGCGGCCGCGCCCGAAAAACCTCTCCTGCCTCACCAAAATGGCCTGTCAATGCACGAAAAAGCTTCGGCCCGATATTGGGCACTCGACTCAGCGCAACCCGGGAAATAGTGTCCGGATGCATAATAATTCATCTAAAAAGCAAGTGGGTGGTCGCAGGGTAAGAAATAAACGAGGGCGCAGCGAAGGTTTTTAAGGAGGGGCGACGTCATAAAAGTAGACATTGCCAGCAAAAAAGGCAAAAAAACAGACATCAAACAAATACTAGTGACTAATCTTTCGGCAGCCAGCCCAGCAATAGCGAAGTGAATTGGTTATCAAGCGGTATATTTGTAACCAATAGCGCTGATCATATCCCTACTCACCATTGTTTTTTAAAGCGCCACTGTTATTTTATCGTAGATCTCATGACATCTTTCCACTTACGCATCGCTTTATTTGCCTGCCTTGCGCTACTTCTTACGGGATGCGTGCAGGACGAAGCTGTGTCCAGCCTGGACACACAATTAGAGCGTACGCTCTTACGCCTGAGCGAAACCGGTACGTTGCAGGAATACATGCTGCCTGACGGAAGCAATCTTGCGGGCATTCCCGCCGGCATCGGCAACCCTTTAACGCGAGAAAAAATTGAATTGGGCAAAATGCTCTTCCACGAAACTGCGCTCGGTAATGAGGCAATCCGGGAAGGCAATTTGCGTACTTTCTCCTGCTCCACCTGTCACGTCGCAGAAGCCGCTTTTACGGCTGGCGCTGCTCAGGGAATTGCTGATGGCGGATTAGGCTTCGGCACCTTCGGTAGTGGCCGCGTGATGGACACCGATTACGCAGAAGAAGAAATTGACGCCCAGGGCGCCCGACCGCTTTCCATGCTCGGCGTTGCCTACGTCACCAACACGATGTGGGCCGGTCGCTTTGGTGCCCACGGCGCCAACGCTGAGGTAGAGGACGTCTGGGGTGTTTTTGACCCGGCAACAGAAGTGAATCACCTTGGCCTGAACGGCCTTGAAGCCCAGAACATAGAAGGCACGATTACCCATCGCCTGAATACTGACAGCTACTTATTAGATACCCTGGGCTACCGGGGCCTCTTCAATCAGGCCTTCCCTGAATTTGAAGGTGACGCCCGTTACGGCCGCATTGCCCTCAGCTTTGCGTTATCCGCTTACCTGCGCAGCCTCATTCCTAACCAGGCTCCCTGGCAAGATTGGCTACGAGGAGAAACAGCGGCACTTTCAGAAGCACAAAAGCGTGGCGCTCAATTGTTCTTTGGCAAGGCAGGCTGCTACCGCTGTCACAATGGCCCGGCACTGAACGGCAACTCCTTTCACGCCGTAGGCGTACGTGATCTTTGTGATATTCCCGGCGGAGCATTGCGTACGGGTATTGACGATACCCGTAACCTGGGCCGTGGTGATTTCACTCGCCGTCCTGAAGACCTCTACAAATTCAAAGTCCCCCAGCTGTACAACGTTAGTGACATGCCGTTCTATTTTCACGGCAGCAGCCATACCGATCTTCGGGAAGTGGTAGAGTACTTCAATGCGGGCATCCCTGCCAATGACCGGGTACCAGCAGCTAACATATCCGACTTCTTCCATCCGCTCAACCTGACGGATGCCGAGATCACTGACTTGACGGACTTCCTGGCAGAAGGCCTGCGCGACCCCAATCTGGACCGCTACGTTCCCGAAAGTGTACTCTCGGGCAACTGTTTCCCGAACAACGACGATCAGAGTCGGGAAGATATGGGCTGCCAATAAGCAGGGCGCGGACGCAGGAGCAAAGCGATTCTTTAGCGCAAAGTGGTATTTACTTCCCTTTTGGCATGAACCAAAAGACGGGTAGTCTATTACCCCTGCATGCGCACCTCTCTTACCATATTTTGGCATCGTCGCGATCTGCGAATCCCTGATAACGCCGGCCTTTATCACGCCCTGAAGGCAGGAGGGCCGGTACAGCCAATCTTCATTTTTGATCGCGAGATTCTGGACCAACTTCCGGAAGCAGACGCTCGTGTAGACTTTATTCACCGTAGTGTAACAGAGCTCTCTGCAGCCTACCAGAAAAACGGTAGCGACCTATGGGTGTTCTACGGGAAGCCCATAGAAGTCTGGAAATCATTGCTGGAGCAAGAGGCTATCGGAGCCATCTATACCAACCGTGATTATGAGCCTTACGCTATTGCCCGCGATAAGGCAGTGGCAGACATGGCTACGGAACAAAGCATCCCTTTTCTGGACTTCAAAGATCACCTCATCTTTGAATCTGACGAAGTACAAAAAGGAGGCGGAGGCCCCTACACGGTCTATACACCCTACTGGCGCCGCTGGCGCGCGCGCCTTGAGGACCGCATGAGTACCTACGAGGGGAAGCCTGTTTCTTACTACCTCAAGCCCTACCCTACCGAGCAGTATGTGGGAGCACTACATCAGTCAGCGGACAAAAGGGACATCCCGAGCCTTGCGTCCATGAACTTCTCCCCTACCCAAGCGGAGATCCCCTCCACGGAGGTGAGCCGGGGGCTCATCAGAACATACGACGAGACCCGGAACTTCCCCGGCATTGAAGGGACTAGTAAACTAGGCATTCATTTCCGGCACGGCACCATCTCCATCCGGGAGAAGGCCCTACGGGCGCTGGGGTTGAACGAAACCTTTTTGAAAGAGCTCGTTTGGCGTGATTTTTATGCCAATATCCTTCAGGCCTTTCCCTACGTAGTCGAAGGCCCGTTCCGGAAAGAGTACGCAGAAATTCCCTGGCGGAACAATGAGGAAGAATTCGAAAAATGGTGTGCTGGCACTACTGGTGTTCCGATCGTGGATGCTGGCATGCGTCAGCTCAACGAGACGGGCTGGATGCACAATCGGGTTCGGATGATTGTTGCCAGTTACCTCACCAAACACCTGCTGATCGATTGGCGCTGGGGGGAGGCCTATTTCGCAGAAAAGCTACTGGACTATGAGCTGGCCAGCAACAATGGAGGCTGGCAATGGGCTGCCGGCTGCGGCACTGATGCGCAACCCTATTTCCGCATCTTCAACTATGATAGCCAGCAAAAGAAGTTTGACAAGGATTACACCTACATCAAGCGCTGGGTGCCGGAATACGGTACCGACAAATATCCAGGCGAACCACTAGTAGAGCACAAGTTTGGTCGTGAACGGGCACTATCTGTTTACAAGGCCGCGCTGAGCGCGGCGAGAGGCGAAAATTAGTTCCCAACGGGGTAAAACTCGGGAAACATGGGGTTACCCGTGGGGTTGACTTAAAATTGAAGCTAAGCTATTTTTGCTTTGTAATGTTTTAACACCCATCTAATGAATGTTTCCCCAAAAAATCTACTTTTTCTTCTCCTTTTACTACCTACTACTATTTTCGCTCAGGCCCGACTGAACCTCTTTACGGAGTGTCAGTGCAACATGACCTTGCTGAAACAAGAGTTGCCATACGTCAACCACGCTATTGATCCTGCTGGTGCTCAGGTCAACCTGTTCATCGTGACCAACTGGCTTAGCAATGGTAATCGCGTATACGACCTTGATTTTCGCGGGCAGGAAGAACTGTCCGGCAATCAACTTAAGTTTAAGGTTTCTACTACTGCGGTCATGACCGGGCGAGAGATCGATGAGCTCCTCGTGCAACGTATTAAGATCGGACTGGCGGGTTTTCTGGCCGGTACGCCCTGGGCGGACATAGCTGAATTTGCGCTGGAGGCTGCGCCCGAAGAAGAGACCGTTACACAAGACAACAGCTTTGACCGGTGGAACAGCTGGATTTTTGAAACAGGGGCAAATTTCCGTACGGAGAAAGAGAGTCAACGAAGCAGGACAGACCTTCGGCTGCGTTTCGATGCTGACCGTACAACCCCCGATTGGCGGACACGCGTAAACGCCAACTACTTCTTTAGAACCCAAAGCGTGGTACAAACAGATGGGACTGAGTTAAACTCTCTACGTCGGGATTTATGGAGCAATGCCTCCGTTGTGAGGAGTATCGGAGACCACTGGTCTGTCGGTTTGTTTAACAGCATGAACTCCTCCACCTTCCGGAACATTGACTTTGGTCTGTGGCTGGCACCAGCCATTGAGTACAGCTTCTTTAACTACAACGAAGTTCCCTTCAAAGAATTTACGGTAGCCTATCGATTGGGCTGGACGCGAAACGACTACACGGAGGAAACCATTTTCTTTAAACAAGAAGAGAGTCTTGTCCGTCAGGTTGTCGATGTAGACCTCAGGCTACGCCAGCGTTGGGGAGACATCTTTGCCGGATTATCGGGAGGGAACTTCCTGAATGATTTTTCTAAGAACCGGTTTTCCCTCCGTGCCAGAGCAAACGTCCGGGTAATCAAGGGGCTATCTCTGAATGCAAGCGGCAGCTATGAGATCATTAATGACCAGATCAGTCTGCCACGAGGAGAAGCCTCCATTGAAGATGTGCTTTTGGGGCAGTCTCAACTAGCCACAAACTTCGAGACTGACCTAAGCTTTGGCATTAGCTACACCTTCGGTTCCCTGTTCAATAACGTTATTAATACGCGCCTTTAGCCTATTATGAACATTGTAGTGGTTGAGTATGCACTTTCCCTACAACTCGGGCGTATTAAGGCCAGGTTCCTTGCGGAATACTATAACGACCAAAGGCCAAAGCTCCGTCAGGAACTTTGGCCTTTACCCATTCTGATCGGAATGGTAGTATGAGGTGGATGCTTACTGTCCGCTAACGGCCAGTGCAGTCAGGACACACAGTACAAACAAAGCAGCTGCGAGGCCCCAAGTGATCTTTTCAATCACATCCGTAGAGCGTGAAGCACCCAGCATCTGGTTAGCCTGAGATCCGCCAAACGTTGAGTCGATACCTCCGCCCTTTGGGTTCTGTACAAGAACTACCAGCATGAGTAGCAAACAAACAACGCCGGTGATAATGGTTAATAGATTGACCATGGGGGTTATAATTTTTCCTTCAATTCTTTTATAAGGCCTGCAAAGGTCGGCTTTTTCTCTGGATATAGCAAAATCAGACGCTGATACATCTTGATTGCATTTTGGTATTGTCCCTGACGCACCAACAATTTAGCCAGTGTCTCGCTGGCCACTTCTTCCTGCGCAACCAGACTACGGCGGGCAATCCGATTGACATCTTCTCTGGTATCCTTACGCTGTGTCTCTTGCCTGCTACGGATTTTAGCCAATCGCTCCTGTAGGGTGCCGTACCCTGTAGCGCCAGTAACCTTGTGCGTGGGAGTCTTTGTTTTTTCAACCTCTTCCGGGGCGGAAAAAGTGGGCGCTGCGGCAGGCTCAGGCTTTTCCTGAACAATTACGGGTGGGACTTCGGCTGTATCCTGAACATCTTCTTCGGTAAGAGGAAGGTCTCCATAGTGGGCATCTTCCTCTTCCGTCTCGTCGTCGTCAGTGAAAGTTCCCCAATCGTCTGCCTCGTCTTCTTCTTTTGTTTCGACTACGGGCATTGGTAAATCTTCCGCCAGGGCTGCCGGAGGATCCGGCAGGGTCGGTTCGGCCTCCATGATGAGGTCGTCCAACTCTCTTAACTCGAGTACTTCTTCGACTGAGGCTTCCTCGTCCATCACCACATCTAACTCCTGCAATACATCATAGACAGTGCCACGATCAAAGGTGGCGGCGGCACACCTTGCAAGATAGTCTGCCTCTTGCGGGTGTCCTTCAAGGTGCGCTTTCAGCAGCAGTAACAGTCGCAAATTCGGAGAGTAAGGGAAACGCAGGGATAGCTGCTGCAACTCCGTCAGGGGCAGTTCATAGAGCAGACGTGGCTGCTGAAGGTAACGGGAAAAATCCGAAGCGGTCATATTATATGATCTCCCCCAAAGGTCGAGATAAACCGGCAGATATCAAACCATCTCTATCCACAGTCACCTAAGTAAGGTCTACCGGACACTTCTTGCATAAAAGTACCGCTGATTGTCAGTAGATCTGAACAGGAAGGAACAACACCTCCGTAATTACCAACGAGAAACTGCCGCAACAAAACAGAAGCACCCCATAAATGACCGGATTAAGAGCTATCGGGAATGGGACTGATTGGTTCAAAACCATTTTTCTTCCTACTGGCTAGCACCTAGCTTAAAGACCTGCTTTTGGTATAATGACAGAAACTTATGTATTTTTACCTAGCATTCAGGATCTTTATGAAGGTCAACTTCTTTAATATCTAATATTTTTGGCAATGGCTAAGATCAAAAAGGAACAGATCACACTTCGCCAGGGAGAAGAGGAGATCAACATCAACTACGAAAACTTGCGGAATGCAGTGTTGGTCCTCCGTGCCATCAATCACGAGCTTCGTCGCCAAATCATCAGCTTACTGGAAGAGCAGGAACGCATGACGGTCACAGACATGTACATCAAGCTGCGTATCGAGCAATCAGTAGCCTCTCAGCACCTTGCGATCTTGCGCAAAGCGGGCATTGTTGTCCCTAGCCGTGAAGGTAAGTTCATCTATTATAGCCTCGAAAAAGAAAGGTTATCGCAGATTGCGCAATTGGTCACCGACCTTTCAGAATAACCGAAAAAGCACAAAAAACGACCGTTCCTCGTTAAAAACATACCGCTCTCTCTCAAAAAGAGTTGTGAGCCTCAAGTTATTTTCCGTTCTTTGTCTTGCACCGCGGGTTACCGCAGTGACATTATCCTATTCTTAGTTATTTCCGAGCTGGTTGGCCCTTCTAATTAATAACCCATAAAACAATTCTTCCCCCACCGCAATCCTGATGGATCAACCCCCCTTTAAGTTATCCCATGGTTCCCGCTAACAGTATCATTCAGGAAGAGAATCTTGAAATTTCAGCAGAGGTGCTGAGAGCTCTGACGCACCCCTTGCGCATGCAGATTCTCGAGTTTATTGACCGCAATGAAATGATCAATGTAAACCGCATCTACAGTGCGCTACAACTGGAGCAATCTATTACCTCTCAACATTTGCGCATCCTCCGTCAGGCCGGCCTGGTAGAAACTGAGCGTCGTGGTAAGTTCATCCATTACCGCTTACGGTACGGCAAACTCAGCAGTACTATCCAAGCCATTAAAAATTTTGAGCGTTCCGTGGCAGGCTAAGCCCTGATCACTCCTCTTCCCCATGCTGAGTTTTCAGCCCCTTTCCAAAGAAAAAATAGTAAAGTAAGCTGATAACGCCTAGCGTTATGGCTACGTCGGCAATATTGAAGATTGCCGAGAAGAAGCTGTACGGTTTGCCCCCCAGCCAGGGCATCCATTCTGGATATACCCCGTATGCAATCGGGAAATACAGCATATCCACTACCCTACCGTGCAACAAGGGTGCATAGCCGCCATCCGGAGGAAACAACTGCGCCACGCCACCGTGGTATTCAGAAGCGGAGAAGAGTACTCCGTAAAAAACGCTGTCAATAATATTCCCGAATGCACCAGCCAGGATGAGCGCGAAACTGACCAACAATAACTTGTGCGCGTGCTCTCTGATCATTCGTACGAGATAGTAAAAGAGAAAAGCGACCGCAATGATCCTGAAGAGGCTCAGGAGCAACTTACCGTAGTATCCCCCCAGGCTCATTCCGAAAGCCATCCCGTTATTCTCAACGAAGTGGACCAACGCCCAGTCCTGCCCCAGGATTGAAAACTCATCTCCGTAAGACATATTCAGCTTAACCCAGACTTTGGTACTTTGATCAAGTACCAGTACGATCAGAAAGGTTAGCCACACTAAATCACTGCGTTTCATAAAGCTGTACTAAACGTAACAAGGCCTCCCCGCGGGGTAGCGGGAAGGCCGGCAAAATACATAATCGACTTGTTGTTTTTAAAGCACTACCGGTTCTGTTTAGCATGAATGCTAAGGGTAGTGTGCGGAACGATACGTAAGCGCTCCTTAGAAATCAGTTTGCCAGACACCCGGCAAACACCGTAAACTTTGTTTTCTATTCGTAAGAGCGCATTTTCGAGGTGTTGCACCAGTTTCCGTTGGCGGTTAGCCAGGTTGTGCGTATCCTCATTTGCCATAGTGGTCGTTCCGTCGTCAAGACCACGGACCTTACCATCTTCGCTATTGGTCTGTTCCGCGAGGCGCTGCAAATAAAAATCTAACTGCTTACGAGCTTCATCCAGTTTTTCCTCAATAATCACCTGGAACTCTTGCAGTTCATCGTCGCTGTAGCGTGTTTGTATGTTAGATTGCATGAATGTAGAACGTATGTTGTGGATTGGTATAGCTGAGATAATCTCCTGGTATCTTACGATCCGTTGTGTACAAGCTACAAGCAGAAGATAAGAAGCCACGAAGGTAGTGCACGATTAGCTCCCCGCGGTTATTTCTTCTTGCTTTTTTATTTGCCGCAAAACAAACGGCATCGATATTCACAAACGGCAAAATATTCGCAACGCCATCAGCTTATTCGGGAATTATTGGCAGGACTGTCCACTTTCTTTTGCTCCTAAGCCAGCTACCACGACTGCACTTTTCCCTGATCGTAAATGTCCGACTAAGAGAAAAAACATTGTTTTTCTCCTCTACTGCATCGTGGTAATCGACCTTAAACCGCTGCGTATCTCCTCGCAACTCAAATTGATCGCTCGTTGTGGTAAGGTCACCGTCCTGATCAAATACCGGCCAGGTTCCTGGTCGGTCCGAAAGGAAGAACACTCGCTGAATCAGCGAGGCCTCGATCGGGGCATACCGACGGGTCGGCAATACCTCAGCAGGCCGAACAATCACAGCCTTGTAGTTCGAGTGGAAGAGTAAGTTATTCCAATAGTACTCTGCGTCTCCCGACGGGATAAGTAAGGAGAACCGGTCTCCCGCTTTAAGAAAAGGACTGTAGCAAAAGCCGTCTGACCTACGGTTCAACGACTCAACACGGTCATTGATCCTAATCCTGAAGGCCTTTTCCGAGGCACTTTGTACCGGAAGTAAGCTGAAGGAGAGATAGCCGGAAGTAGGGACTTCAATCGACCAAACCTGATCTGCATTGCTTAGCAATGCAAGTAAGATGGTTCGGCGCTCATTTTGCAAAGCAACTGCTCCTTTGCTGGCAAGAGAATTTTCCTTCCCCTCAACATTAATCCCCCTTTGCCAACGTTGCGGAGCAAAATAGCCTTCCCACGGCCCTACATCACAAGCCAGGTCATAATATTCATAACTCAAGACCATTTTTGGACGTACTGTTCCCTTATCGTCAATCACTTGCGCGACAAGTTCCCCTCCCCCAAGAGAAGGAAGTAGCATGGCAACTATCATGAGAAAGTTGCTAAAGGTCAACGCACGTTGGTTGTTCACTGTGTTGGAGGTAAAAGCTTTCTGAATACTTAAAAGGCAAAACACAAGTCGTCACAAATATACAAATCGACCATTCAACTTAGGCAACGGCACAAAATGAAGAGCAAGCGGTAGATAGTCAATTGACGCGAGGTTGGGCAGTAATGCTTGGTTTCTTATTACTGAAGTGGGCCGAACACTTATTTTTGGTTTACCAGTCTGTTAGACGGTCATGACGGCCTAACAGACTAAGGAACCAATAAACTTGTTGATCATGGGCAGTTAAAGCATGATAGTCAGTTACCTGCATTATTGCCTCGTACAAACCTCACGTTGAATTAAATATGTTCATCCTCAGGCAGAAGTAAGGAGTAAGGATGAACACTTCGTACGGTTTTCTACTTCTTCCATCGCAAACCTCCCCGAAATGACGCCACGACGCTTAGAGTATACCGCCATTGTCCCCAGATCACTGGAAGAGACCTGGGCTTTTTTCAGTCGTCCTGAGAACCTGGAAGCCCTTACTCCTGAGGACGTAAAATTCAACATCCTCTCCCCCGTTGCGGGCGTAGAGATGTACGAAGGCATGGTCATTCAGTACCAGGTAACGCCATTTCCAGGCTTTACCACTGATTGGATTTCTGAGATCACTCAAATAAAGCACCACGCGCACTTCATTGACGACCAGCGGGTGGGTCCCTTCGCCTTATGGCATCATCAGCATTTCTTTCGTCAACTCGACAATGGGTATACTGAAATGAAAGATGTACTCCACTATCAGGCACCACTTGGCTTTTTGGGAACCATCGCCGACTGGTTGTTCGTTCGCCGTCAGGTAGAAGGCATTTTTACCGCACGCGAAGCGGCGATCAAGCGCATCTTTCCGGAGCAGTAACCAGGCCACATACCTCCGGCAATGCCTTACTGAAATGCCTTACCTTTAGCCCACTGATGAGCTTCCGGTTAATTACACTTTTCACCCTTCTTGTGGTATCAGGCAGGCTACACGGCCAAGGGACGCTTCTCTCTTCTGGCGGGAGAGAGGACATCTCCCTCATCAATTGTGCACGGATCAATAACCGCGGCATCCAATTCGGACCTGCCATTTACAAAGACCAACTGGTCTACGTCACCCGCCCAAAGCGCGGGAATATTGACCCCATCAGTAAACAGACCTATTTCAAACTCTTCTACGCCACCCGGACGCCGGATGGTGACCCGGGCTATCCTAAGCCATTCTCTGTAGAACTGAACTCCAATTACAACGAAGGCCCGGTCTCCTTCACACAAAATGACCAGGTGATCTTTTTCACGAGGACGCAGCTTCGGGCCGGGGCTCCTCAGGAAGACCTTGACGGGAAAGCCCAGCTTGGCATCTACTCTGCCTACCGGGCAGAATACGACTGGGCCGGTGTTCGTGCCCTCCCTTTTAACGGGGCCAACTTCAGCAACCAGCACCCCAGTGTTACCCCGAACGGCAGACGCGTCTTCTTCGCCAGTAACCGCGAAGGCGGTTACGGTGGTTATGATCTTTACTTCAGCGATTTCAGAGAAGGTATCTGGAGCCCGGCCATTAACCTGGGCCCCGAAATCAATACGGAAGGCAACGAAGCCTTTCCGTACATCCACCCGAATGGCAGGCTCTTCTTCGCCAGCGACGGCCACGGTGGCCAGGGCGGATATGACCTTTTCATGATTGACTTAAGCCAGCGCCGCTGGGGGAAGCTACTCAACCTCCCAGCTCCCATTAATTCAGCCGGGGACGATGTCGGCATAGTTTTATCTAAAGAAGGCACTACCGGATATATGGTTAGTGACCGTATTGGAGGGAAGGGAAAGGATGATATATATCGCCTTGAATTGTCCCGGGGATTCGCCAGCCTTAACGCAAGTCGTAAAGATGGAGCAGTCCTCACCGTTTATGACGGGGCAACCAGTCAGCGCATCTTCGGAGCCCAGGTCTGGATTGCTCCCGCCAATAACGCAGGGCGATTCCCGACGGAGCTCTACTCCTTCAGCCTAAAAGACGCTGCACCTGAGCGGGCCATCAAACTCACACCAAAGCCTTATGGAGCGCTTCCGCCTTCCTCCATCAGGACGGACATCGAGGGAAGCACCCGCCTGGAGCTCACGATTGGTACTACTTATGAGATTCGTGTTTATCAGCGTGGTTACCGGCCCGAAACCTTGCGGTTTGTGTATACCGAAAATGGTCCTAGCCGACCGCTGGCCATCACCCTGCAACCCAGCAACTGCGTGCTGGTGTCCGGGCACCTGACCACCGCCTCTGGCGTTGGCATTGGCAACGTACCCTTCCAGTTTCGTCCCCAGGGATGCAATGCCGCCAGCCTCTCGGGCGTGACTGACCTGGCGGGATACTATGAAATTTGCCTTCCACCTGATTGCAGCTACCTGCTCTCGGCCGGGCGGCCGGGTTTTGAAACCGGCGTCGGCCAACTCTCCGCAGCAAGCGTAGCTGCTGACCAGCATCCAAAACTGGACCTTGTTTTGCGGCACGAAGGCGGCCTTGTACGACGGGGCACTGACGCTGACAACGCCATTCTCCAGCTACCCGGCATCACCTACTACGGCAATACCGCTTCGTTAAACGAAGCGAACTCCGGAGACCTCGACCTGCTCCAGCAACTGCTGGAAGAACGTCCTGACATTAAACTGCTATTGATCTCGCATACGGACGGGCCAGGAGACGAGGCGTCTCTCGTCAGATTGGGAGACCAACGGGCCGTGAACCTACGCGAAGCACTACTGCGACGCGGCGTTGCCGGCGACCGCCTGAAAACCATCAGTTACGGCCGTCAGTACCGCATTAAGCAGTGTACGAATTGCTCACCAGAAGACTGGGCGAGGAACAACAGAATGGAAGCTAAGGTGATCGGCTGGTAGCGCAGCGTCCATGCACTGCTAAGGCAACTCCCCCTGCACCTGCGTGCCCGACAAAACCGGCCCTACTCTCTTCACTACCGTGTACTTCTGGATAAAACCTTAACAAGTCCATACACGTTACTCCCCAAAAGCAAAACTATGGCACTTACTGAATCCACCATGCTCGAAATCGGCACGCAAGCCCCCGATTTCAAGCTTCTTGATACCGTTTCTGACAATCACCTCAGCTTCGCTGAAGTGGCAGGAGAGCACGGCACCCTGGTATACTTTATCTGTAACCACTGCCCGTACGTTCTCTACGTTATCGAAGAGCTCGTACAGCTGGCTAATGACTACAAGCTTAAGGGTATCGGTAGCGTAGCCATCAGTAGTAACGATGTTGTCAAATATGAAGTCGACAGTCCTGACAACATGAAAGCCTTTGCCGCTAAGTCGGATTTCACCTTCCCTTACCTTTACGATGAAGACCAGCAGGCCGCCAGGAATTACGATGCAGCCTGCACCCCTGATCTTTATCTCTTTGACGGCGACGGTAAGCTCTACTACCGCGGTCGTCTGGATGGCAACCGCCCTGGCTCCGGACAAGCACCAAACGGCGTAGACTTACGCAATGCACTGGATGACCTGCTTGCCGGTCGACCCAGCCCCGAGAAACAGTACCCGAGTGCTGGTTGCAACATCAAATGGAAGTAGTACGGCCTAGCGCACAAAACGATAGGTAGCCTTTACCAGGAAAGTGTTTCTGATATCGTTGCCGAAAAGATCAGGAAGGGTGCTGAACACCGATTGTTTAGGGTCTACCCCTCCTTCTGTGCCCTGTTGCCACACGAAAAACAGGGTGGACCCCATCCGGTATTCCCACCGAACTACAAGGTTAGAGCGGAACTGGACAAAGTTGAAGTCCGGATCCCGGAAAGCAAAGTCCACCGCTTCGTCAGCGTCATCGTTGACGAGGTACTGGTTGTTTTCTTCGTTAAAGTTGATGGTACTTAGCGGAAAGGTGTAGAACCGGTCATCGAAGTCTTTCGCCAGCGGATCAGCGACGATCCGGAACTGATCGTAGACACCGCGGGCAACGAAAGGCTGAGCATAGTACTGGATGGTGAAGTCCGGGGTAATGTTGTAGGTCCCCCTTAAGGTCAGGCTGAGCGTTTGCTGCTTGATGTGGCCATGGAGGTACCCGACCCGGTCTCCGTCTTCCTGAGTGCCAAAGTACTGGTCTCCGCGCTCCGTGACGTTGATCGAGGGTTGGAAGCTTAACGAGAGGGCATCGATCGGCTGGTACTGAAACTCGATACCGACGGAGCCTCCGGCGACGTTTCCGTCGTAAGACCGGCCGCCATTAAAGAACAGGTAAGCATTGAAGCGCTTGCGGTAGTCCGTCCCCATACCACCACCCGTAGCCCAACCTGGCGGACGCCGGAACAGCGGGCCACCGCGCAGCGCATTTTTGCTGATATCTTGTTGCTCCAGGTTGAGGAACCAGCGGAAATTCTGGAAGGTTTTCAATTGCCCCCAGACATTGGTATTATAGCTTCGGTTAAGTGCCGTGCCGTCAAAGTCCCAGCCGGCATAGAGGTTTTGATTCCACTGGAAGCGGTTAAAAAGCTTAGTCGGGTTCCGCCAGCGGCGGGCACCCCAGGCAAAAAAGTTGATCTGATCGGTGTTCGTCAGGAACCCGATGTCATTGAGCTCCAGCCCCGGGCTGCGGTACGTCATGCCTGCCTGGAAGACCCAGTCGCCGTCAAACTCTCCAATGCTGACCGTTCCGCCCGATCCGCTTAGCTGGGTCAGGGTGGTATCGACCCCCAGGTGGTCGGCATCAGGGCGCTGAAAAAGGTGCTCGAAAGACCGTTGCGTCCGCTCAATGGCTTCTTCACTTCCTCTTACCTGACTGAAAACGGCATTGGCCCGCAATACCCAGGCACGGTCTTTCCAGCGGTGAACGAGATCGACTCCGCCGGAATAGGCGCTCCGGTGGAGGAAGCCAAGCTCATCCGTTTGCAGGTCTCGGTTCACAGTAGTCAGCATGACTCCAATCGAACTCTGCCGGTTGTTAAAGTCCTGCTGTACCCGGCCCACATTGTAACTGGTGAAGGGCTCCACTTCAGTTGTTGATTCACCGTCGGAATCAATAATCGTAGCAAATTCCCGTTCGGTCGCACTACTTAGCAGACCAATGGAGAGCCCACTCTGGGTTTTACCACTCACCTTGGCTGCACCAAGGATGGTAGTATTTTCCGGTTGCCGGACGTAACGGCCAAGTGCGGGGTTCTCGCCCACAAACCGACTGGGTGCGCCGCCGATCCGGCGGCTATAGAAAAGGAGGTCACTATTGTACTGCCCTCCTGCTTCCGCAAAGGTGACGTTGTAGTCAAAGATGTTCCGGTTCTCGACAAAGAACGGGCGCTGCTCCCGGAAAAAGATCTGAAAACCATCGAGGTTGATGGCACCGGGGTCGGCTTCCACCTGCCCAAAGTCGGGGTTGATGGTAAAATCTACGGCAACGTCATTGGTCAGGCCAATGCGGCCGTCCAGGCCGCCGGAAAAGCGGGTTTCGGTTTCCCGGTTGAAGGGGTCATCAGCGCCAAAGGGGCCACCAGTCCGTGCCTGCGCAACAACGTAGGGTTGCAGTTCTAGCGGCTTTCGGGGTTTAATACCTTCAATGCCCTTCAGTGTTCCGAAGCGGCTCACCCACCCGGGCTGGGTTTGTTTGATGGGCGCCCAGGAGCTCGACTCCTGGTCACGGAATAGGTTACGATTTACCTGCAGTCCCCATTCTTGCTTGTCTTCTTTACCGAAGCGCAGCTGAGAGAGAGGAATTCGGGCTTCAACCGTGTAGCCTTTTTCGTCGATATGGGCCTTAGAAAACCAGGTTGGGTTCCAACTTGAGTCCCAGTTATTGCCATCATTGGAGATGAACTCATCTCCCCGCACACCACTGGCCGAGGTGGAAAAGGAGAAAGCCGTGCGTTTGTCGTTGAAACTGTCGAAGTTGATCTCTACCCAATCGCCGGGGAAGTCATCCCGGCGTCCCATCCGGGCCTCAATCAGTTCGGGGTTGGTATCAAAAGCTCGCCAGGCAACGTAGAGGAAACGGTCATCGTAAATGATCTTAAATGCGGTTTCCTGGGTGACCGGAGCGGCATCGTCCGGTTGCCGTTGGTTGAAGTTTGTCCCCCACTCCACAGCATCCCAGGCAGCTTCATCCACCTTTCCGTCAATGACGGGCGGTTCGCCAGTGAGGCGGGTAGTTGTGTATTCGGGGCGTTTTTCAGCCGGTACGCTGTCTTGAGCAAAAAGGGAAAAGCAACAAAAGAGGAGCGTAAAAAGTGTGAATAGTAGTCTCATTAGTCTGGGGTAAATCTTGCGTTCACCCGGTAAGTACGAATGAATTAGTAGGAAGTTGCACGCAACGTAGCAAAAGATGCCATATTAACATATCGTGGGCGCGGGCGCAGGTGCAAAGGGAGGGACAAATAGCAGCCGTATCAGTCGCTAGCCTACAACCTGCAGCTGAAGCCGTGCTTGCTGACAATCGTCGAAGGGCCCGGACCAAAATGCGGAACGGGCATTGCTCCTTCCATCCTTCACATTGCACCTGCGGTCCCGCCAAAAAAGGGCTTAGGATTACCGAACCAAACATCCAACAAAAACATTACTTTTGAGCGCTTCCTAAACAATACCCCATGCCATTCCAGCTCAACTCCCCCTTCTCCCCTACCGGTGATCAGCCTCAGGCTATTGAAAACCTGGTGGCCAATGTGGAGGCGGGGGAAAGAGGGCAGGTGTTGTTGGGAGTAACAGGATCAGGTAAGACCTTCACGATGGCCAATACCATCGCGCAGCTCAACCGCCCGACATTGGTGCTGACGCACAACAAA
>CAZTTF010000276.1:0-10113 GCA_964616365.1 uncultured Lewinella sp. | reverse complement strand
GATAAGATCAAAGGTGAGCTTGCATCAATGGGCTACCCGATCGAAGAATATGGTGGTAAGTACCAGTCTCAGGACATTTCCGCCCTGAAAGGACTAGGCATTGACGAGCTGATGGAAAAAATCATGCTTGAAGCCGAAGTACTTGAACTCAAAGCCAACCCTGACCGTCCGGCAGTTGCCACCATTGTGGAGGCATCCCTTGAGCACGGTCGTGGATACGTGACTAAGATCATCGTTAACCACGGTACGCTGAAGATCCAGGACATCATTGTCGCTGGTGAGCACAGTGGCCGGGTAAAAGCAATGTTCAACGAGCGCAACCAACGTGTCAAAGAAGTTAAGCCGGGTAGCCCTACCCTGTTGCTTGGTTTGAACGGTGCCCCTCAGGCGGGTGAGATGCTCAAGGTCATGGAAAGCGAGCAGGAAGCCCGCCAATTGGCAGGGCGTCGGGCACAAATTGCCCGTGAGCAAGCTAACCGTGCCAGCAAGCGTATCTCGCTCGATGAAATCGGACGTCGTCTCGCACTGGGTAACTTTAAGGAGCTTAACCTCATCGTTAAGGGTGACGTGGATGGTTCCGTAGAGGCCTTGTCTGACTCCCTGATCAAATTGTCTCAGGAAACAGTACAGGTTAACGTAATCCACAAGGCCGTTGGTCAGATTATTGACTCAGACATCTTGCTTGCTACTGCTTCGGATGCCATCATTGTTGGCTTCCAGGTTCGTCCTAGCGGTTCTGCGCGTAAACTCGCAGAACGTGAAGGTGTAGAGATCAAGACCTACTCCATCATCTACCAGGCTATCGAAGAAATCCGGGACGCTATCGAGGGAATGCTCGAGCCGACCAAGGAAGAACGCAACACCTGCCAGGTTACCGTTCGGGAAACCTTCAAGATCTCCAAAATCGGTACGATTGCCGGTTGTTACGTTGATGAAGGTAAGATCACTCGTAATACCCTCATCCGGATCATTCGGGATGGTATCGTAGTGTACCCGCTTAAGGAAGGAGCCGTAGGCGAGCTGGCCAGCCTGAAGCGCTTCAAGGACGACGTCAAAGAAGTCCGCGCCGGAATGGAATGTGGTTTGAACATCAAGAATTTCAACGACATCAAGGAAGGTGACGTTATCGAAGGCTACGAGATCGTAGAGATCGCCCAGAAGATGAAGTAAAACCTACTGATACAAAGCTAAAGCCCCACTGAACGCAAGTTGAGTGGGGCTTTTTTTGGAGCGGTATGTCAAAAGTAAGGATGGCCTTATCGTCTCTACCCGACTGTTTTTGATGTAGGGCTTGTTGCTCGTCCCTTAAGGCCGAGCAACAAGCGTATTTTAGAATTGTCCTGTCAAAAAGGGAGGTTTGACGGACGGTAGTCCAGCAAGAATCGAAACCTTTCATCTAAAAGGGAGCGTCCATTAAGTTCGGCACCGCGCTGCTACTCATCCCCAATAGTGCACCCTGCGGCCGCGGCCGAATGATTTCGATTGGCCGATTTAAGGCCGCGCTCACCGTGACGCTTTTTTCATCTGAGCGTCACGACATAGGCCGTAGCGCCCGGTAGGTTTTCTGTCTTGAATAACCGACGTATCTTTGCAGCTCATTAAAGCGATGTTAATGAAAGATCTATTCGACAAGTTTGATCATAAAGGCCCACTGGGGCAATACCAGGATGTAGCACACGGCTACTTCAGCTTCCCGAAACTGGAAGGAGAGCTCGGACCACGGATGAAGTTCCGCGGTAAGGAGTGTATCATCTGGAGTATCAACTCCTACTTAGGGATCACGAACCACCCCGAAGTACGTAAGGCTGACGCCGAGGCTGCTGCGGATTACGGTATGGCTTACCCAATGGGGGCCCGGATCATGAGTGGCGAGACTGACGCCCACATTCAGCTGGAGAAAGAGCTCGCTGAGTTCACTCAGAAAGAAGGAGCACTGCTGCTGAACTTTGGCTACCAGGGCATCATGTCTATCGTAGACGCTTGCCTGAGCCGCCACGATGTTGTTGTCTACGACCGTGACGACCACGCTTGTATCATGGACGGGATCCGGATGCACCAGGGCCCAAAGCTGGCTTTTAAGCACAACGATATTGACCACTTCCTGGTCCGGATGGAGCAGGCCAAGAAAGAAGCTGAGAAGCGTAATTCTGGTATCCTGGTAATCACCGAAGGCGTATTCGGTATGCGCGGCGAGCAGGGTATCATCAAAGAGATCTGTCAGTACAAAGAGAAATACGGTTTCCGTCTTCTCGTAGACGATGCTCACGGTTTCGGCACCATGGGAGCTACCGGCGCTGGCGCTGGTGAAGAGCAGGGTGTTCAGGACCAGATCGACGTCTACTTCTCCACTTTCGCAAAAGCAATGTCTGGCTTCGGTGCCTTTGTTGCTGCGGACAAAGACATCATCGAATTCTTCCGTTACAACCTGCGCAGTCAGGTTTTCGCGAAGTCGCTCTGTATGCCAATGGTAAAAGGAGCCCTTACGCGTCTGCGCCTGCTGCGCGAGCAGCCAGAGTTGCGTGAGCGCCTGTGGCGCAACGTAAACCACCTTCAGGATGGTCTCCGTGAGGCAGGATTCGACATCGGCAACACTGGTGCTTGTGTAACTCCGGTCTTCATGAAAGGCACCCCTTACGAAGCCGGTGCATTGATTTACGACATGCGGGAGAACCACGGTATCTTCTGTTCCATCGTCCTTCCTCCGGTAATTCCGAAAGGTCAGATCATTCTGCGCCTGATCCCGACAGCAGAGCACACCCCAGAAGATATCCAGACTACCCTTGACGCCTTCAAAGCGGTGCGTTCTAAGCTGGAAGACGGCACTTACGAAAAGATGGGTCAAATGCTGGCACAAGGTGCTGTTGAGGGTGTAATTGCCTAATACGCTATCTGAAAAGCAATCCCACGGGGGGATATCATCCGCAAGGGTGATATCCCCTTTTTTTTGGGGCGCGGCCGCAGGTGCACAGTAAAATCTCTGATGAGCAATGCTACGTGGCGGCTAGGTTCTTGCCTATAGCGTGTATCGTAGCTGCAGGCCAAAGATTCCGGCTCCACCAATGAAGGAGTTAATCGTCCCCCCGAGTTGCCAACGATCATTGAGGCGATAGAGCAAACCCGCCGTAAACATAAAATCCAGGTTCAACGTGCTGTTCCGCTCACTAAACTGATCAAAGGGCAGCTCAATTTCTGCTCCCGTATTCTCCACCAAGACCAGCCCAGTCACATTACGGTCTCGTGTCCGTGACAGCAGAGACAATCCCATGCCAAAGTAGGGGTGTAGCCTCCGGTCCGGACGCAGGTGATAGTCTACGTGCAGTAATAACGCTATGTTTTGATCCATGGTCTCGGCCACCGGATAGAGAACAGACTCCTCGGTCGTTTCGACGATTCCCGCTAAGACTGTCCCGCCGGACCTTGTAGTGTACTCAATGCGATCATAATGTAACCCAGCGGAGAGCTGAAATCCTTTCTTCAACGCCCGGTGGGCGCGTAGCTGGGTACCAAACCAGAAGTTTGCGTCACTTGGCTCTATAAAGTATGCGCTCGGTAATGCCCTTTTAAAGAAGCGGTTTATACCATTTACGCTAATGGTATCCAGGAGGGGAAGATCGCTGGACAATACATTGCCTTCGGCAACCTCTACGCTGGCACCGGGCAATACGATCTCCCGGTCAAAGCGCGGGGTAAAGCTTAAGCTTATCTCCCAATCGCTTAGTTTTTGCTGCTCCAACAGCTTGTCCTGGCCAGTTGGTGCTGACTGGGCCGTAAGTATACTGGCAACGAAAAGGCAGGAAAGGGAAAGAAGGTAGCGCATAGCAGTCTTTTTATAGTTAGACCAGCCTGCACCCCACCGCGTTAGTCCGGTAGGAACAATTAACATTTTAGGCTCCCTTGTTAGGTCGATAGCCTTAGCCTTGATCGTTCTTCGTCATTTTGGGCTAAAGAGATAACGAAGTTGCACTCCGGCAGCCTTTAGGTAGCGCTCCTTCCATAACCCCACCGTAAAGCCTACTGCGAGCTTTTCTGTTAGTCGGTAGTTGGCCCCAACCCTGACAGACGAGTCAAAATTGAGTATTGTATTCGTACGAAAGCGTTCTACGACTTGAATATCAATCTCCTGCTCAGAGCCCAGCAAGGGGAATTGACGGTACGTTCCGACAATTTGATCACGATTGATAGCAAACGTTAGAAAAATGCCAGCGTAGGGCTGAAAACGCTTGCTGCGCAAGAAATTATAGGTAAGACCGGTATTTATTCCAGCCAACGTAACATCGCTTTCATTCCTGGTTAAGAAGTAGTCCTCCGGGAGGCCAGGGCGGCCTGCCAGTCTTTGATCTTTCCGGTAAGTCGAGTAAAATAGACCTACCGTCGTTTCCAGGCCACTCCTCCCCCGGTAGTGTGCCTGGATTCCGGTAATAAGATAAGTGCTTGCTTCCGCAAGCAGGCCAGTGTCCTCGTAATTGTTCTCCTCGAAATACGTTACGGGGCCATTGCCCAAGTCCACCTCTTCAGTAATACGAGGAAAGGGTCCACTTAAGAAAGAATCATCCGGTAAGGTGTCCGTGGCGGTTACGTAGATAGCGGGGTCTTTCATTAACCGGGACCGGCTATTCATCTCTAACTCGAGACTTATTTGCCAACCGTTTCCAATAGGTAATACCCCTTGAGCCGTAAGCATTGAAATAGTGAGTAGCAGTGGTATTAACAGGAAGTTTCGCATAGGTGTAAAGTGAGTATCCGCAAAATAAGGTGCCGGGCACGAAACCAATCAGGCCACTCCTCCCGTTAGCCATGCATGGCACGTAAAGGAAAGTCATTCCATCATAACGGAGGCCCCGTCGGCAATTGTGAATTCTGTAAGCGGGAGAAGCCCCTGACGGAGCACCATCTTATTCCCCGTGCGGTGCACGGGAAGAAGTACTTCCAGAAGCGATTCACCAAGGAGGATATGACGCACCGACGGATAAGTATCTGTCGTCAATGCCACAAGGGTATTCACCGGATTATTCCGGATGAAAAGGACCTCGCCCGCAACTTCAATACTAAAGCACTACTACTGGCAGACGAACGCATCCAGCGCCATGTTGCCTGGGTTACCAAGCAGCGATAGTACCTTGTGCTTAGCTTGCTGCTGCTGATTTTTGTCACCAGCATAAAGACGAAGGGCACTAAAAAAAGCAAGCCAGCAGAGTGCTGACTTGCTCGAACATTAACCAAAAACCCAGCAAAAGACATGACCTTAATTCTTAAGCACATCGTTCACCACCGGGTTGATGCGTCCTTTCTTGGCGAGGACAGACCTTGATTCCTTTAAGGAAAGGGATTTTTTAATCGGTGCTTGTCGTTAAATCGCAGCGACAGATGTTGAAGTTCGCTAGAAGTGATAAAAATCACGATCCGGTGTTAATCCCAACTTTAGCGACTATGATTGCGTACTACCTCTAAAGGGCGGAGCCAATCCTTAAGTACTTGTCTGGTTATTAGCTCCCCTGTTACCCAAACTAAAAAACGTTTTATGCAGACCATCAAACACGTCGAAAAATCGAAAATTATATCTTTTCTGCTTGCAGATAAAGAAGCCTCCTACCGCAACATGATGCAAAATCAGCAAGCGGATATGCGCGAAGCAGCCAAGTCCAATGAAGAAGGTGAAAACCTTTTCGACGATGGTAAGGTAGATCAATCTATCAACCGGGTAGAGGCCAAGGCTTCGGCCGTGGAAGCACTGCAGCGGGAGATTAATCTTCTGCGCGGACTGGATTCTATTAAAGCCAACGAGAACATCCAGCTGGGGGATGTTATTCAGACAAATCACGGCAACTTCTTTGTTGCCGTTCCAGAAGAAGCCTTCACGGTAGAGGGAATCACTTACCGTGGCATCTCTACCGAGAGTCCCCTGTTCCGGGCACTTGCCGGCAAGTCTGATGGTGACACTGTTACCGTAAATGGTACTGAATTTGAGCTGATCAGTTCGTACTAATTTTCTGACGACAAGAACATAAAAAAAGCCCCATCAAGCGTACACTTGGTGGGGCTGCATCATAATCTCACGAAAAAAATCTTAGTTAGAAGTTGCGCCGTATATGTTTACGACCCTATCTTCGAAATATCTTTAGTGCTTTTTGTTTTGATCCCATGAATGTATTACAGCCAACCCCTTAGGGTTGGCTTTTTTATTTTGGGTGTTCTCTTAGCGTGAAAAGTGGGAAAAAGAAGTGGTCGTCTCAACTATTAATTGAGACGACACCACTTACAAATCATAATCCCATGAACATATTTCTTGCGGTTGAGGCATACGTTTATCCTCCCGACAATACAAAAGTGCATTATTAAGCATAGGAGAACAAGGACATAATTAAATATCTGTGAACATAAAAACGATAAAAAACAACATCAAAATACTGATTTACAGATATTTAACTAATTTTTTTGTGACAAAAAACGACACCTTAAAGGTCATTTTACCGCCACATCAACGGTGTTTTATTGCCTAATCAGGCTTACTCTTCGGTCAAATCGTCCTCATCGTTAGCTTTGCAGCGACTAAATCCCCCCCCGCGCGATGACGCTTACAGACGCTCAAGCTACCGTTGATCACTGGATCAATACGGTAGGCATTCGTTACTACAACGAACTAACCAACATGGCCATCCTCACCGAGGAGACCGGCGAAGTTGCCCGGCTGATCTCCCGCCTGTACGGAGAGCAATCTTTCAAGCGTCCTGAGGACGCCGACGCCGCACCGGATAAGTTAGCTGATGAGATGGCTGATGTATTATTTGTGCTAATTTGCCTTGCGAACCAGACGGGAGTGGACCTGACCGCTGCTTTGCAGCGGAACCTGGAAAAGAAATCCATTCGCGACGCAGAGCGTCACGCGGGCAACCCCAAGCTACGCGAATAACCGCCGGACAGCCGGGAACATCCGGACTTACAACCTTGCCTCCTCCCTTTTCCATTGCACCCGCGTCCGCGCCCTTGACTGGCTCCTCCTGCTGGCCTTCAATAGACACAGGGTTAACCAACACAGGCTCCTTCTGCACGTAGCAAAAGGAGCCTGTCTGAACGGTCATAACCTTGGGTCCCGCCTACCGATTTTTAGGACGACGGCGCTTACCGCTCCGCCCCATCATACTGTGCCCCTGCTTACCCATGCGTTGTGCAGCACGCACCTGACCAGACTGCTTGAGTGCCTGGTCCATCATTTTGATTTGCTCCTGCATCTGCGGGATCTTCACGTTGGCTGCTTTCACCTCTTTAAGGTACTTCTCTGCCGCCCGGAAGTTTTTGCGCTGAAACTCGATCTGCGCTAGCTGAAACTGCAGTGTCGCCCGCTCCGTTGGCGTAGGAATATCAATAGCCTCCGCCTTACGCAGCCAAGCTTCACCTTCCTTCATTTCCTTACGACTCAGGGCAATGTTGCCCTTCATCATGTAGTAGAAAGCACGGTTGGCACTGTAGAGCCATTCTGGCTTCAGGGTAAGTCCGAGCATCTTCTCGGCACCATCGAAGTCCTGCACCTGGATTTTTTTGGCTGCTGGTGCCACAGTTCCCAGGAAGATATAACCGCCCAAAAGGATCAGGCCGGTAATAACGAAGAAGATACCGTACCAGATGCCCTGAGTCGCCCACAGGGCGATACCGCCGATGAGGCAGACCGCAATGGCGGCAAAACGGATATACGGAGGAATGACAAACATAATAGTTGTTTTTGCGGCGCAAAGGTAGGGCGCGCCCGGGGCTTTAGTCTAATGCAGACTGGTAAGCTTTTTCACCTCGTTTAGCAATGAAGACTGAAATTTCGTACAACACGTATAACGGCACAGCGATGAGTACCTGTGTTACTACGTCTGGCGGCGTAAGGATACTTGCCAGAACCAGGATCCCGATAAAACTGTGTTTACGGTACTTCCGCATACCGGCGGCGGTCACCAAGCCAAAACGGGAAAGGAAGTGAATCAGTACGGGAAGTTGAAAGATCAGTGCCGCAGGCAAGGTAAACATGACCATGTATGAGATGAGCGATCCCATCTTAGGCTGGTTGATTGCTCCTCCGACCTCAAAACCCATCAGGAAGTTGGTACCAAAAGGCGCAATCACGAAGTAGCCGAAGCTTACGCCAATAAAGAATAGCAGGGAGCAAATAAATATCATTCCCCGAGTAGCGCGTTGCTCTTCCTTATACAAGCCCGGACGAATGAAGGCCCACACCTCGTAAAACACATAAGGGAAGGCCATCACGAAGCCACCTACAAAAGACATTTTTACCGCCGTGATGAATTGCTCGCCGAATTCCGTGGCTTGAATATCTACATTGGGGCCGGTCATGCATAATGCTTCTCCCGTACCCAGCCATTTAGACAAGCGACAGAAGAGCTCATAGCTCAAGAAGTCATCGTAGTTCGTACCGAACAGGATATTCCGGAAATACCATTCACGGAAAATGAAGAGCACCACACCACAAATCGCGATCGCGACCAGGCTACGCATCACATGCCAACGTAGTTCTTCCAGATGATCGATGAACGACATCTCTTTATCTTCCGGTGGGCGGGGAACGCCGTCTTCACCGATTTCCCAATCATCTACATCGACCTGATCTAATGGCATGTCACGAAGGTAAAAATTTGTGCACTATGTAGCTTACCTAACGCGTGGGAAAGCGGAGGGGTTGTTACTTTTTTACCCGGTAGCGACCAGAGCGTGATACCAGGGCGGCGGCGCGCAGGGTGCTATGGCAGGACAAAGAGGCAAAGTGAGGCATACCAATGTTACCCTTGTGGCAACCATCCTTCTACTGCAGCTTCAGAGTATTCCCAAAGCCTGCGGGCCAACTGCTCGTTGCGGGCAATACTGGAAGGTTTTTGCAGGCATTGATTCTCATCAAAGTACCGGCCAGACACATCATCTACTTCAGGGCTTGAGGCCAGGTATACGGAAGTATCGGCCCCCCTGTCGGGTTTATTAGCGAAAGGTTTGTACAGTGTCCATACCGTGCTGGTTAGCGCGTTGGATTTTTTGTTAGCAAGGCGAGTTCCCACTACTCCTGGATGCAAGCAGTTTGTCGTCAGGTCCTCTCCGAATCGCCGGTCAAGCTCCATGGTGAACAGTACGTTGGCCAACTTGCTTTGTGCGTAGGCTTTTGTACCGTTGTAGTGCTTAGCTCCAGGGTCTCCTTTGAGCCAACTGAAATCCAGTCCTCCTTTGTGGTGTAGGGCACTGCTTACGTTGATTACCCGGCTACAATTACGGCAGCATTTTATTGCTGGTAACAAGGCCATCGTCAGCAAGAAATGACCCAGGTGGTTCACCTGAAATTGCAGTTCGTAGCCATCTTCCGTAAGTTCCAACTTGTCGGTATAGACGCCGGCGTTATTGATCAGGACATCCAGGCGAGGGTGCTCCGCCAGGAACTCATCCGCAGCAGCTCGGATGGAGGCAAAACTGGACAAATCCAAGGGCAACGTATCAATCCTGTGGTTGCCCGTTTCCTCCGTAATGGCTTTTGCCACTAATTGCCCCTTAGCCTCATTACGACAAGCCAACACCAAGTGTGCACCACGGGCCGCCAGCCTTTCAGCAGTGGCCCGTCCGATGCCGTCATTAGCTCCCGTAATAAGGATGGTTTTGTCTTCCATATCCTGCGTACGCAATAATTCGCTGTGATCTGTCCGGCTTCACCTGGATGAAAACGCAAAAACATGGCCATTCATCAACCAAGCATTTTCTTTAAAAGACAACAACGGAACACATAACGCAGGAAGGGGGGGCTAGGGTTGAATACCGGGAATTTCTCCTACCCGCAATTTTCATACCCTATTTACCAAAGCCATGACTTCCTCCCTGAATTCGCTTCAAAGCTTGCGCCACCAATTTGATGTTGCCAGCCACCGGATGCAAAGGCGTCCGCTCCAACAAGTATGCAGGTTCAGGACCTATTGCCTGCTGATCCATTATATTTTATACGGCTTGGAGCCGGACATCATCTACGTCCCGTTAGATCGTCCCGTCGCGCTGCATCTCTTTATCCAGGTAATCTACCGCTCGCGCCGTGAAGGCCATATAGGTAATGGAGGGGTTTTGCGTCCCGGCACTCGTCATGAACGAACC
>CAZTTF010000275.1:0-5985 GCA_964616365.1 uncultured Lewinella sp. | reverse complement strand
GAGGAAAGGCTTGGTTTGCTGTATTCTTTTGGGGGCGTTAGCCTGGCTAACGCTTAGCGACTAACGGTCTGAGGAATTGATACACTACGCTCCAAAGCGGCGGTGAAGCAAGCGCAGGGTCTTCAGCTTCTTCCCGTTTTTGTCGTAGATGAATACGAGGTAAAGCCCGTCGGGGAGGTCTTTGATATCGTAACCAGCTTTGCCGGGGTCTGAGGTGAATTTCCGTAACCGATTTCCCAGAGTATTGGCTACTTCTACCCGTCCGATTTCTGTTCCGGGAGGCGCCTCCACAAAGAAGTTTTTACCCCGGTCGGGGTTAGGGTAGAGGCGTACAGTTGTTGGCGTTGGCCGGTTGGAAACCGCCGGGCTGCCGGCATTAGAATTCATGTTCGCTCGGGGCATGATCTTGACGGACAGAGATGCTTCAGCCAATATTTTGCCGGGGGCATTAAGCGCTGAGAACAGCACTTCGACGTTACCATTTCCTCCGATACCATCGGGCTCCAGGACAACGACAAATGTTGCTGTTTCTCCAATTCCGATGCGGACAGGGCGTCCTTCATCAAGGTCTGCCCGGCCCATGGGGTAGGGAGCCGCTTGGTTTTTTCGGTTGAAGATGCCATAATTCCAGCCGCGGGGTGCGTTTTTAACTTGTATCCGCTGGACAAGATCAAAGGACCGGTTAGACCGGTTTGTTACCGTTACCGTAGTGATGTCCTGATAATCATCATCAAGTTGATCAACTACAACCTCTTTCATTACGTTGGCCGGGTCAACCCTAAGGCTGAGCTGCTGCGCCGAAAGGCTGAGTCCAACGAAAAAAGTTAAAAGAGGTAGGAGTAGCTTCATTTGGGATTAGTCACTGGAGTAAGAGTAGGTAGATTCTATGGCCTGAAAGTTAACTTCTAATGGATCAAAACCGGTCTGGGTTTATTGTAATAGACCTGTTTGGTAAGAATCCGGACAAGTTTAACCTTCGCTGTATAGACAAAGGTACTAAGATCAAAGTTGGCACAATAAAACTTTTGTCTAGAATGCTGACCTAATTCAGGCAAAGGTTTAACATAATTATTGTACGGCGGTATACCGAAGGCAATTGCCCGGCATTCATCGACGATCCTGATAACTTCCCTCAGACTATACCACTTCTACTGAGGTATAATTACCTTTGCGGGCCTATGAAAGTTTCACTTAACTGGCTGCGCCAGTACCTCGATATTGACATTGATCCCGAAACCGTCGGAGAAGTACTAACTGGTACTGGTCTGGAGGTAGAAGGAATGGAGAAGGTTGAATCCATTCCGGGAGGGCTGGCTGGCGTTGTTGTCGGTCACGTACTGGAGTGTGGCAAGCACCCCGGCGCAGACCGCCTGTCGTTGACGAAAGTTGATGCCGGAGGAGAGGAGCCCTTGTCCATCGTTTGTGGAGCTCCTAACGTTGCTGCCGGACAACACGTAGTAGTTGCTACGGTGGGAGCCATGCTGCATCCGATTGCCGGAGAGCCATTTAAGATCAAGAAAGGAAAGATTCGGGGAGAAGTTTCTGCGGGCATGCTGTGTGCGGAGGACGAACTCGGGTTAGGAGAGAGTCACGACGGTATTATCGTGCTTGAGAAGGCTTACCAGCCCGGAACACCCGCTGCGGAGGTTTTTGAGCTGGAGGAAGATTACGTTTACGAAATCGGCCTGACGCCCAACCGCTCTGATGCCACCAATCACCTCGGAGTAGCTTTTGACCTCGCGGCAGCACTGAATGTTAACCACGCGAAAAACGTGGCGGTGAAAACACCGGATGTGTCTGCGTTTACTGCGGGTACCAATGCTCCGGTTAAGGTTACGGTGCAGGATGCGTCCCAGGCGCCACGCTACGCGGGGCTTACCATTGAGAACCTTCAGGTTGCTCCCAGTCCGGAGTGGCTACGCACCCGCCTGCAGGCCATTGGCGTACGCCCCATCAATAACGTTGTCGACGTAACGAACTTTGTACTGCACGAGTTTGGCCAACCCCTCCATGCCTTCGACCTGGAGAAGGTGGCTGGCAATGAAATTCACGTCGAGAAACTTGCCGAAGGAACAAAGTTCCTTAGCCTCGACGAAGTCGAGCGTAGTCTGAGCGCCGACGATCTGATGATCTGTGATGGAGACCATAAGCCGATGTGTATTGCCGGCGTATTTGGCGGCGCAGATAGCGGAGTAACCGACAGCACGACTAAAATATTCCTGGAGTCCGCTCACTTTGAGGCTGGAACAAGTCGGCGCAGTAGTATGCGCCACACGCTCCGGACTGACGCTGCGCGGGTTTTTGAAAAAGGGAGCGATCCTAACGTTGTGGTCACGGCACTGAAACGTGCTGCCTTGCTGCTCGAAGAACTCGCTGGGGGTAAAGTCACCAGCGAACTGCTGGACCTTTACCCTAATCCCATCAAGCCCGTAGAAGTAACGGTACGGGATCAGCGGGTGCGGGACGTGATCGGAGCAGATCTTGCGCGGCCGCAGGTGCACAGTATTTTATCGAGCATGGGGATGGACATTGTCTCCGAAGCAGCCGATAGCTTTGTGGTCGCCGTGCCCACCAACAAGAGTGAAGTAACGCGGGAGATCGACGTCATCGAGGAAATTCTCCGGATTTACGGTTTTGACAACGTTCCGATTCCGACCATGATCACCACCTCAATGGTGGTGGCGCCACAACCAGACCCCAACTATATCCGTGAGCTTACCGGTGATCTGCTGGCGGCCAACGGATTCCACGAAATGATGGCCCTCTCGCTCGACGAAAGCCGTTTTTACGGAGCGGTAGAAGCCGGGAAGCAACTGCCTGGTCTGGTATATATTAACAATACCTCTAACGTCCACCTCGACGTGATGCGCCCCGGCATGCTCATGTCCGCGCTGGAAACCGTAGCCCACAACCACAATCGTCAGCAGCACGATCTGCGCCTATTCGAATTCGGCCGAACGTACTTCCTCAAAGACGATGCTTACGGCGAGGTGAACCACCTCACGCTGACCCTTACCGGGCAGCGCCAGGCGGAGACCTGGCACCCGACCCCGAAGGGTAAGAACGAAGCTGGGTTCTACACCCTCAAAGCTGCCGTGGAACTCGTCTTCCAGCGGTTGGGCATCGATAATTACCGCACTGCTGAAGCTAACCCGGAGGAGTACGCCTACGGTATTCGCTACCACAAAGGCCCGATGGTACTGGCTGACTTTGGCGCCGTTCTTCCTCAGCACCTGCGTGCGCGCCAGGTAAAAACGGAGGTGTTCTTTGCGGACATCAACTGGGACAACGTCCTGAAAGTGCTGCCCAAGAAGCCCATTCAGGTAACCACGCCAAGCAAATACCCCGCTACGCGCCGGGACCTTGCCCTGATTGTTGACAAGTCCGTCACCTTTGCCGACATCGAGCGCCTCGCCCGCAAGGCCGAGAAGAAGTTGCTCACGGAAGTCAACCTCTTCGACGTGTATGAGAACGAAGACCAGTTAGGCGCTGGTAAGAAGTCATATGCCGTCAGCTTTCAGCTGGTAAGCGCAGAGAAGACCCTGAAGGACAAAGAAGTCGACAAAGTCATGCGCTCCATTGAAGGGACGCTCAGTAAGCAGTTGGGGGCGGAAGTGCGGCGGTAAACGTCATGGCTTTTGCGCTTAAGAAAAAACGGGGTCGTCCAGCGGGCGACCCCGTTTTCTGCTTTTCATCACAATCCCGGGAAACGAGGGTTCGTTAATCGGGGGATTGATCGTATCTTGGCGGCTGATGCACTTTTGTCTAAGTTAGTTTCCACTAACATTTAGCATTACCGCGCATTTATCCCTAACCGAGTTTTCGGTTGCTATTAACTCAAACGCAAAATGGAACCGTTAGCCTTACTTGACGGTCTGGAAATAAAACTCCGGCAATTAACCGCTAAAGTTGACCGCCAACGGGCGGACTACGAGCGGGTAATCGCCGAAAATCAACAACTCAAGGGAGCACTCGATCGCCAGACTGGCATTGTACACTCCCTCAAGGATAAACTAGAACGCAGCCAGCTGACTGCTGATGCCGCTCCGGCCTCTGCGGAGGAAGGATTGAATCAAGATCAACGGGAAACCGTCGAATTTTGCCTTCGGGAGATCGACCGGTGCCTCGAATGGTTGCGTCGTAACTAATACTATGTCTGGTACACCCCAGGATGGAAACCCTATCATCGTGGTCATTGCCGGCCGCCCGTACCCGCTGCGCGTTGCGCAGCAGGACGAGGCAAGCCTGCGCAGTATGGTCCAGGAAATCAATGATCGTTTCAATGAATTCCAGGTCCAATACTCTGACCGGGATAAACAGGACTGCCTGGTGATGACCTTGCTGACTTACGCTGAGGAACTTCGCGTTGCCCGCCAAATGGCGGACACCAGTCTAGAAGGGGAATTGGCCAACCGCCTGCAAGCGCTCAATGCACTTGTCGACGGAATGCTCGCATAGTTTAAGTGGTTTATCGGGATTGTTGGTAGGGTCGTTAACTGTCGAATCACGCACACTGATGTTGTGGCCCGGCAGCATATGCATGACCCGGCATTTACTCACATCCATAATTATAACCACAATGGAATTTGTATACGCGATCATAGCCCTGGTAGTGGGCGCGGTCGGCTCTTATTTCATCGTTGGTGGCAAGCAGAAACAAGCAGATGCCATCAAGGACGAAACCCATAAACGCGAAGCTGAGAAGCTCCTCGCAGACGCGAAGCTGAAAGCGGAGAAAACCGTTTCAGAAGCTAAGTTGAAGGCGGAGAAAACCTTCAGCGAATTTAAAGACAAGCAAGAGGCCTTCAAGAAGCAAAAGATCAAAGAAAGCCGCGAGAAGTTCAATCGCTTCAAGGAAGAGTTTAAAGCCGAGAAGGCCGAAGAGCTCGTTGAGCTTAAAGAAAAGCGTGCCGCCCTCAAAGAAGAGCAGGCGTCAATGAAGGAGGAGCGCGACGGCTTCAATGCTGAGCGCCGCGAGATCGACAAAGAACGCAAAGCTCTTGTTCAGGAAGAGCAGAAACTAAACGAGCGGACCAAAGTCCTCGATCAGGAGATTGCCCGGGCCAAGGAGAAGCAGGAAGAGCTGGATTCGCAGCATGAGCGCTTTACGGCCGAGCTGGAAAACATTGCCGGACTGAGCCAGGTAGAAGCGAAGGCGCGCCTGATGGAAGACGTAAAGAACAAGACGGCCAACGAAGCCCTCAACCTCAAGCGTCAGATTCTGGAAGAAGCACAGGAAGAAGCAGCAAAAGATGCGCGTAAGGTGGTGATCAACACCATTCAACGTATGTGTGCTGAAATGACCATCGAGAATACCGTCTCGGTATTTGCGCTTGACAATGACAATGTCAAGGGACAGATCATCGGACGTGAGGGCCGCAACATCCGGGCGATTGAAGCCGCTACCGGAGCAGAGCTGGTGGTGGACGATACTCCGGAAACCATCATTATTTCCAGCTTCGATCCCATTCGCCGGGAGATTGCCCGCCTTAGCCTTAAGCGCCTCGTGACTGATGGCCGTATTCACCCTGCCCGCGTCGAGGAGGTCGTCAACAAAACCAAGAAAGAGCTCAAAAACCAGATCATGGAAATCGGGAAGAAGACCGTGGTCGAACTCGATATTCACGGTTTACCAAATGAGCTCGTGCGGTACGTCGGCCGAATGCGTTTCCGCTCCAGCTACGGACAAAACCTGCTCAAGCACTCCATCGAAACGGCGCACCTGTGTGCGACAATGGCGGCAGAGATGGGCCTCAGTAAGAAACAGATCAAACTCGCTAAACGTGCCGGACTCCTCCATGATATTGGTAAGGTTGCTGAGGAAGACAGCGAATTGAGCCACGCACTTTACGGCATGGCCCTCTGTGAGAAGCTGAACGAAAACCCGATCGTAATCAATGCCGTGGGCGCACACCACGACGAGATCGAAATGAATAACATCATTTCCTGCATCGTCCAGGCTTGTGATGCCATCAGTGGCGCCCG
>CAZTTF010000274.1:0-23272 GCA_964616365.1 uncultured Lewinella sp. | reverse complement strand
CCGCGGGCGCCCATCTCAATACTCATGTTACATACTGTCATCCGGCCTTCCATGCTCAGGCTCCGGATGGCAGACCCCGCATATTCAACGAAGTAGCCGGTGCCACCACCCGTTCCGATCTGACTGATGACGTACAGAATGATGTCTTTTGCCGTAACACCCGGGGCAAGGTCTCCTTCTACGTTAATGCGCATGCTTTTGGGCTTGGTCAGCAAGAGGCACTGGGTAGCCATCACCTGCTCAACCTGGCTGGTGCCGATCCCGAAGGCAATAGCGCCAAAGGCACCGTGCGTACTGGTGTGGCTGTCGCCACACACCATCGTGATACCCGGGCGAGTAATGCCAAGCTCGGGGCCAATTACGTGAACAATGCCCTGATAGGGGTGTCCGAGACCGTAGAGCTCCACGTCAAACTCGGCACAATTGTCGGTAAGCATTTTGACCTGCTTAGCACTCAGTGGCTCAGCAATTGGCTTATCCTGGTGCTTGGTCGGAACGTTATGGTCGGCTGTCGCTACAATCCGGTCCTTACGGAGTAATGGCAGGCCACGCCGGCGCAGGCCATTGAAAGCCTGAGGGCTGGTTACTTCGTGAATAAGGTGACGGTCAATGTACAGCACCTGATTACCACCCGCTACTTCGGTAACGACGTGGGCATCCCAGACTTTGTCAAACAGTGTTTCGGCCATGATTCGGACTTCGGGGTTATTGTTGTTGTGGCAAAGATAATTAATGTCCGGGCGCGGCCGCAGGTTCAGTGGCGTTGACTAAAAAGCAAAGAAAGGGGGATATACGATGGCAGGAGGCCACTGCTGATGGCTGTTGGTTTCTATTTTACCTTGTTTCTGGTTGGGTCAAGGGTCTTTCCTAGCGAATCAAAGTTCCTCGAGCTGGTCGAGATCGATGGTAAACAAGAAGGCCGGGTCTCTGAAAAACCTGGTATTAATACCGATATACTGATGTCTGCCGTCAACAAAACGGGGCTTGTGGGGCAGGAGGATAGACTCCGAGGGCAGCCAACCAATAAACTCCCACGGAGCATTATTGCTGAAGTCTAAGAGCCAGACGTCATTTTCTTCTACTGCCCCTGTTATTTCACCGCCAAAAAGCAGGCGTTCTGGCTCAGCGCTCATCCACAAGTACCCATCAGAGGAACCGGGAGGGGCAGGAAGTTCTTCCCAGCTATTGCTACTCAGGTCATAACGGAGTAGCTGCAAGGTGGATGGAATTGTCCCTAAAACAGAGGCGTTACTTTTTGTCAAAACGAACAGGGCCTCCTCCGTAGCAGCAAAGTACTGGTCTCTGATTGGGAGCGTATTGGAAAGGGGGATGTCGTCTATGGACTCAATGCGGAATTCCGGGGCAAATATTATCTCCCAGAGGCTGAAGTCACTCTGGGTAAAAAACACCCGGTTACCGGCAGCAAACAGGTTGGAGGGCATCGATGGCATCGGGATAACACCAAGTAGGGTTACGGACGACGACCCGTCAAGGTGTTCCCATATTTCCCAATTTCCCGGGGCTATTGCTTTAGCGTAAAGGGTGCGTCCCTCGATTTCAACCAGGAATTTGACGTTGCCTGAATTTTGGAAAAGGACTTGCACTGATATGTCACCGTTTGGGATGCCGTTGGTTGCCAAAAAATTGGTCCCGTTAAACGGGTAACGGGCGTTGTCGGCAATCAGGATAAGCTCACCATCGACCACCTTGAAATCATCCGTTGTTTCTGCCAATAGCCGGGAGAAGGAACTGACTTCCTGCATGGGGCTTGGCTCTGAAAATGCAGTGCTTGCCGATAGCACCCGGGAGAACATGCGTTCACCAGATGCCAGTTGGTAGACAAAACGGATTTGATATTCTCGCTCCGAGATAATGTCCCGGTCAATTGTTACCGTAAACGGACTGTCGGGGGTGTAGTCTGCCGGAATCATGTACCGTGGCAGCTCCTGATAGAGTGATTTTCCGGGCAGATACCAGTTGACGAATACTGATTCGATGGTATTACTGCTTGGGGCAATCACTTCTCCCTGAACAACAAATTGTCCGCCTAAACTATCGAGTAAAGTGATCGTAGTTATTGGGTAATTGAGCTCTTCGGAGAAAACCAATTTTTCACAACTGAACAGGCTGATTGTCAGTATAACGAATGTCAGGAAGTTGAGGATAGGGTGATTCTTCATGTTAATAGTTGATTGCGGTGCCTATGGTTAATACCGGGGTGTAATTTTCAATAGCATTTGAACGTAAGCCGCCTTTAACGAAGGCGGTAAGCCAAAAGGAGTAGGATAGGGGATATTCTACCCCAAGTTCAAGGGTTGGAAAAACGAAGGTGCTGTAGGAGCCCTCATAATTTATCGTACTTGGATATACGACCCCATCAATGGTAAAGAAGTTATCGAGTCTATGTTGCTGGCTAATGGGGCTCTCCATAGAGATCCCGAGTCCCACATAGCCCTGGAAAGTGTTGAGGTCAACGAAATAATTCATGGCTGCATTAACCAATAGATGATGGGCGTTGCCCGTGGCACTGGCCTGACCTTGGACTACATCACTGAAGAGACTTATCGGCCCTGTGCCATTCAATTGTTGGAAGGAGTAGCCAATGCCAAAGGCGACATCTACTTTTCCATCGGTAGTCATAAACGTTCGGTAACCACCGCCGATGTTAAAATATCTGGTTTGCGTTCCCGTTGGCTCCTGAAACCTAAGGAAAGTGGTACGTCCGTCCACGCGTGGTTGCGCGAAACTTTCTCTGAAAATGTTGTCGTTGGTTATTTCGGAGGTGGAGGAAATGCCGTAGCTGGCGCTGATTCTGAAGGATCCCGGGATAATGCGAAACCCTTTTTGGTTGAGGTAAGAGGCCAGGAGATACGGACTTTTGGCGGTTCGCTTTCGTGCTCTGCCTGTACCAAGAACAGGCGCCGTGAAACCAGGCAGCTCGTTGAGGAATTTGCTGTAATCAACCTGCGTTACTGGAATCGGCTTAAGGCCCGGTAAATCGGGATGTTGTAGCCATAGTTGCCCTTGTAATCCTATGAATACGGCGTAAGGGCCCTGTAGTTTCTTTGGCATGACAAAAAAGCGATCTTCACCCCATGCAGTTGGCCGGACAATGACCTCCCGATAAAGTTTTCCGGACTCAGCGTAATCAAGGAAACGATCAACTTGGCTTGCCAGAAATTCACGGGTCTGGCCATCCTGGTCGGTCAGTGTAACCCTGTCGATGCTTATAGCTTCCGCAATTTGTCCTATGATCTTTGTCGAGTCCCGTAGGTAGATTACATCCGGACGTTGCCCGAATAAACAGGACGAAAACGTCAGGACAGTAAGCATGAGTAATAGGCGCATTTTCAGGTGTTTTTAGAGTAGGGTATGATAATAACGTGCTTAAACATAGCAACGCTTGCTGAAGGATAAGTTAAGATAAAAAACAATACGTGGCCATTAAGTAAATGGTAGAGCAGGCTGCAGAAACTTTGCGGTTAAGACTTAAGCCTTCGAGCAGTAAACCAGTTGATGTATGGCGGACGTAGGCAGGTCAAACCCAATCATAAGGAGCAGAAGTAAGGTTTTTGATTATCCGGATTGAAGGGGGCGAGTATACTTAGCTACAATTTCACTACTAGGCCTCCTCCACGCAGGGTGGTTTCTCTTACCTTTCCTGGGCCTTGTAGCCGAATACTAACTCCAATGATTTCCTTCGGGTCAACGTCAACGGTCATGGTAAGTGCCGGTTCGTCATTCACCAGGAAGCGCAACTGGCGATCACGCCCCTCAATACTCAGTCTTGTCCAGTTGCTAAGGTTGGTCCCAAAGCCGGAGAGGTCAGCAGTGCTTGCGTTAACTTCGGTACCTAGCGCAAACAAGCTGGTATTACCAGTACATCCTGTGGCACGTAGGGGGACAACAATGGCATTGTTTTTCAGGAGTAAAAGTACGTTAATGGCCTGGCAGGCGCCACTGCCAGCGTTGTAATCGCTACGCAGAGTTGTCTCGAAAATAAAATCGTCGGAACGAATGGAGGGCAGGTCCGGAACCCGATATAGCCGTATTTCCGGAAGCGTAGGCTCGAGAGGAACATTGTAACGCTGCAGCATTTGCTCGTTGACGACGAGCGTGTCGTTATCCTGAAAAACTTCGGGGGCCAGGTAAACCGGCGTGCCCGGACGATGAATGGCACCTACCCACTCAGGTGATGTGATGTGCAGATTATGTGACTGTACCACCTGGTTTTTGACGATCAATTTTGCGTTGAAAAAGCCGGGGTAGTAATACTGACTGGAGTGGACGGTGTCGTAGGCACTGACCAACAAACTACGGGCAGTGTCCCAACTCTGGCTGATACGTACGGGATAGAGTTCTCCCGCCATGGAGGCGTCATACTGGAAAACGACGGTGTTAGGCACCCCTTCCACCTTAGTTTTTTTGGAGGAGAAGGAGAAGTCTTCCGGTAGTATTTCGGACGCGGTACTGGCGTCCCTTGTAGCGGTAGCATTATCCTCTTTTCGGAGAAGGATTAGCATGCTGGTAAGCAGGAGCAGGGTGAGGACAACAAGGAGCATGGTTTGCTTTCTGCCAGCTGTTACCACCGGAGCTTCTGCCGGTGCTGTATTAACGGAAGGGGCAGGAGCTGCAGGCCTATCCTCCTGCAGTTCAAAATGGCGCCAGTCCTGATAGCCGGCATACCTCGCCAACGCATTCAGGGTAGTAGTGGAAGGATTGCTTCGATAGGTAATTCTACCCCAAACCCTTTTTAAGGTGGTGACGCTAAGGCGGGTTGCTGTGTGGCTGAATATGTCGTCGCTCAGGATTTCAAAATCGTAATCAGTCCAACCATTAACCGGCCCGCGGCTAAGGCGGGCGGCAATCTTCTGAAGGAGGCTGGATAGGAGCGCTTGATTCAATTCAGTGGGTTTTGGGGGCAAAAATCAAGGGAAAACGGTGCTTGTGCAAGTTTGCACGGGCTTGCACGGCTTTGTTTGCTGTTTTTTATGGCGGGGGGTGACTTTCGTGGTGAACCAAAACAAACAGACATGAAACGATTGTTATTTCCCCTGCTCTTACCGCTCCTCCTGAGCACCTGCGTCCGCGCCCAAACGACTGATGTTCCTTTACGGGCTGATGCCTGGGACCTTGCGGGCATGGAAGTCGCATTTGAGACCCATCAGGGCCAGCCAGCGATGAAGCTTAACGATAAAGGGGCCGATGCTACGGGGAGCAACCTGGTCAAGGTCAAAGACCTTGTCTTCCGAAATGGGACCATCGAATATGACATCGCCCTGCAGGAGGGCGCACGATTCAGTAGCTGCTATTTCCGGATGCAAGACCCTGATAACAGCGAACACGTCTACCTGCGGGCAGCCTTCATTGGAGACCCAAATAATAGCAGTGGGTTCCAGTATGCCGGAGTAGTTGATGGAGTAAACTACTGGGACCTCAGTTTCCCGTACCAGACGGGGGTGGAAATGAAGCCAGTTGGCGAGTTCAACCGCATTAAAATCGTGGTCAGAGACCGGCAACTACTCGCCTACGTCAACGATATGGACCGCCCGGCACTCTACATTCCGATAATGGACGGAGAAGTTGACGCAGGAAGCATTGGTTTTGATGGAAAAGCCTGGATTGCTAACGTTTCCATTACCCCGGATGCAACCCCTGGACTCCATGCAGGAGTGGGTTTTGATCCTGTCCATAATGACGTCCGCTACCTGCGCAATTGGCAAGTCAGCCAACCTGTTGATTTACCCCCGGGGCGGGAGATCGTCGCAGCGGATTTACCCGACCAGCATGTCACCTGGAGCAGGGTTGTGGCGGAGCATCATGGACTGGTAAACCTGAGTCGGAAGTTTGGCCAGACTCCGCGCGGTAGCCGCAGGATGGTCTGGCTCAGAACAACGCTAACCGCAGCCGAAGCCATGCAGCGTCAACTGCGGCTTGGCATCAGTGACGAGGTCACCATTTTTCTGAACGGGAGGTACCTCTATACTGGGAAGAATCCTTACGCTACTCCTGGTATGATGGCGCCCCGAGGGCGCGCTTCTACGGAAAATACGGAGGTAAGCCTCGCACTTAAAGCAGGAGAAAACGAATTACTGATCGGGGTCGCCAATAACTTCTTTGGCTGGGGGGTAATTGCGCAATTAAATGACAGTGGAGGCATTAAGTATTAGGCATCAGAGAATGTTTGGGTAGGTCTCCTGAAAATAAATACTCACGATTATCCGATTGGAGGTGAGCTTTCTGCTTTTGGGCGGACTTAATTACCTCCCGCAAACCTTGGAAACAGAGGCCAAAGTCGGGGAATATAGTAGCGTCTTTTCTGATAGGGTGGAAGAAGGTATTGCTCCTTTGGAAACTCTTCGAGAGTTAGCGCTACAGGAGCAAAGGTTTGCCCTCCACATTTTTCCGCAAAGGGATGACAGGAAGATGACGTATAGATAGGTACTAGGCTGGTACTGCCAGCGTTTTCTTTGCCCTTAAATCAATAGTTATGTGGTTCAGTAAACCTAAAGAGCCGAGAGTAGCCGCTTGGTCGACTGTTTTTGGCGTTGTTCTTGGTATGTTTTTTACCTACGGACTAGTGTATGCGGGGGAACTCATTTCCGGTGATCACTTTCTGGATTTTGACTTACTCCGGGGGCTTGCCATTATCGGTCTAGCCGTCTTGGCCTTTGGCTGGTGGGAGAACCGGGATTTGAAAAAAATAGTATAGTGCCTTGCGCCTAAAGGCTATTGGTCTTTATTCCCCTTTATCCTATTGCTTTGCTAGGGCTCAGGACTAAACAGGCTTTGATAAATTTGCGGCCTAACCAAAAAATATATACCATGTTCAGCCGATTCCTGATAGCGTTGCTTATTGTGCTCCCCCAATTCCTCAGCGCTTGGGGGGCGAATGGCCACCGGGTTGTTGCTCAGATTTGCTACGATAACCTAAACCCTGCCGCCCGCGCCAGCGTGGATGCCGCCATCGGCGATAATTTATTGGCACAGCTAAGCACCTGGCCAGACTACATCAAAGCGGAAAAGGGGTGGGACTTTGCCAAGTCCTGGCACTATATGACCATCCAACCCGACCAGACGGTAGTTGATGTTAATGCCATCAATAGTACTAAGGCCAGGGTTGATGATGTACGGGAAGGGATAGAATTGATGGTCAATATCCTGAAAGGTGAGGCCGCTGCCCGACAGCAACTGACCCGGTTGATGGACGAAAACGACCTGGAGCCACTCGCAGGCTCCCTGGATGCCACGGCGCTGGCCTTCCTGATTCATTTTATCGGAGATGTTCATCAGCCGATGCACGTTGGTAAGAACCGTGATCTGGGGGGGAACAAAATCAGCGTACTGTTTTTCGGAGACCGTAAGAACCTCCACTCAGTGTGGGATAGTGCCATTATTGAGCACGAAAAGTTGAGCTACACGGAGTTCGCTGCTTTTGCTAGCATTCATACACGCTCGCGAAAAGCGGACTGGGAAAAGGATGATCTTGAAACCTGGATTCAGGAATCGGTAGTACTGCGTGAACGTATTTATAACACGTTATACGATCGTACTGACCGGGAGACAGGCTTGCCTGATTTTTCCTGGAGTTACCAACATGATTTTCTGCCGGTAGTAGAAGACCGACTTGCGGCAGCGGGATATCGGGCTGCGGCTCTGCTAAATGAAATTTTCGGCTAAACAACAGAAAAGCGCCAGCAGACATCGTCCGCTGGCGCTTTTTTCATTTCCCCTCAAAGGTATTAGACTGCTGAGGCAGAGATCATTTCCTCCAGGTCTGCATCCTGAACTTCTTTCTTGAGGTCTGCAATCCGCAGAAACTCCTGGTAGAGGTCATCAAGTTGTACTTTCGTAACGTTGTGGCCCAGATTCTTGAGGCGATACGCAAGCGCCGCACGGCCACTGCGGGCCGTCAGAACAATCTTGGACTCGTCCACACCCACTTCAGCCGGGTCGATTATCTCGTAAGTATCCCGACGCTTAATTACACCATCCTGGTGGATGCCACTGGAATGGGCGAAGGCGTTGTCTCCGACAATTGCTTTGTTGGGTTGCACTACCATCCCCATGCTCTCACTCACCAGGTGGCTGGTTTCGAGGAGGAGTTTACTGTTGATGGTGGTATGAAGCCCCAGGTGAGCATGCTGGCGCATGATCATGGTCACTTCCTCCAGCGCGGTGTTGCCCGCGCGCTCACCAATGCCGTTAATGGTACACTCAATCTGACGGGCGCCATTGATGGCGCCAGCGATGGAGTTGGCAGTGGCTAGCCCAAGGTCATTGTGGCAATGCGTACTCAGGGTACACTTGTGAATACCGTTTACGTTATCCCGGAGGAAGGCAATCTTTGCGCCGTACTCATCCGGAAGGCAGTAGCCGGTGGTGTCCGGAATATTCAGTACTGTGGCACCTGCATCCACAACTGCCTGGATGACACGGGCCAGGAATTCGTTGTCTGTCCGTCCGGCATCCTCAGCATAGAATTCAACATCTTCCACAAAGCTCTTGGCATATTTTACTGCTTCAACAGCCCGCTCGATGATCTTCTCGGGGGTAGTTCGCAGCTTATATTGGATATGACTGTCACTGGTGCCAATGCCCGTGTGAATCCGGGGACGCTTCGCAGTCTTTAGTGCAGCAGCGGCCACTTCAATGTCTTTTTTTATAGCACGACTAAGTGCACAAACCACCGGCTCAGAAACAATGCGTCCGATTTCTTCTACGGACTTGAAGTCTCCCGGACTGGAAATCGGGAACCCTGCCTCAATAACGTTTACTCCCAATAACTCAAGTTGCTCGGCAATGATGAGTTTTTGGCCAGTATCCAGCTTACATCCCGGTACTTGTTCGCCATCACGGAGGGTAGTGTCAAAAATTTGAATTTGGTTAGTGTCCATACGCTTGCAGCCCGGTTTTAAAGGGCATGTCTATATTTGTGACTTTAGGATACGAAGACCGGCGGTTTTGGTTAGGAACCGTGCCCGGAATTCGGCTTAAATTGGTTAGAGGGCTAAAATTACTGTATTAAAGCCTGTATCCTGTAATTGTTTTCCTTTTTTAAAGGATATTTTAGCTACACTGGCGAGCTGTATTTTGTTCATTAACCAATTGACCCTTAGACTGTTGCCGACAACTATTTTCCAATGCCAAAGCAAAAGACTGACGACTTACTAAAATTAGTAGCCTCGCTGAACAGAGCGGAAAAGCGTCACTTTCGCTTATTTGTTAAGCGAAACCAGGCAGCTAATGCCGAAATCTTGTTTTTGCAGCTCTTCAATATTCTGGAGCGGACAGGAACTTACGATGAGGAGTACTTGCTCAAGCGTATTAAGGGGATCAAAAAGTCGCAGTTATCTAACCTAAAGGCTCACCTCTACAAGCAATTGCTGACCAGTCTGCGCTTGCTCAACCGCAACAAAGACGAGGCCATCACCCTGAGGGAAAATTTGGACTACGCCCGCATCCTCTACAACAAGGGCTTGTACCGGCAGTCTCTGGACGTTCTCGATAAAACCAAGAAAAAGGCAAGAGAGCTGGAGTCTCATACCGTGGCACTTGAGATCGCTCAGTTTGAGAAGTTGATCGAAGGGCAACACATTACCCGCAGTATTGAGGGTAGGGCAGAAGAACTTGCTAGTGAATGTCAGGACCTGGCAACCAGCATTACGGTAACCGATGCGTTCTCTAATTTATCGCTTAAGCTTTATGCGCTGTACCTGAGAATTGGCCTGGTTAGTAATGAGCAAGATTTCTTCATGGTGAAGTCTTTCTTCAACGGGCAACTACCCAAAACGCGGTATGAGGACCTCGACTTTTGGGGGAAGGTGTACTACTGTCAGTGCTATGCCTGGATGCACCTCATGTGCCACGAATATCCGCTTACCTACCGCTACACCCAGCGCTGGGTTGATCTTTTCCAGGAGAACGGACAAATGATCGCCGCGAATGCGCCAATGTACCTTAAAGGCCTACACAACAACCTGGCCACACTCTTTAACATGTGGCAGTACGACAAATTCGTCGATCAGCTACAAGCCCTTGACCTCTTCCCGCATCAGTTCGACCTGACCAACAACATGAACGTTGAGGGCTTATTCCACCTCTATCAATTTGACCACCAGATCCAGCGTCATTATATGGAGGGTACTTTTAAGGAGGGACTTGGTTTGGTTCCTCAGATTATGGAGGTAATTGAGGATAATCGCTACAACTGGGATGATCACCGGATCATGATCTTCCACTATCGTATCGCTTGCCTGTACTTTGGTAGCGGAGATAATGATACTGCCATTGATTTCTTGAACGAAATTATCAATAAGCGTAGTCCTAACTACCGCTCCGACATCCAGGCCTACGCACGGATTCTGAGTTTGATCTGCCATTTTGAAATGGGTAACGTTCAGTTAGTAGAATACCAGGTCAAATCCGTTTACCGTTTCCTGGCTAAGGTGGAGCACCTGCAAGAAACACAGCAACTCATCTTCCGCTTCCTGCGGAGGCTGCCACGTATCCGTGAAGAACAGTTAAAGGACGAATTTATCCGACTCAAAGGAAAGTTAGATGCAGTCGCTTTGAAGCCGTTCGAGAGCCGGCCATTCACCTTCCTAGATATCCCAAGTTGGCTTCAGTCAAAAATTGAAGGGGTAACGGTACAGGAAGTAATCCGTAAACAATTTGAGAAGGATCGAAAGGCAGTTGAAAACGAATAATCGAGGCGTTGGTCTTATACTTACTTACGCTTCAAAGCATTCTGAGCCTCCCATGCCTATACTTCTCCACTATCACGGCGAGGCTTTTTAACGCAACTGGATGCAAAAAGAGCCCGTCAAAAATCAACTGGCTGGCTGAGGGCAGTTTTGTTGCGTTGGAAAGACCGCAGTTAGGAAGACATAGTGGTGTGCTACTCTCCGGAAAACTGGTGTTAGTTTCTGGTAAGTACTATCTTAATCTCCTGTCGCTACTCGGAGTCTGTGCTTCGTTATCACTCAGTTTTCATGCCCTTTTGTTATGAACCGTATTTTCCTGTTGATAACTGGCCTACTCTTCCCTTTTTTGGTCGTTTTTAGTCAGACGGAAAAGAGGGATGACCTCATGCTTAAGGCAACTATTATTGATAGTGAAACGAAGGAGCCCATTCCGTACGCGAATGTGTATAACAAGAGGTTAGCATTAGGAACAGCAGCAAACCTTTTCGGCTATTTCGTACTGCCGGGTAATCAGCCAGGCGACACGGTCGTCATTTCTTCCCTGGGCTTTGTGAGCCAAGCAGTAACTGCCGGGGAAATTGGTGAAATAATAAACCTCTCTCCAAGTTCAGTGAAGCTGGCTGAGGTGGTGGTTTTGGCAGATGATAGTTACCTGTACGATATGGTTGCCGAGATTGCTAAACACGGTAAAACCGTACAACGGCAGGCAAAGACCTACTTTTACTTGAAGTCAGAAATTAATGCACAGCCGGTCGAAATGATTGAGGCTTATTATAATGGTATTTACCAGGATTATGGCACAACTGGGCTTCAACTAAAAAAAGGAAGGATCGGACTACAACCAGTAAATAAACGGTACTTCAGTTCAACCGAGTCTTCCAGGCTCTTTTCTATGTTTAGTCTCTTTAATAAACATCGAGTCTTTCCCAACAACCCGCTCTGCTTGAAAAGAAAGGCCTTGCGTCGTGAATTTAAGTTGAAATTAGCGAGTACCTATTTTCAGGATGGGCAGAAGATGTACGAGATAAATTTTTCCCCTAGAAGAGACAATGGCTATAGCTTTAGTGGTACCCTCTGGATCAGTAAGGAAGAACAAAGCCTCCTTAAAGTGAAGCTTAATATATCCGATGCTAAAGTTCACCCTTTCATTCCACTTGGCTTTGAGGAGTTCCAGCAGGTGGATATGGAGATCACTAAAACTTATCAAAGAGTAGGTCAGGAGTTCTTTATTGATGCAGTAGATTTCAACTATACTTCCAGTTATGTTGACCGCTATGGGGCAACCGTAACTTGCTCTACGGAGTCATTTACCAAAGCTTACAACTTTGAAAATACCTTCACACTCCCGCTCTTTAAGTTCACAAAGGAGCGCCACGAAGATTACCGTAATATAACTTTCATGCCCTACGATCTGACTTTCTGGGAATCCACCAGAGAGTTTCGCCTTTATGATCGGATGGAACAAATAGATAAATTTGTACGTGAAAACAAGGCCGAGAGTAACACCTTATACTATACCCGCGATAAACAAAGGCGACAACTCGAATTTGCCTATTGGCCATGGCAAAAAAAACGCATCGTTTTTAAGGAGGCGCCCCCTGAGAAAACTGACCCACCACCACTCATGCGGTTACCGGACCGGGAGCGCTACAACCTTAATGTGAAGCTATACCTAGATTTCAATTATATCGATGATACGTTGAGTTACCAGCTGGCAGCAGTAATAGACCCAATCGATACCTACTATCATTTTACGCTCAAAGACAGCGACCTGGCATTTATTAACATGTACTTCGACCTAATGGAAATACAGAAGCGTAAGTTGGAGAAAGCTTTAATGCGAGGAGGCACGCTTAGTCCTGAAGATATTAAGACGCTGTATAATAAGCACGTGGCGGAATTTACCGAGCAAAGCAAGAGACTGACCAAAGAAACGTCAAGGGGTGATAATCTAAGGCAGATGGAAACTTGGAATCGCATGATCTTAGAACAACTCAAGGTTGACAACTTGGAATTGTTCAGACTGAAAGAACCCTCAGGGTTCTAACGGGTTGTCGGAGGTCCGCAGTGATGCGAAAAGGTACTTAAGACCCTCCTGCCTGGTTGTTATAGGCCAGTATAGGAGGGTCTGCTAAGTAAATGCTTAAATGACGCCAAGGTCTTTACCAACCTTAGTAAAGGCCGCGATGGCTCGGTCAATTTGTTCCGGTTCGTGTCCCGCAGAGATTTGCACCCGGATGCGCGCCTTCTCCCGTGGAACCACGGGGAAGAAGAAGCCGATGACATAGATCCCTTCTTCGAGGAGCGCACTGGCAAATTTTTGCGCTAATGGCGCATCGTAAAGCATCACTGGGGTAATGGGATGGGTGCCGGGAATAATGTCGAAACCGGCAGCTACCATACCTTCCCGGAACTGCTTGGTGTTGGCCTCCAACTTGTCGCGCAGTGCGGTACTTGACGAAAGAATGTCCAGCACCTTAATGGAAGCACCTACGATAGACGGCGCAAGCGTGTTGGAAAACAGGTAGGGGCGTGATTTTTGCCGAAGCAGATCAACCACTTCCTTTTTCGCGGCGGTGAACCCTCCGGAAGCACCTCCCAGTGCTTTGCCGAATGTTCCCGTGATGATGTCTACCTCTCCGAAAACACCGCAATGCTCGGCGGAGCCACGCCCGGTCTTTCCGGTGAAACCTGTGGCATGACAATCGTCTACCATCGTGAGCGCACCATATTCTTTGGCCAGTGCCACAATCTTGTCTACCTGAGCAATTACACCATCCATCGAGAATACCCCATCCGTAGCAATCAGGATGCGGCGGGCACCCGCCGCTTTCGCTTCTTCGAGCTTAGTGCGGAGGTCGTCCATGTCATTCGAGAGGTAGCGGTAGCGCTTGGCCTTACAAAGACGGATGCCGTCGATGATAGAAGCATGGTTCAACTGATCGCTGATGATTGCGTCTTCCGGGCCAAGTAGTGGCTCAAAAAGCCCCCCGTTAGCGTCAAAAGCCGCTGCGTAAAGGATAGCGTCTTCAGTACCGACAAAAGCCGCAATCTTCGCTTCGAGCTCCTTATGGATATCCTGAGTTCCACAAATAAAGCGTACGGAAGAAAGTCCGAATCCGTAGTCGTCGATGGTGCTGCGTGCAGCATCAATCACATCGGGATGAGAAGACAAGCCCAGGTAATTATTGGCACAAAAGTTAAGCACTGAAGGCTGCTGCTGTGTCTGGATTTCAGCGGCCTGAGGCGTAGTGATAATACGCTCCTCTTTATACAGTCCTTCGGACCGAAGCTGGTCAAGTTCACGCTGAATGTCCTGGTAAATGGCTTGGGTACTCATATTGAAACTTTAAATGGTTAGGTTAGTTGTTGTGCGCGGGCGCAGGTGCCAGCTAAGGGGAAATGCAGTGTACGTCCACCCATCCGGTGAGCGGCGAGGGCCAACACCGATAGATGAACGGCTTACAGTTGCTTACGCACCTGTTCCAGCATGTCTTCCGTCATGCGCCGCAGGTCGTAAGCTGGTTCCCAGCCCCATTCTTCCCGCGCGCGGGAGTCGTCGATGCTTTCCGTCCAGCTGGCGGCAATTTCCTGCCGGAAGTCCGGTGCATAGGTTATACGCGCATCGGGTAGAATACGTTGAATCTCCGCAAAGATTTCTGCCGGGGAGAAGCTCATCGCCGCGAGGTTGTAAGAAGTCCTCGTTTTGATTTTTTCCACGGGCGCCTCCATCAATTCAATGGTGGCTCTGATGGCGTCCGTAATGTACATCATCGGCAGGCGGGTGTCTTCCTGGAGGAAGCACTCGTAAGTATTGCCCTTAAGTAGCTCGTGGAAGATCTCAACGGCATAGTCAGTGGTGCCGCCTTGCGGCACCGACTGGTAGCCAATGATCCCCGGGTAGCGCACGGAGCGAACGTCTACGCCGTACTTCTGGTGGAAGTAGTGGCACAAAAGTTCGCCACTCACCTTGCTGACGCCGTAGATCGTCTCGGGAAGTAGCGGTACATCCTGTGGTGTTGCCTCCCGTGGCGTCGTCTGTCCAAACACGGCAATGGTACTCGGGAAGAAGATCCGCTTGATCTTGCCCTCCTGGGCAAGGTTGAGGATGGTCAGCAGACCATTCAGGTTAATGTTCCACGTCTTCAGTGGGTTCCACTCTCCGTTGGCAGAGAGAATGGCCGCCAGATGGTAGACCTGGGTGATTTTGTAGTCCTCAACGATCTCGTGGAGACGCGTTTCATTGAGGATGTCGAGGAAGAGGTAAGGCTCGTTGGCTTGGGGAGTTTTGACGATGTCAGAGGCAATAACGTTCTCACGTCCGTGCCGTTCTCTTAAAGCCGCGGTAAGTACCCTTCCGATCTGACCGTTCGCGCCGGTCACCAGAATTTTTTCGGGCATGTGGTTGGTTGGTTAGGAGCGGCAATAATACGGGTTTTACGACTTTAGCGACCCGCTTCTTATCGCCTAACAAATAATCACCGTCCCGCAGGGCTTATTTATCATATTTGAGGTCATAAATACCGATTGTTAGGTGGCCTGCCGGACGAATCTCCACAAGCGGATGCGCAAAATGCTCTTTGCGATCCCGGACGGCATACCGGGTATTATCCCAGATGAAATTCGTGGCGAGATAGTCCGCTTTATGCCAGGCGTCTTCGAGGCGGAGCTTAGCCTTCGCTGCCGGCGGCAGCGCTTTGAGGTTGTCCTTACACGGCCACACCGAGTCGCACTTCACGGAGCGGGTTTCCCCTTCCGGAATTTGTGCTGCAAGCTGCAAAAAGGCATCCCGGAAGCCGACGCCCCAGTAGTCCATGTCGAACCGGAGGTTGAGGGGCTCACCCCGGATGGCCTCGTTAAAGTACACGTTTTGGTGAGGATGGTAGCGCACCATCTGTACGGCGGTAGTGATGAGACCCACGGTAAGCAAGAGGGTAGGGAGGTGGGAAATGTTGGCGGGTTGGCCATTGCGCTTTAACCTTCCCTGCACCCGCGTCCGCGCCCAATCATACCCGACCATCATGAGGAAGATCATGCTGGGAAAAACGAAGTGCAGGTGCCGCCAACCGTTGTATAAGGTGGAAGCCAGTATGATGACTACCAAAATAGGGCCGACGGACAGCCCCAGCTGGGTGAAGTCCATCAATTCGGCCTCCGTTTTCCAAAAACGGAATTCCCGAAGGTGACGCAGCATGTTTTTTACAGTGACATAAAAGCCGGTAAAAATGAAGAGAAGAAATAGGATCGGCGTAGTGATCAGGATCCAGGCAGGGATGTAATAGGCTGGCAGGTTGAGGGCATGCAGGCGGTCGCCAAAGAGGAGGACGTAACTGTCCCACTCAAAGTCAGACATCTCGGAAAAGGCACCAACCAGACGGCTAAGTGTATCCTCCCAGAGGAAGGGAAAAAAGGGCACCAGGAAAACGACCGTCAGCGGGAGATAGGCGATGAGGTGACTAAGATTACGCAGGGCCAATGACCGCTGCCGCAGCATCTCCCAACCAAGAATCAGGACAGTCGTCAGGGGAATGACCAGGGCGGGCAGGCGGGTGTTAAGGGCCAGACCCGTAGCTAGTGCGTGCAGCAAGAGGTTGGTCCAGGTCCGCTTGGTCAGAAAGCGCAGCAGGGTGGTGGTGCTGATCACGTAAAATACCAGCAGGATGTGGTCCTTTGGGTTGTAAAAGCCGTTGGCGAAGATGCGGGGACTCAGAATGAGCGCCAGCGTCCCTACCAGGGGGTACCATGCTTTGTCCGGGAAGCGGATACGCAGTCCCCGATAAAAGAAGATGGTGGCCAGCCAGAATAGCGCAAAACAGAGGTAGTGCCGTAACTGATAGTAGCGGTAAGGATTGTCGGAAAATCCCAGTTGGTGTTCCAGTAAGTTAGCCGTGATTTGGTAGACCATCCCGTAGTTAGACCATTGGTAATCTTCCAGGTTCCAGCTGGGTTCCAGCGGGATATAGTGGTCTACATTCAGCTTTTCGGCGGCGTAATCAATGCTGACCCGGCCGTGCCTGCGCTGGATAGATTCATCCCAGCTGATACCGTAATCATCAAGCACCAAACAGCCGATCACCAGGAAGGCCAGGAAAAAGACGACGGGATACCAGGAGCGAAAGGTCATGAATGAGGGAAAAGCTTTTGGTCCCGTGAATGGCAGTTAACGTTTTCGCGCAGACGGGAGGACGGGCGCGGACGCAGGTGCAAAGAACGGTAAAAAAGCAGGGAGACGGGCGGTAATCGTTTTAGACTTTATGTGGGCGTTAAGGTGTTGGCCGTCATTGTCAGGATCGTGGTCGTCAGACGAAAGGCTAAGTTATCTTTCCCATAGCTACTGTTCACTGGGGAAGCAAGGCCAGCGCTTCCTGCAGGAGTTCTTTACTGGCCGCATCTCCGATGCCGTGCTCCGTAAGCGATACCTCTTGCTGGAACAATGCGGCCTCGGCCACGATCCTTAGGTTGAGGGCATTGAGCGACCACAGCAACGATTGCCGGGCCCGCTCCCCGCGCGGAGCCGCGGGGGAAAAGGAGAAGACCAAGGCTGGCTTTTCCGCCAGCTCCCCGGAGGAGGTGACCCACTCCAGGGCGTTTTTCAGGACGGCGGGCAGGTTTTCCAGGTAAGCAGGCGTGGCGAAGATGATGCGTTGGGCACGGGCGGTATCCGCCCGCCAGCGGAGCACTGTTTCGGGCCAGGGGGCTATGTCTCGTCCCGGCTGAAAGACGGGGAGGTCAGTCAGATAATCCGCCAACAAGTATTCGCCACCATCCATCTCACCTATTGTGGTCAACAAGCGGGAGTTGGCACTGTCAGGTGCAGGAGATCCGGAAACAAGTAGGAGCATGCCTTAGTGGTTAGTCTTCATCGGCAAGCTCGTCAGGGTCGATGTCTACCGCTTCGAAGTCATCGTCATACTTATCTTCGTACTCCTCCCGGGCGTCATCAAGGAGGTTACCATCGTCATCGTAGTCGTCGTCATCTTCGATGATAGAGGCTGCTTCCACCTTGGTCATGCGAATCAGATAGTATTTTTCTTCAGTTTCAAAGGGCAGGGCGCTGGTCAGCCTGCCATTGATGTCGGTGAAGCGAATGAGGTGCTTTACGAATCCGGATGGATAGGATAGTTTTATTTGTTCTACGATCGACTCATCGAGCTTGTCGTAGTGCTTAATTACGCGTGGCTTTGACATGAGATAGTGTGTTTATGGAGCAATATTAAGGTAGTTGATGGGATAGGTGCAAAAGAAAAACCCCGTCTTGGTGAAAGACGGGGTTCTTGTTTTCAGGTTGTAAGTTGCCCGCTGGGCAACGCCATTTTTTCGGCGCTTACTTACCGGCTGCTTTAGCGTGGTCAGCAAGGAATTTTTCCAGTCCGATGTCGGTTAGTGGGTGCTTGAAGAGGCCTTCGAAGCTGCTTAGCGGACAGGTTACCACATCAGCACCAGCTTTAGCGGCCTCGATGATGTGTTTGCCGGAGCGTACGGACGCTGCGAGGATCTCTGTTTCGAAGCCCTGTACAGCGTAGATTTCAGCAATGTCGCTGATCAGCGTCATACCTTCCCAGCCAATATCGTCGATACGGCCGATGAACGGGCTGACGTAGGTGGCTCCTGCTTTAGCAGCAAGGAGTGCCTGACCTGGACTGAATACCAGCGTACAGTTGGTCCGGATGCCCTGGCTGGAAGCCCAGGCAAGTGCTTTGACGCCCTCACGGATCATCGGGATCTTGATGACGATGTTGTCAGCAATTTCAATGAGCTTGCTAGCTTCTGCCTTCATGCCTTCGAAGTCCGTAGAAATAACTTCTGCACTAACGTCACCATCGGTGATGTCACAGATTTTTTTGTAATGTGCCATCACATTCTCTTCGCCGCTGATCTGCTCCTTAGCCATTAGGCTGGGGTTAGTTGTTACGCCGTCAAGGATGCCTAGGCTCTCAGCTTCACGGATATGGTCAAGGTTGGCGGTATCGATGAAAAACTTCATGCAGTGGTTCTTTTATTGGGTGATTTAGGAAGCATTTAACTGCTTCGTTTGCAGAACAAGTTAAGTGGTAGGGAAGTTTGCCTTCCGCAAGCTAAGTCCTGAGGTTTATGGGGCGATGACCAGACAAGACCTTACGCCCGTTCTTCCGGTAGGGGATTACAGCCCCGCTTTGGCACTGATCTCTAACATGCGGTCAATACTGGCCCGGCCCTGTTCAATTACCCAGTCGGGCAAAGTGATCTCGGGCAACTCATGCTCCATACACAGGTAAAGCTTTTCCATAGTGTTGCGCTTCATGTGCGGGCATTCGTTACAGGCACAGGTATTGGTGGGCGGCGCGGGGTAGAACTTCCGGTCAGGGCTTTCTTTCTCCATCTGGTGGATGATGCCTGGCTCCGTCGCAACGATGAATTCGTTGTAATCACTTTCACGGGTAAAGCGCAGGAGGCTGGAGGTTGAGCCTACGTGATCGGCCATATCAAGAATGTGGGCTTCACATTCCGGGTGGGCAATAAAGGCAGCTTCAGGATGCTTGAGGCGGAGCTTTGTAATTTTCTCGTGAGAGAAAATCTCGTGGACCATACAGCTACCGTTCCACAGCACCATGTCACGCCCCGTTTCTTTAACCAGCCAGCGCCCGAGATTGACGTCCGGAGCAAAAATGATCGGCTGGTCTTCGGGGATAGAATCAATGATGTGACGGGCATTAGTGCTCGTACAACAGATATCCGTCAGGGTCTTTAACTCGGCCGTACAGTTGATGTAAGAAACCACCTTATGATCGGGGTACTTCTCTTTGAACTTCCGGAAAACGGGGGCGGGGCAGCTGTCCGCAAGCGAGCAACCGGCTTTCAGGTCGGGCAGAAGGACCTTCTTCTGCGGGCTCAGAATCTTGGCGGTTTCGGCCATAAAATGAACCCCGGCAAATACGATGATGTCAGCATCCGTCTGGGCAGCCTGCTGGCTGAGCCCGAGGCTGTCGCCGATGTAGTCCGCAATGTCCTGAATTTCAGATTCCTGATAGTAGTGTGCCAGAATAACGGCATTTCGCTCTTTCTTCAGGCGATTGATTTCTGCTACAAGGTCAAGGGTTGGATCGACATCAAGGTCGAGAAAGCCCATTTTGTTGAGATTCTTGGTTGCCAGGTTAAGTTCTGCGGACATGCTTTTTTGTTTTTCGGACGCTAACATAACAATGAAGTAACTAATTTAGTTTGCTTTATTTTTAAGTAAAGCTTGTTGGTGACCATATCAGTCGGGAAAATTACTGGGATTTGCGGTGGAAAATCGTAATCTTGTCACTCCTCTCATCCGGCGGCCTGCGGCCGCCCACAAGCCGTTTGCTATGCAGTATCCAATTGGACGCCTCTCCCTACCTGATCACGCTACCGCCGCCGCCAACCGGGTAGAGTACATTAAATCGTTGGGAGCATTCCCCGCTGAATTTGCCGCTGCTGCCCGGGAGCTGAAAGCAAAGGGATTATTGGACGAACGGTATCGCGAAGGCGGCTGGACGGCCCGGCAAGTGATCCACCACGTAGCAGACAGTCACGTAAATGCCTACGTGCGCCACAAGCGGGTACTTACGGAGGATCACCCGAGCATCACACCTTACGACGAAGGGCGCTGGGCAGCATTGGCCGACGTGACGGCAGTACCCATCGAGACCAGCCTGGAAATCCTGACGGCCGTTCATCTGCGCCTCGTGACCTTGTTAGCAACCTGCTCCGATGAGCAATGGGAGCGTACTGCTTTCCATCCGGGGTCCGGCAGAGAATATCGGCTGGACACCCTGGCCGCACACTACAACTGGCACGGTCGGCACCATCTTGGACATCTACGCGTGATATTGGGAGTGCCAGTAGGCGGTTAGCGGTTTGGCGGTTGACAGTTGACGGTTGGCGGTCCTCTTCTAGCCGGTAAATTATTGTCTTCTCTTCGGTTTAGGTTGCTCGAGTAAAAAACTGCAATTTCGCCTGTATCTTGCTGTTTAAGCATGTCTCAGCCTGATTCATCACAACCCATTCATTATGCCCAAGCTTTCGCAATTCGCTTTATGTTCATTGTTTATGTTGTGCACTGGCTTGCTCTCTGGCCAGTCAGGTAGCGAGAATATGGTTTTGCTGGGCAGTTGGGAGGTTGACACCCTTCCCCGCTACAGCGATGTGTGGGGATATGCCCGGGATGGCCGGGAATATGCCATCATCGGATCGCGGGATTATGTTCATATAATCGATGTTACCGATCCCGGCAACCCGCTTGAAATAGCGGCGCTCAATACGTTTGCTAATTCGGGCTCCGTCTGGCGGGACATTAAGGTGTTGGGAGACTATGCCTACTGCGTCACCGAAACCCAGGAGGGCTTACAGGTAATTGACTTGAGTAATCTTCCCGCAAGTGCAGCGATTGTTTATCAGGACAGTACGGATTTCACCAGCGCCCACAACATTATTATCGACTCTACTTCCGTCCCCCCCCGGCTGTACGTCTTCGGGAGCCGGCCAGGTCCCCAAATCAACGGTTACCTCGTTTACTCCCTGGCCGACCCCGCCGTGCCGGAGCTGGTGGCGACGGTGGATATTGACAATACTGATGATCCAAGCCTGGGGTACATCCACGATGGCTATGCCTTCAACGATACCTTATACGCGAATCATGGCGGGAATGGTTTTTACGTTTACGACGTTGCTGATCCCCAGGTTCCTCTGGAGATTGGTTCACTGACCAACTATACGCAGGCTGGCTATAACCACAGTGTGTGGGGGACTGCTGATGGCCGGCACATGGTTATGTGCGATGAAACAACCAATACTGGGGTAAAAGTGATCAGTCTGGACAAGTCCGATCCGTTTTTTCTGGACATCCAGGTAGAAAGCATTTTCCGGTCGGCCAGCCTTGCGCCGGATACGGCCAGCCTTGCGCATAATCCTTACGTCCTGGGGGACAGCCTGGTGGTCCTGAGTTACTACGGAGAGGGTATTCAGGTGTGGAATATTGAGGACCCCACCCAACCCCAACGGGTTGGTTTTTACGATACGACGCCAAACCAAAACACCTATGGTGGCGGCATTTGGGGAGCCTACCCCTGGTTGCCTTCCGGCAATATTCTGGGGAGCGACATCAACAATGGACTCTTCATCGTTCGGGTGGAGGAACTGACGACCCTTCCGGTGGTTTATGCTGACTGGCAGGCTGCACCTAATGGTAAGGATGCACGTTTGTCCTGGTCTACGCTGGGAGAGGAGAACAATACTGGCTGGGAGGTAGAGCACGCCGCGGAGGGCGGGGCATTTGCGGTGATCGGCTTCGTGGCTGCCGGCATTGGCGACTACCAGTTCGTGCACGCCAGCCCTGGTCCCGGAGTCCATTATTACCGCCTGCGGCAGCGCGACCTGGACGGCCGCGAGTCGTTGAGTGATGTACGGACGGTCACCTTTGCTGAAAGCGCAGGTACTGCGCTGGGGCTATTTCCTAACCCTGCACCTGCGTCCGCGCCCGTAACCATTGTCGGAGCGGAAAACGCTAAGTGGCAGCTGTTAAGCAGTGATGGCAAGCGCCTCCGCACTGGCCAGGGCGATGTTGTTACCGAGGGGCTGCGTCCCGGTTTTTATCTGGTGCAGATTGGCACTACGCTTACGAAACTGGTAATTGATTAGGCACGGATGCAGGTGCCGCGCGAAGGATAAGAAGCAGTGGCTTGAGCCGCTATTCTTGTCTTTTTATTGCTGCTTGGGTTTCACGAATTCGTAGAAGTTGGCTGCGTAGTCGTCCAGGTGCTCGCTGAGCATCTTTTCGTATTCTTCTAAAAACACCTTGATGGTTTGTGCTTTGGCATCTTTCATGGCTTCCGGTGAGTCGAACTCGCCGGCACTTACCCACGCATTAAAGCGGGCGGTTCCGTACAGCATGGAGGCGCTTACCTGTCCCTTGTCGGCAGTAGCCATTTGCTCGTTGCCGAGGTAGATATGCGCGTCTGCGCGCTTGAAAAAGTCTTCGTCAGAGTGGTTCATGTTCAGATAATTCGGGGTTAACCAAGGAGGTCCTCAAGGGCACCATCCAGTTCCGGGTGGGCAAAGGTATACCCTGTGTCGCTGATTTTTTGCGCCGAGCATTTGCAGGAGTCCAGTACTGTGTGGCTCATCTCTCCCATCGCCAGTTTCATGGCGAAGGCCGGCGCCGGTACCACCAGCGCGCGCTTACCCATAGCAGGGCCGAGTTCCTCGGCCAGTACTTTGTTGGTTACCGGGTGCGGAGCGACGCCGTTGTAGATGCCCGTCAGGTTATTTTCCATGGCGTGGACGAAGATACCCACGATGTCATCTACGTGAATCCAGGAGTAGAACTGACTGCCGTCACCAAAATAGCTGGAGACGTTGACGTTCATGGAAATCAGCATTTTCTCCAACGCACCCTCTTCGGGGTGCAGCACGATTCCCGTCCGGTTTATGAAGGTCTTGAACCCCATCTTTTCAACTGCGTGGACGCTGTTCTCCCAGGCTACACAGCTTTCGCTTAAAAAACCATCGCCGGGAGCAGCAGTTTCCGTCATGAGTTCACTGCCCCGGTCACCGTAGTAACCTAT
>CAZTTF010000273.1:0-14621 GCA_964616365.1 uncultured Lewinella sp. | reverse complement strand
CTATGAACTTCAGTACGGTGGAGCTTTTGAGAACCTCCAAAGTGCCCGTGGCCGACTGAAAGTGGCCGTTCCGGTGGCTTTAGGACTGATTTTACTCCTGCTCTATCTCGCTTTTTCTTCTTTCCGGGACGCACTGGTCATCTTCGTTGCCGTTCCCTTGTCGGCCATCGGTGGGGTAGTGGCCCTCTTGTTGCGCGACATGCCTTTCAGTATTTCCTCCGGTATTGGTTTCATTGCCCTGTTCGGGATCGCGGTATTGAACGGCATCGTGCTCATCAGCGCTATTCGGCAGTTACGGGAGACGAGTGTCCAACCTTTCAGGGAGGTTATTGCAGCGGCCGCCGCGAGTCGCTTGCGACCGGTGTTGATGACGGCCGCGGTAGCAGCCTTTGGCTTCTTACCGATGGCTTTGTCTACCGGTAGTGGCGCGGAAGTGCAGCGCCCCTTGGCAACGGTGGTTATCGGAGGGTTGATCTCCTCGACGCTCCTGACGCTGGTGGTGCTGCCAGCATTGTATTATCTGGTGAACAAGCGGCGTTTTTCGGGCGCGGCCGCAGGTGCTGTGTTAGTCGTTGTAATGGCCATGGGGGCTAGTCCGGGCCTATCTGCACAAACCATCAATGACTTTCCGCAGCTCCTGGAATTTACCTTGGAGCAGCACCCCGAACTTGCTAATCAACGTCTGGAGGTAGCTTCGGCCGAGCTGGAGCAGGAAGCCATCGGACAATGGGCGCCTTTGGAGGTCGATTACAATGGTGGTCAAATCAACTCCGGGGTGTTTGACCACCAGCTCAACGTCCGGCAAAACCTTAACCACTTTTTTGGCCGGAAAAGCCAAAAGAACCTGGTAGAAGCCTCTACCCAAGCGGCGGTAGCCCAGCTGCCGCTCCTGCGCAATCAGCTCGCTTACCAGCTCGCTTCGGCCTACGATGCCTGGAGCTTCGCCCAGGCCGAACTGGACCTGGCCGATAGCCTGTTGGTCCGTTTTAACCGACTGGAGCCCTACTTGATGGCCCGCCGGGAGGCGGGCACCAGCGGAGCCGTTGAGGAAGCCTTGTTTCGGCAAAAAGCCAGATCGTTGGCCCGGGAGCAGGCCCGCTGCGTGGCGGGAGCCACGCGGGCTGAGACTGAGCTGCGCCGCCTTGCTTTTTTACCCGATTCATTACGCCTGCGGCCGCGCCCCCTTGCGTTACCGCAGCTGCAGCCGTCCAGCCTGCTTACTGATCAGGATCCCGTGGAGAATGCCCTGGCTGCCGAACAGCGTAGGGTGGCTGCCACGGCCCGTCTGGATCAGGAACAGAGCCGCAGGCCCGCCCTCTCGCTGGGCTACTTCTACCAGACACTTGACCTGGAGGGCGGTTTCCAAGGGGTATCGTTCGGACTCGGTGTTCCACTGGATCGTCGCGGAGCCAAAACCCGGGCCCAGCAATTTACGCTGGCGACCGATCAGTTAGCTCGCCAGAAAACGGCATACCGGGAGCAACGCCTCCGCCGGTTATCCGGACTAGAAAATACGATGACTGCACTGCAGCAGGCCCTCGTTGCTATTGATCTGGACGCTGCCGATAGCAACGAGGAGTTACTCCGAATTGCCGGACTCCAATTCCGGGAGGGTACGATTGATATGCTTCGGTACGCCCAGCTCATGGAAGCGGTGATGCAGGAGGAATATGATCGCCTCGCACAACTACAACAACTCTACCAACTTATGCGGGAACATAGCTTCCTGACCAATTCTTTTTAAGATGAAAAGCTATTACCTAATTACACTGCTCTTCCTACTCACTGCTTGCGGTCAGCCGGAACCAAGCGCGTTAGCGGCCGATACTTTGTCTGCAGCCCCTGATTTGAGTCAAGTGACGACCGGTCCGGTGGAAACCAGGAAGGTCGGCCACGAAATAATCTGTACCGGAGAGGTTGCCGTGCCGCCAACAGACCTGATTTCCATCCACGCGCGGGTATCCGGGCAGGTGACAGACTTGAAATACCTGCCGGGCGATTTTGTCCGCAAGGGCGCGCAGCTCCTGCGCGTTACCAACCCTGCTTTGCTGAGTCAGCAGCGGGAGCTGCTGGAATTGCGGGCCCGTCTTGCCACTGCCCGCGGAGAGCTGCAACGCCAGGAAACCCTCATTGCCGGTGATGCCGCAACCGCCCGCGAAGTAGCGGCTGCTGAAGGCGAGGTGGCGCTGCTTACTGCCAGCTATAACGGACTGAAGCAGGAGCTGCTGGCCCTTGGCGTTGACGTATCGGCGCTGGAGGAGCAGGGCACCTTTCAGTCTTCAGTAGGCGTTTACGCCACCGGTAGTGGGTATGTCCATGAAGTTATGACCAACCGTGGTCAGATGGTGAGCCCGCAGGATGAACTCTTGCAGTTGGCTAGTACCGACCACTTACACCTTGAGCTCAGCGTTCCGTCGCGGGAGATTGCCGCCCTCCGCAAAGGGCAGACGGTCTTGTTCACAACGCCGTTTGCGGAGCAAACGGGCAAGGCTGTGGTCACGAAGATCAATCCGATGGTAGATGCCAGTTCCGCCACCCTTAATGTGCATTGCCATCTTGCGGATGGCCTGGCAGAGGGGATCGTTCCCGGACTTTTTCTTAACGCGCGTATTCTGACGGAGGAGCAGGCTTTGACGGGTCTGCCGCTTAGCGGAGTAGTGCGGGAAGGAGACGACTTTTTCGGTTTTCGTGAAGTAGGCACTGAATGGGAGAAAACGCTGCTGCCGCAGGCTGTGGTTCGGGGAGATTTTGTCTCCTTTGCTGCCGGAGAGTGGCCCGAGGCAATTTGGGTCATTGGGGGTGCGTATTATCTTGAGGAGTAGGGCAAATGATACTGGGGAGTAAGCCTTATCTTCACCTACAGTGACGTGAGGCTTGGCAACAATGCTTGGATTCTTCTAAGTGAAACGGATTGTACACTGATGTTTAGTTTATGCTGTCTGTTAGACGGTCATGACTGCCTCACAAACTAAAGGATCAACAGACTTGATGATCCCCGGAGATTAGAGCATGATAGTCAGTAACTTGCATTATTGCCTCGTCCAAACCTGACGTTTGATTATGGAAGAACCACATTACATCAATAGAAGTGCTTGGTTACGAGCGGCAGTCTTGGGGGCAAATGACGGCATTCTGTCGACGGCCAGTGTTGCGATTGGGGTTGCTGCTGCCAGCACTACCCGGGAACCGATTTTGCTGGCAGCAGTAGCTGCGCTGGCTGCCGGGGCATTGAGTATGGCTGCCGGTGAGTATGTCTCGGTAAGTTCTCAGTCAGACCTGGAAGCCAGTGACCTGGAGCGGGAGCAAGAGGAGCTTGACACCATGCCGGAAGAGGAACTGCAGGAGCTGGCTAAGATTTACGAAGCGCGGGGGCTACGCCCAGCCACGGCTCTGGAGGTCGCCCGCCAGCTAACGGCCCACGATGCCCTTGGTGCTCATGCCCGCGACGAACTCGGCATCAGTGATTTGACCGAAGCCCGCCCTTTGGAGGCTGCCCTTGCTTCGGCAGCGGCTTTTTTTGTGGGTGGCGGTTTACCGGCGTTGGCAGCCTGGTTGCTGCCGCTAAAGTGGATGGTCGTTGGGCAATACGGTATCGCCTTACTGGCACTTATCCTGCTAGGCTACACCTCCGCGAAAACGGGAGGGACGAATACCCTGAAACCCATCTTACGCATCACTTTTTGGGGGACGATGGCTATGGGACTTACGGCACTCGTAGGCTATCTGTTTGGGGTAAGTGTATAGCGTATTACCCCAATCGAACACGTATCAGGTTTGTCCCTGGTCGTCAGACTTTCTGGGAGCCAGCATATACATCAGCCAGCCAAAGCCTGCTTTTAGTGGTCGACTCCATAAATACTCAGCCGTTTAACTTGTCATCGCGGCGCTGCACTTCCTGGCCGAAAAGCTCACGTAGCTTAGGCTATGCTCACTTTTGCCCACTCGTTCAGCACTACGCTACCTGCGTTAAACGACAAATTACTTATGAATACGGCCACTGGGTGAAGGACAATGATTCCGACGACGATTTTAGTGATTAAGCTCATGGTGGAGGTGTATGTCGTCATCTAAAGAGCGGATCATTTCCAAGCTTACCGGGTAGCCTTGACTTTTTCCGCTTTCTCTGGACGAAACCCTACAATCAGGTTGAGCCAAAAAGCCCGGGAGAACCGAAACCACCACACGAAGAATACGCCGACCAGGGCACACAGCCAGAAGAAGCTGGCCATCAGGCTGAGGTCGAAAACCCAGTGGGTAATCATGACAAAGCCGAGGCAGATAAAGGCTGAGAAAATGTAGGACATGAACATGGCACCGTAATAGAAGCCAGGCTCTGGTTCGAGGTTGGCGTTGCACTTCGGGCAACGTTGGTTCATTTCGAACGGACGGTCAAAACTGAAAGCGCCGGTAGGAAACATATCGCCTTCGTGGCATTCTGCGCACTTGTGGGTAAACATGGCGCGAGCGTCTTTGATCCACTGCATAGTAGGTGGTTTTAAGGTTTAGGCAAAGGTCAGCAGGAAATAGTTTAGGCTTTGTGACGAAGGTCACAAACAGTATGCTTACGTAGGGGTGATCTTTAAGATGCTTAAAGACAGATCATATGACAACTCACCACCAAATTCTAATCATCGGCGGCGGAACCGCCGGTATCATGGTCGCCTCCCAGCTCATCGAGCAGCGCGGGCAGACCAACGTGGCCATCATCGAGCCAGCAGATACCCACTACTATCAGGCTGCCTGGACGCTCGTTGGTGCTGGCACCTACGACTACAATAAAACAGGCCGGCCAATGGCCTCCGTCATCCCGAAGGGGGCTACGTGGATCAAGGACAAAGCCACCGGCTTTGATCCGGCTAACAATACGGTGCATACGGCGGCTAACGGCGCCATCACCTACGATTACCTCGTAGTGGCCCCGGGAATTGCCTACGACTTCAGTCTGGTACCTGGCCTCAGAGATGCCATCAATAGCGGTGTGGTCTGCAGTAATTATACCGACCCGGAACACACCTGGAAAGTGATCCAGCAGTTTAAGGGCGGCACGGCCCTCTTTACGCAGCCCGCCACTCCGATTAAGTGCGGTGGTGCTCCGCAAAAAATCATGTACCTGGCGGAGAATCACTGGCGGAAGAATGGCGTGAAGGAAAAAACGGATATCGTTTTTGCCACCCCCGGAACGGTGATCTTTGGCGTGCCTGAGATCAAGAAAACCCTGATGGAGGTTGTGGACCGTAAGGATATCAACCTGCGATTCCACCACAAGCTCGTAGAGCTGGATGCCGATCAACAAATAGCGTGGTATGAATTGACCAAAGACCCATCAGCCGCAGGATGCACCCTCATCGCTGGCGACGACTTTAAGAAACTCGAGGGCACTTTTGTCCATAACCATAAGGACGTTAAGGTTACCGTCAAAGACGGCCGGTTCGGGATTCATTACGATATGATACACACCGCTCCTCCCTCTACCGCACCAAAGTTCATCCAGGACTCTCCGCTGGTGAATGATGCCGGATGGCTTGCCGTAGACAAGCACACTATGCAGCACCTCACGTACAGTAATATTTTCGGATTGGGGGATGTCGCCGGACTGCCAACTGCCAAGACCGGAGCTGCCATCCGGAAGCAAGTTCCGGTAGTGGTTGATAACATCGACCTGCTTATCAAAAAGGAGACGATGGGCACTAAAGCGTACAACGGGTATTCCTCTTGTCCGCTCGTGACCGACTACGGCAAAATGGTACTGGCCGAGTTTGACTACGATAACAATTTTACGCCAGATCCGAAGCTCAAACAAATGCTCATTTTCGACAGCAATAAAGAGCATTGGCGTCTATTGATGTTGAAAAAGTACATGCTGCCTTACCTGTACTGGAATAAGATGATGCGCGGTAAGGACGTATAATCAAGTAAATAACATATTGGCTATTTCTTGCGGTCTCCGGAGTATTTCGGGGGCCGCTTTTTTATGAAAAAAAGCTTTGGGGTGATGTAGATCACTAACCCGGTATTTGGCTCGGACTAGCTTTGTCGGTGTTAAAAACCTTTGCCATGCCGTTGATTAGATACCTGGCCGTAAATCTGTTTTTCATTAGCTCCCAGGCTTTATCCGCTCAGCATGCAGCGGAGTTTCCTGCCAAGGAGAATGCGGTTTCCCATTAGCACGATTCTCATTTTCGGGCAGCCATCATGCTGGGGCACACCCTGATTACTCCAGGAGCCTTAGATACCCGAATTTTTGTCCCTTCCTAGGGGCTGGACCTGGAATATTGGCACAACCACCGCTACGGGCTGGGGCTGCACACAGATGTGGAGCTGCAGGACTTCATCGTCCTGAACCAGGAGGAGGAAGTGGAGCGCAATGAGCCTTTCATCATTACCCTGGACGGTTTGTACCGTACCTGGAAAAACCTGATCCTGATGGGCGGACCAGGGGTGGAATTGGAGGAAGGAGAGCGTTTCCTCCTGTTCCGGTTTGGGTTTGAATACGAAGTTCCGGTGGGTGCCTCCTTCGACCTGTTTCCCTCAATATTCTATGATCAGCGCTTTGACGGATATATTACACTGACAATTGGTTTAGGGGTGGGGCGAAGGTTTTAGTATGAGAGGTGTAACCGTTTGTTTGCGTTGCCAGACGTTACCTTAAAACCACCCTGGAGCTATGTCTGAGGCGCTGGCCTTCAATAACGATGGTGTAAATTCCTTCAGGCAGCCCCCTGATGGAGAGGTGCTGTGATACGTTTTGCTGTAACTGTAACGTTCCCAGTAAATTATAAACTTTAATCACCCCTTCTTCCGGTTCACCGGCGGGCCATGATATTTGCAAATCACCCGTTGTTGGATTCGGGTAGAGGATCGGGGAATTGTCGGGCCCCGTTAACCGGGAGGTGACGATTGTTGAATACTGAACAATACCGTCAAAATCAACGGAGCGAATACGGTAAAAATAGGAAGTATTTACTTGTACTTCCTGGTCGGTAAAAGTGTAGTCATGCGGCCTGGTAATGGCAGCGTCAAGGGAAGTAACCGGCACAAAATTATCTCCGTTGAGGCTCCGTTCCACAATGAATTGGGAGAGGTTTTCTGCGGTTGTCAGGCTCCAGAAAAGGTCGATTGACTTCGCTTGCGAAGTGGCGGTAAAGTAGCGGTAAGTAACGGGAAGGCTGACATTATCCGCGACGAAAACCGTGGTGGAAGAACAACTGCCGCCTCCACTATTGATGGTAACGGTATGGCCGAGTTTGTTGAAGCCGGTACCCTCCTCCCAAACATCATTTCCTCCTGGTAGTCGATTCGCCAACCTGACACTAAATTCCGGGCGGCCATATAGTGCTGGCTCCGGATCGGGGAGGTGCAGCAGCACCTCATACTGACCGGACGGCATGCCGGCAGGTAAGCATGCGGTTGAATTTATGGAAATGGACGCATCGGGCCACCAGCGTCTTGGGTCATCGTCGAGGGCTACCCGCCAAATTTCGCCGCTATTCCCTGCTCTTAGTATTAACTCTAGCCCTCTTGGGTTGAAGGGCGCAGCGTAACCAGTATTTTCCAGCGTAAGACCGATAGCAAGGTTGCCGCCAGCCAGTGCCTGGTCAGGGAATGTTCCCTGTTCGAGTACAAAGCGGTAGCCCAGGGAGCGCTTAATGTTGTCCATACAGCCCCCGTTTTCCCAATCATTATTGACGTCGTTATTGTAATCTGCGTTGAGGTAGGAGTAATGCATACGACGTAACTCGGCATCCCCGTAAGCTTGACCATTTGTGGCCGCGCAATCATTTTGCGGACTGTACCCATCGCTGCAGGTTTCTCCGCCTACGGGAACGTAACGACTGTCTGCGGCAAAGTACGGTTTTAGGTTAGTGGTGTCAAACTGGACATTGCTATTGTCATTACCATAGTCGAAGTAGGTGCCAAAATCAGCGGCGCTGGCAAGTAGACAATCGTTGTGAAAACCAATGCGGGATCCGTCGGAGCCGGAATAGGCTTCCGCTTCAGATAGGGCTCCGAAACTGGTGGGCACATTGATGCCCCCCAGATACCTTTGTTTCCACTGCGGGTATCGTATTTGAACCATCCGGTCTGCTGGTAGAGCCTGTAACATGGCAGCTAGTACGTCGTTTCGGTCTCGCCAGTTTTCGCCGGACCACTTTCCGGTTCCTTCTGGTGATGCATCACCAAAATAATCAGTGTAATAACCCTCTCCCCAAGTACCGATAAACCCAAGCTGTACAACTGCAATCACATCCTTATTTGCAGTTAAAATCGGCGCCAATTGGTTAATATGGTCTAATACAATACTTTTAGGAGCATCTCCGTAAGGAGGGCAGATGAAGCTGCCACAACCACTACCATCTACCTCATTGGTATAGGCAAACCGGGGAATGATCTTAACCCCCGCAGCGCGCGCTATGGCAAAATCAGTTTCCACTGCATTGAGGAAGTTTGAACTTATAGGATCTGCCGTAAAATCATCCAAAAAAAAGTACCTGAATACTAAGCTGCTTGCAACGGAGTAATTACCTCCCGAGGGGGTAGATATGTTCCTGAAGCCAGCGAGCTGACTTTGGGTAAGCGGGGTGTAATTGCTCGCTCTTGTCGCGGTATACCGATAAAAACCTCTTTCGGGATTCAGAATATCGGCAGGGTTCTCGGTATAAGTAACCGTCGTCTGTGCTGATAGAGTTGTAGCCGATAATAATACGGTTGTAATCAGAAGGGAAAGGTGCAGGGCAAATTTCATAGTGTGCTAAGTGGGTTTGAATTATGATAAATATGCACCAATATTTTCTGTTTTCTGCTACAGTCAACTATTTCTAACCAAACAATCACCATGAATTGTTGAGTGGGGGAAGAGAAATCATGGGAGCTATAATTTAATGGTAGAAACAAAAGAGTTTGTGCGTAGCTGTGGCAGCGAAGTCGGTTTGGCAAGCCTAACCCCAACAAAAACGCCACTCCGAATCTCTCCGGAGTGGCGCTAATACAATATGAAAGCTAAAGTTCTTACAGCTCGGTAGTCTGCTCTACGTAGTCAGTTACCGGAAGGGTGGTTTCACGGAGTGCTTTGAAGCCTCCTTCGATGTTGACCAGGTGCTGAAAGCCACGGGCTTTCATGATAGACGCAAAGATCAGGGAGCGATAGCCGCCGGCGCAATGCACATAGTATTGCTGCGCAGGGTTTAGAGCTGCCATGTGCTGGTTGACCGTGTCGAGGGGGAAGTTTTGGGCCTCAATGAGGTGCTCTGCAGCAAACTCACTGGCCCGGCGGACATCGAGCAGGGAAGGCGCAGCAGGAGCCAGATTGGCATACTGTTCGGCGGTGATGCTCTGGATGGTGTCGACGTCTTCGCCGGCCGCCTTCCAGGCGGCGAGGCCACCATCAAGGAATCCGATGGCGTTGTCGTAGCCAACACGCGCCAGCCGCGTTACGGCCTCTTCTTCATCACCGGGGTTGGTGATCAACAGAATAGGCTGCTGCAGGTCTGGAACTAGGAGGCCAACCCAGGGAGCAAAGGAACCATCTAGGCCAATGAAGATGGCACCAGGGACGAAGCCTTCGGCAAAGTCGTCCTTTGTCCGGGCGTCAATCACTAGGGCTTCTTCCTCTGCCCATGCGGCCTTGAAGGCCCGCACGGAAAGGGCTTGTGTTCCCTGTGCCATGACCTTGTCGAAGCTTTCATAACCCATTTTATTCATCACGGCATTCTTGGGGAAATACTGCGGAGGGGCGACGAGGCCCGTGAGTACTTCTTCCACGAACTCAGCGCGCGTCATGTCGGCCCGGAGTGCGTAGTTGGTCCGCTTCTGGTCCCCGAGGGTGCCTTCGGTTTCTTTACTCATTTTTTTGCCGCAGGCAGAACCCGCGCCGTGGCCAGGGTAAACGATGATGTCGTCGTTCAGCGGCATGATCTTGTTGCGGAGGCTGTCGAAGAGGAAGCCTGCGAGGTCTTCCTCCGTGATCTCGCCCTGTTTGATGGCAAGGTCCGGGCGGCCGACATCACCCAAAAAGAGGGTGTCTCCCGTGAAAATAGCCACGTCTTTACCCTGCGCATCGCGCAGGAGGAAAGTAGAACTCTCCATGGTGTGCCCGGGGGTGTGCAGTACGACGATGGTTACATCACCGAGTTGCAGTATTTCATTATCCTTAGCCACGTAAGCGGGGAAATTCGGAGCAGCAGTTGGGCCATAGACAATTTGAGCGCCGGATTTACGGGCAAGGTCAATGTGGCCGGATACAAAGTCTGCGTGGAAGTGTGTTTCCAGAACGTATTTGATCTTGGCGCCGTCTTGCGCTGCCATGTCTAAATAAGGAGCAGTTTCCCGCAGTGGGTCAATAATGGCGGCTTCGCCATTGCTTTCGATGTAGTAAGCGGCTTCTGCCAGGCAGCCGGTGTAAATCTGTTGGATCTTCATGATCTGGATAAATTTAGATAGTGATTGTGCCCCTGACTTTAAGTCGGGTACAGAAGCAAATTTAGGCGCAGATTAAGGGTCCTTTGTGTGAAGTCGATCACATTGTCCGATGATCGAAATCATGACTAAACATGACGAAAGTCATCGTTGAAACAGATAGGGGACCACCCGACCTGGCGTTCCCAATAAACAATGCCGGGGTGGGGCACTGTCCACCTTAACCAACAATGCACCTGCGGCCGCGCCCACATCCTTGTCTGAAGGAGGGCGCGGCCGCAGGTGCATTGGGAGCGCATCAAGAAGCAATATTTTATGTAGGTACCTCCGGTCAGCAGCCCCACTTACGACACTACCAGGTTACCAGACTACTCCTTCTCCATCTCGACCACCCAGACTCCCCGTAGCTCGTTAGCGGCATAACCTGTTGCCCGATCTTCCGGGTAAAGTGCTTCCAGCGCACTTAAGGTTGCTGGGGAAACGTCGCTACCTGGTTCCCCGTGGCACTGCAGGCACATTCCGTTAGTGATGATGGGGTAATAGCCGGTAATCACTGTTGCTGATTCGACCAGCCGGTGCGGCATTTTTACACCTCGCTGCAAATCTTCTTTCAGGGCGGCAATCTGTAGCATCTCGAGGCTGTCTGCCATGTTTTCCGGGTTCCGTGCCCGGTCGCTCACGCGCTGCATACTAACTCCCTGGGCAAGGGCCATGCTATCCGTCAGCGGTAGGGCGCGGGTAGTACAAAAGCTAATTGCGTTCTCCGGCCCTCCCGCCTTGATGGCCTGCATCAGATTAGCGCCAAGCACTGATTTGGTTTGCAGGGCGTATTTGCGACCACGGTCAGCAAAATCTGCCCGCCCCTTAGCCCGTTGATGCTGGCGAGCTATCTCCTGCCGTTGAGGACCAGTCAGCCAATCGGGCTTGGTCAGATCACCGTGATAGAGGTATGCGGCAATGGCTCGTAGGTCCGCTTCGTTGTGCGGCTGGGCAGGCATCAGGCCGAACACATTGATGGCGCCGTGCATCTTAGCGTACCCCTTGGAAGGACGCTGGACGAACCGGACGAGTTCATCCGCAAAAGTGTCGAAGGAGGTCCCCTCGTTGATGTAATGTTCCTTCACCGCAACCATGGGCGGGGCAAGCCTGCCGGTGCTGCTTTCATCAGGGTTATGGCAGGAGTAGCAGGCTCCTTCCATCAGTTCCTGTCCGTAAGCCATCTGGGCGAGTAATTCCGGGTCAGCCAAAGGCAAGTCCGGTTGCTCTTCGTTCGGGTTGTCTGTGGAACAGGACGCCAGCGTAAAGGACAAAAGAATAAACAAGAGAAGGGTAGGGCGCTGAAGAAAATAGGTGAGCATGGTAGCGGTGTTTGGTGGTGTTGGAGCGCATGATGTAGCAATCATGCAGGTGAGATACAGTCTACGCCATCACAAAATAAGTACCCAGCCAGCACCGAAGTAACTCGCCCGGCGGACGGGCCCTACGCCCGATTGCCTGAAGTAATTATTGTTGACCAACAGTGGATCACCGGAGCCGGCGCTGCCGGAACGGTGGGCGTAAAAAAGAGATAGTTTGACCTTTGGGTTGAAATACAGATTCGCGCCAATATCCAGCCCTTCATCACTGCCGGAAAAGGAATGCAGGCGGTTGGCTTCGTCAATACCTAATGCAGTAAGCGGCCCCTGAAAAAACCAATAGCTTACCACGGGCTCAAGGGTGAGTTGGCGCGGAAGACTGAGGTTTTTACCTACCCGGAGATAACCTAGTTGGGCATTAGTCGCCACCTCGGCGCCGTCCAGCGAAGCGGAACGTCGCAACCAAAAGTATTCCCCGTCAATATGGACGGTTTTTGCGTTAAATAGGAAGGCTCCACCGTAGGCATAATTGGTCGAAAACAGGTCAGTTGCCCCTTGCCGGGAACCGGCAAGGGAGAGCGTTAACCCCTGCCGTTGGCCAAAGTAGTTGACTTTGCGGCTCATGCTCCAGCGTTTGCTTTCCGGATCTCCAAATTGAAGGGCAATCCGACCAGTCAGCAATGGGCTCGTGGTGATTCCTGCGGAGTTGCCGCCAAAGCTGTCAAAAGCCGGGTTCTGTAGTGCCAATTCATACCCCCAGTGGCGGTTGCCACGGTCGTTTGAGAATTGACCGCCGAGCATGAGTCCCATCGCCCGCCCGGGACCGATACCGACCAAGTGGCGCCGCAGGTAGTTTTGGACCCAGGCTTTTTCAAAAGAATTACTGCGCAGGGCAGCGGTCGTGCTCTCGCGCCCGATGGGCGCGACGAAATACCCCGCTGTCAGGTAAACACCTTCCTGCTTCGGGGTAAGTTGCCAGCTCGCGAAGGCATTCCACAGCCGGAATGCAGGTGAGCTGCCGTTGTTTCCTCCTGCCTCTGTCCCCGCCAGCACGTCGTGCCCTACGAGATCAATCGCTGCCGTCACCTTGAATTTCAGTGTAGGGTAGGGCTGCCCGGAAAGCGAAAATCGACTCCTGCGAAGCTGGTGGTTGATACGATTGTCAACGGGAGTATACGCCGACGCTTGTTCATTGTAGACCTCCATGTTCTGACTGTAGGTGCTCCATAGCTGGAGGCCCACCGAAGTCTTGATCCGGTATTGGTTTAGCAGTTTACTTAGCTGGCTGCTATCCGCCTGACCTACCATGGAAGATGTTCCGGTAAGGAATATCAAGAGAGGTAGCCATGACCAGCGAAAGGGCTGAAATAGGGGCTGCCGGGAAACCCCAAAGATTATCCCGGCAGACCGAACTATGTTGTTGTTATCGGATGGCTCCGCGTTATGCATGGTCATCCTGATTAGATCACTGCCATTACTGCCTCATCCACAACTTCTTGTGGCATTTTGGTGGGGCAGAGGTAATCAGATTTCGGCAGTGCAGTTTCCTTGATGGCTTTCCAGCCACCCCGAACGTTGATCAAGTTTTCAAAACCGCGTGCGCGAAGAATAGAAGCCGCAATCAGGGAACGATATCCGCTGCCACAGTGCAGGTAGTAGGTAGCGTTGCGATCCAGCTTACCCATCTGGCTGCCATTGATGTAATCCAGCGGGTAGTTAATACCTGTTTCCAGGTGCTCAGCCAGGAACTCAGTGGGTTTACGGGTGTCGAGGATGTTGAGGTCCGGATCCGTAGTGAAAGCGTTTTCTAATTCAACCGCCGATACGTTGGTAATGGTGTCGGTTGGCCGGCCGGAGGCGGCCCAGGCTTCCATACCTCCGGCGAGATAGCCGAGGGTGTTGTCGTAGCCAACTCGTGATAGTCGGGTAACTACCTCTTCTTCGCGGCCTTCGGGCGCGACGATGAGGATGGGCTGTTTAATGTCGACAATAAGGGCGCCGACCCAGGGGGCAAACTGTCCGTCGATACCGATGAAGATGCTGTTAGGGATGAAGGCTTCGGAGAAGGCTTCACGGTCCCGAACATCCAGTACAAGGGCCTCCTCTGCTTCGGCCATGGCTTCAAAAGCTTCCGGGCTGAGCGGCTGGTTGCCTTTTTGCAGGACGGTCTCGAAGCTGGTGTAGCCAGCCTTGTTCATCATCGCATTTTTGCTGAAATACTGGGGTGGAGGCGTCAGGCCGGCCGTAACCTCGGCGATAAACTCCTCGCGGGTCATGTTTGCACGCAAGGCGTAGTTAGTCTGCTTTTGCTCTCCGAGTAAGCCAAAGGTGTCTTTGCTGAGGTTTTTTCCGCAAGCGGAGCCAGCACCGTGGGCAGGGTATACGACCACGTCATCAGCCAGGGGCATAATCTTTGTACGGAGGCTGTCAAAAAGGTAGCCGGCTAAGTCTTCCTTGGTTACCGTTCCTTGTTGAATGGCCAGGTCTGGCCGACCAACATCGCCCAGGAAAAGGGTGTCTCCGGTAAAAATGGCGTAGTCCTTCCCTTGGGTATCTTTTAGGAGGAAAGTGCTGCTTTCCATGGTATGACCTGGCGTGTGGAGCACCTCGAAGGTGAGTGCTCCAACGAGGAGTTGTTCACCATCTTTGGCTGAATAAATATCGTAATTCGTCTCTGCCATTGGCCCGTAGACAATGGTAGCGCCAGTCGCTTTCGCAAGGTCAAGGTGCCCGGAAACGAAGTCGGCATGGAAGTGCGTCTCAAAGATATATTTAAGCTTGGCGCCGGTTTGTTCCAACTGGTCGAGGTAGGGCTTAGTCTCGCGCAAAGGGTCAATAATTACTGCTTCTCCT
>CAZTTF010000272.1:0-6173 GCA_964616365.1 uncultured Lewinella sp. | reverse complement strand
AGTAATCAGAAACATAGGCGATGTAGTCGCGCTTATGGCTGACAAAGCCAGCCGGCGCGCCGTCCGTGAATACACCACGGAGGACTCCCTGGCTTTGGATGGCCCGCTGACCATCGGCAGCGTAAGTGTAGCGACTGATGGTGCCATTATCACTAAAGGCCATCATGCGGTCTTCTTCGTCCCAGGTGGCTTCCTGGTAACGGAAGGAACCTGCCTCGCCGGTATAGCCGAGTTGGTTGCCGTTGGCGTCATAGCGGAAGGTACGTCCACCCAGTACTTCGATGCGGTGTGGAAACACCGCGCTGGGGGAAGCGCGCTGACGGTACCCTTCCCCGGCACCTGCGTCCGCGCCCAGATCCAATTCTCGGTCAGTCAGATTGTACAGATCGTCGTAGCCGGCAAAGTAGGTATAGCTGATGGGTTCCTGGGCAAGTTGCAGATCGCCGGAGGCTTCTGTGAGCCGGTGGAGCGGATCATAGAAGAACTGACGCTGCGCAGGGCCGCCAAGACCGTCGACGGCTGGCGCCAGCTGACGGTCAGCTTCAAGGTTTCCAACTACATTGTAGGTAAGGGTCAGGTCCTGTAAAACCGTTCCGTTTCCTCGAATTTCCAATCGCTCCGGCCTGCGGGTGAGGGGATTGAAGGCCAGGTTGTCTTGTAGGTTGTTCCCCAGCGTTTTGCCAATTATCTTGCCAAAAATATCGTAGTCAATGCCGGTAATGTATTGATAATCAACATTGTCTTTTGTTCCGTTTAAAGTATTGGTTTTTCCGGCTGCATCATAACCATAGTCAACCCATTCTCCGTCGGGATAGCCAAGCTTTTGGATCCTGCCCCAACTGTCGTAGTGGGCCTCATGAATGAACGTCCGAACCGTTGATTCATTGATGAGTAGCGTTCGGATTGTCTTCGCTGTTTCTCCGTGGCCGTCATAAAAGAACTCTTCTCCTCCACTCGCATCCAGGCGCAATACCACCCGTCCTCTTCGGTTGAAGCGGGCTTCAGGACCACCGTAAGTGATCTCAACTTTATTCTGGAAATTGACGGGATAGGTAATTCGGGTAAGACGCGTCTGCTCGTAATCGTAGCTGATGAATCCGTCGTCCCCAAGGAGTTCCCTGAGGTTGGGGGTATATTTTCTGGTCATGTTGTCAGCCAGGTCAAATACCATCACGGTGCGCCCGCCATCGGCGGGCGTTTCGGCAAATTTCCGTCCCAGACGATCGTATTCGTAAGTACTGCGGAAACCTGCCGCGTCGGTGACCGCGAGGAGTTCTCCCAGCACGTTGTGGGTGAAAACCGTCGTGATGGTGGTAGTGTCTGCTTCCCGCAGATAGGCCTCCCGTTGCCCGCGTTCGTCTAACAATGTCGTCTCCGAAAAACCGAGGGCGTCAGTCATTTTCTCCTGAAAGAGCAGCTCACCGTCCGGGCTGGTGGCAAAACCGTATTCCATGGTGCTGGTGGAATTGTCCGGTAGGGATAGACTCGTGGTCCTATCCAGTACATCGAAGCTTGAACGGCTTGTTGGCGCGGCCGCAGGTGCAGTGGAGAGTGTTCCTGAGACAGTATTAATTGCTGCTGGGTAACTCTCCGCTATCGGACGATCAAAAGCATCGTAAGTCATTTTGCCAGAAGCCACTGCCCTGGGAGTGCCAGCAACCACCATGGGGTATTGCTGCTGAATAACCCGACCTAGTCCGTCAAGCAAAGCGTAGCTGACCAGTGCATTGCCAGACTCCGGATCGTAGCGTTCCGTGCGGGCATTGGCGGGGCTGGCCGTCGGTGCATAAGTGTACCGGAAACTCCAAAGGGAGTCCTTGGGTAATTTTACTTCGTCGACCCGCCCGTGCTCATCAAGCCCGTACCGTACCTGGTTATTGTTGATGTCCGTTTCAGTTACTAATTGCCCGTAGCGATAGTCGTAACTGGCCGTGGAGTGATAGCCATAGCTGTCTTCCATCCGCAGAATATATTGATGTACTACGGTGTCGATTTCGTAGGTCAATGTCATGCGTTCTCCGGCAGCATTCGGAGGGTCGGTAGCCGTCAGGACGTTACTCCACGCATCATAGGCAAAGTCCCGTTGGGCAAAGGTGTCGTCGTCCAGGTATTGCCGCAGCTGGGTAACATTGCCTCGTGGATCAATTGCCATCTCTGTTCGTCGCAGCAATGCATTGCCACCGAATATCTCCAGGCTTTTGATCCGGTCAGTTTGATAGCGACCAGGGATCGTATGGTAGGTGAATTCGGTACGTAGTTGGTCTTCGGGCGTTTCATCGCCCCAATCAATTTTGGTCACCACCTGCCCCAGGGTGTCATATTGAAAAGTAACTCTTCGTACTACCTGTGGAGTAGCGGCGCCTTCGTAGTAATTGGTGGTACGTTCCTCGAGTTGAGGGTAGGCACGTCCTTGGTCGCTGGCAAGCAGCGGTGCCGGGAGTTCCGTGAAAGTGCTGGGGTTGAGGATGGCATAGGTGTATACCGTTTCCCGGTAACGATTCCCCTCGGCATCTTCAGTGTATTCCCGCAGGGGAAGTCCCCGGTCGTAGTAATTGTTATTGGCATATTCGACAACGGTGCTCCGGTAGGGCTGCTCGTTGTTTTCGGTGTCAAGTTGGGTTTCCGTGGTCTTGGCAAAGCCAAGAAACTCCCGCTCGTGACGATCGTGCCTCGGGTTGCTGTAACTGATACTGGTTTTGCGCCATTCCGGGCCATCTCCGGCAACGCCGTCGTTGATCTGTACTTCCCGGAGGAGCCATTTTGCAAAGGGTAGGCCATAGTTATTATCGGCTTGCTGGTAGTCCAGTGCAATCGTAGCGCCCAGCGGGCGCTTTACGGTCCGCAATAAATTAGTCTTTCCGATAGTGGATGATCGGACCTTGAGTTGGTTGTCCCGCGTAGCGGATACCTCATCGAGGAAGCCGTCTCCGTCGACATCGTTTAGCTGGCTGAGCACGCGGCTCACGCCGCGTCCCGTTGACCCGCTGGGGTTGACACAGACACGGATGAAGAAGATTGGAATACAAACGGTGAAGGCGAAGTTGGCCGATTCTGCCGTAGCGTCCCCTTTGTCCAGTGGTTCGCTAAGCCTTGCCCAGTCGATGGCCCCGCTGAACCCGGTACCGGTGTTCAGGCGGGCACGCAGTATCCTTGAGTCGGGGTCATAACTGATGGCATCGGCCATGCCATCTCCATTGACATCTTGAAGGGCAACGGTCGTATAGTTGTCGGTTCTCGTGATGGCGATGCCTGCGGCAAAGCTGTTGTTGCTGACATTGATGCCGGCTCCGGCACCGAAGTCTCTGCTGATTCCCCTGCGGATATCCGCAAATCCCCAGCTTTCCCGGGCCCCAAAGCGGTAGCCATAGTTGAAGGCAACGTCACCGTTGTCCCACACTTTATCGGCTAATCCGTCTCCGTTGATGTCAAACCAACTGTGGACGGTGTAATCTGTATCCTCAGCAAAGTTGACACTGATTGATCCCCCGGCTTCAGCTGATTCATTGGCCGACTGGGCTTTTGCTCCCTGGTTTTTGGTAGTGGTCTTTGCCCGGCGGTGCCTTTTTCGGCTTCCCTTACCGCTGGCATCGCCAGCGTTTGTCGGACTGGAATCTACGAACTTGCCTCCGGCAGTTCCGCCTACTGCCCGGCTTTTGGCTTCGTGGCTACCGAAGCCATGCGTGGTTGACTGAGTGCTCAAGCCGCCATAAACGGTGGTATACTGGGCTTTTGTCGGGGTGACGAGATCCGGATACCGATCACCGTTAAGGTCCATCACCTCCAGGGTTGTTCTTGTGGTGTTAGACGCGGTACTTCCGGCCAGGCTGGCGGGCCCAAAGCCCGCCCCGACGGATACTGCGTTGATCTTGGCGATACTCGTCAGCGGTGGAGCACTGGCCCCCGTGCCCAGGTCCGGCGTAAGCAGTACGTCGTCTTCGCCAAGACGGGAACTGGACTGGTAATCAGGGCCGATGAGGGTCAACTCGTCGTAACCGCGCCAGTTGCCGGCCTTTGGCTCGGCAACCATTACCACGAAAGGTTCCTGGGTAGGGTCATCAGTCAGGCCTTCGAATTCGGAGAAGTCAGGATTGTCAGGGTCAATCTCGATATCTTCAATATCATCCTCGTCCACATCCGGGTTCTGAAGCGCCAGGTTCGCTTCGATAATGCCTACGTCTGCCGCGGCTCCTTCTCCCCGATACACGAACTGCCCCCAGCCCCGATACTGTGGCCCGAAGATGAGTTCGTCCGTAGTGCGCTTGCGGTAAATACCCCGTGTTACGGGAATACCGCCGGGAGGATTGACGCCGGGCGCATTGATGACCAGCGTACTGTTGCGAAGCGCGTTCTCAAGGTTGGCAGGACCAAAAAGCTCCACCCATACGGTATCACCAGGCGGCAGGGCAATGGTGTCTGACCAGGAAATGGCCCCGGAAAAGGTGTTGAATATCAAGGTGTCGCAACGGTGAAAAGTGGTGTCTTGTCCTTTAAAAGTAAGGGTTATGGGCTCTTGGGTAGACAGCATAGTACCGCCCCAGTTCATCGTGAATTGGAAGGCCAGGGTATCTGTTGGTGGCAGCCAAACCTCCGCTTTCTGGAGCACCTTCGTGCGCATGGTGTAGTCGATCGCCGGGCAATAGCTATACAGTGGCGTGCCATCGGCACTCACTACTGGCGTGCCGTTCGCGGCACTGCGGTAGACGAGTCGTGGCGCCCAGCGGGGCGCCGTCCAGTCAACACTACTATTGCTCCGCATCCGTAACTGTAACTGCTGGTCTTCAGCTACCGTAAAGTCAAGGAATTCAATGGGGAGGTTCGTAACAACGCTATCGGGGGTAAATTGAGCTGTGTAAATAACCATCCCTCCACGTAGGAGTTCCAGATACAGGGTATCTGAAAGCGCTGGTTTGGAGAAAGTGCCCACAAGGTCTACCTGCCCTTCCAGTGGCATTGCCACGGTTTGACAGCTGGCGAGCAAGAAATCCTCACTTGCCTGGTAGCGATAGCGGGGCAAGCCATTTACATCGGTGTCTTCCAGGTTTTCATTGTCGTAAGTAATTACCGGATCCCAGCTGACACGATCATAAGCGCCGTCAAAGACGGACTGCGTTCGGAAGTATATCCGCTGCCCGGCAATCACCGGAATGCCACTGAGCGCGGGAGTACGCGGTGCATAGTCGTTGGCGGGGATGGTGGCGGTAAACAACTGTAAGTTAGGCGTGAACGATCCGACGATTGGCGCAACCTCAATGCTTACTTGCACGCCATCCTCCCGGTTGTATTCGTCAATACCAGCTTGTGCGACGAGTTGAATGGGGCCACTAACGGAAATATTGCCGCTAAAAGGAGCCTCCCAGCTTCTCACGACATCATGACGAGGGGTCATGTCAATCAACTCTTGTTGTTCGTCGGGGTCAACGGTGACGAGGTCGCCATCCGGAGCCGCTCCTTCCACAATCGGACTGGGCGTATCCCCACTGTTGAGGGTGAAGGTCGGATCGCCGTTGCCATCAAGGTGGTTGAAATAGACTTTCCCACGATGCAGGATGTCTAAGAGGTCGTCTCCGTTGAAGTCACTGAAATAAGTAGTAGTCGATGTTCTCGCGGTGGTATTTTCGTAGCCGGCAAAGAAAGGGGTGATGTTTGCCTCAAAGCCAAAATTGAATTCTGAAGTGGTGACGATGCTGAAGTCCCGAATGCCGTGCACGGGCCGTACCGGCCCGAAACTGGTTAAGCCTTCACCAAAGCGGTTTCTCCTCCACACAAGATCATTCCCCCGCTTGAAGAGTTTGTCCGGCAGTAAATCGCCGTTGATGTCAACAAAAGCCAACAAGCCGGTAGCATCGCTTGATCCGGAACCTACGGTCCCGCCAACGGTCAACTCCTTCGACCCCGGAGGACCAATAGGGCCAACGGTAACGGCACTACCGATCTGGCGGCTGGTGGAACCCGCTCCTCCCAAAGCTGAAATCTCTCCCGTGAAACCAGGAATCGGATTGAGGATGTCGCCCTCAAGGTTGTCAGTACCTGTGTCCCAGGTTGCTTCCGGACCAAATGCGCTGAAATCTTCAGGAAGATCATAGTAGGACAACTCATGGTCCGCAAGCAACCCGCCGGCGTTGCCGAATTCTGCAATGCTGGTGAGTAGACTTTGCTGAAAGGCGCCCGTCGTA
>CAZTTF010000271.1:0-33060 GCA_964616365.1 uncultured Lewinella sp. | reverse complement strand
ACCAGCGGGGAGTCCGCATCCAGGGTAATTCCCAACAAGGATAATTTTCCATCCTCAAACTCAAAGATGTCAGTAAAGGATACCTGGTTGATGAGGCGTTCGATCTCTTCGGCGGCAAGTTTACGGGGGCTGATAATCTGGTCAATTCCCAACGAGCAAATCGTTCCCATGTGCTCATCACACATGTATTCTTCTTTGTCGACCCGGGCAATTACCCGCTGACAACCGAGCTTCTTGGCGATGATGGCGGTCATCATGTTGGTCTTCTCTGACGTCGTAACGGCAAGCATCAGGTTGCTGTTAGCAACCCGGGCGTTCTGAAGCACCTCAATGCTTGTGGCGTCTCCTTTAACGGTGAGGACGTCCAGGTGAGATCCTGCGTAGTCAAGGACATCCTGATCGGTGTCAATAAGTACAATGTCTTGGTTTTCGGTGGCCAGCAGTTCCGCAAGGTGAAAGCCTACGTCGCCAGCACCGGCGATGACGATATTCATATGGTAATGCGTCGATTGTTTAGGAAGTGGCCTACTCCTTTCGTTTGCGATTTTTTGTTCATCCGGGGTTTTCCGGGGGATTGAAGCAGCAAGGGGGAAAGCAAAAAGGCTAAATCACTTCAGAGTCATACGGGACAAAGGTCGGTAAAGTTTGGAAGACTATCTGCTGTTGATTGTGCAGGGCTTCTCGGGGAACCGGAGAGCCTTCCGTCCTGTTTTGTAGTTTTACCCGCATAACTTACTGCTGATGAAGACCCATAAAATCCTGAACGACCCTGTCTACGGCTTCATCAGCATTCCCTATGGTATTCTGTTTGACCTTGTCGAACACCCTTATTTTCAGCGGCTGCGTAGTATCAAGCAGGTAAGCCTGACCCACTACGTTTATCCGGGTGCCCTGCACACCCGTTTTCATCATGCGCTGGGGGCCATGCACTTGATGCAACAGGCGGTTCAGAGTCTCAAGGGGAAAGGTGTCAAGATCAACAAGCAAGAGCGGGAGGCCGTAATGATTGCTATCCTGTTGCACGACATAGGACACGGACCCTTTTCTCATACCCTCGAGCATACCCTGATCGAAGCACATCACGAAGAGCTTTCGTTGCTCTTTATGGAGCGACTCAACGACGAGTTTCAGGGGAAACTCAGCCTTGCCATTAAAATCTTTAAAGGCGAATACAAGAAGCACTTTCTTCACCAACTGGTATCCGGTCAGCTTGATATGGACCGTATGGATTATCTGAATCGCGATAGCTACTTCACCGGAGTGAGCGAAGGCGTGATCGGCTATGACCGTATTATTAAAATGCTCAATGTGGCGGATGACAGGCTTGTTGTCGAGCAAAAAGGCATCTATTCCGTGGAGCGTTTCCTTACGAGCCGACGGATTATGTACTGGCAGGTTTACCTGCACAAGACGGTTGTGTCGGCAGAGCAAATGCTCATTCTGGTGCTGAAACGAGCGCAAGCGCTTAGCCGGAAAGGGCAGCCCGTCTGGGCTCCCCCCAGCCTGGCTTTTTTCCTGGAACAGCAGATCACTTCAGAGGTCTTCAGGTCACGCCGCAACGATTTGCTGGATTGCTTTGCCGCCCTCGACGATACCGATATTACCAGTGCCGTAAAGGCATGGCAAAAGCATGCCGACCCATTGTTGGCTTACCTCAGCTACGGCCTGGTTAATCGGCGGCTGTTTAGGCTGGAATTTTCCAATGATCCATTTCCGGAGACCTACCTCAAGCAGCTCAGAGAAGGACTTGCTGAGCACCGTGATTTACCACGCGGAGCTGAAAGCTTCCTGATTACGGGGCAGGAAAGCAACAGTGCTTACACTACCAATAAGCAGGAGATAATGGTACTCACTAAAAAAGGGGTGGTGGTGCCGATGTCCAAGATATCAGACTTTGGGATCCCTCCCCGAACGTTTACCAAGCATTTTTTATGCTATCCGAAGGAGGTGGAGTAGGGGGGTCTTTTGGTTTGGTGGTCTGTTGACCAACAGACCAACAGACCACCGCACCAACCTACCCCAATACCCGACTTCCTCCATCAGTAACAACAACGTTATCTTCGAGTCTGATTCCACCAAAATCGCGGTAGGCATCTAAAGCACTGAAGTTGATGAATGCGGAGCAAGTACCATCTGCACGCCACTGATCGATCAGGGCGGGGATGAAGTAGATGCCGGGTTCCACGGTCAGGGCAAAGCCGGTGGCCAGCTCCCGACCGAGCCGGAGGCTGCGGGTACCGAATTGCTGGCTGCGGACGGTCGTATCGTCATAGCCAACGAGGTCTTCCCCGAGGTCTTCCATATCGTGTACGTCGAGGCCGATCATGTGGCCGAGGCCATGGGGCATGAACAGGGCATGGGCGCCTGCGGCGACCGCCTCATCCACATCTCCCTGCATCAGGCCGAGGGCTTTAAGCCCCGAGGTGATGATGCGGCCCGCCTGATCGTGTACGGATCGATAGGTAATGCCCGGCCGGAGGCTGGCAATGCAATCGGTTTTTGCTTGTTGTACAATGTCCCAGATGGCTTGTTGCTTGGATGTCATGGGCGCCCCCACGGAGAAGGTGCGGGTAATATCTCCGGCGTAGCCAGAGGGCGTCTCTGCCCCGGCATCGATGAGGAGCAGGTCTCCGGACTGTAAAATGTTACCATGATAGTGGTTGTGGAGAACGTGGCCGTTCTTGGTAACAATAGCAGGGTAGGAGAGGCGCCCATTGGCCGAAATGGCAATGCCCTCAATGAGGCCGGCGACTTCAGCTTCCAGTTGCCCCGGAGCGGCATGCGCCTGCGCTGCGGCGTGCATTTTCATACTGGTGGCAACGGCGATGTCCATTTGCTCCAACTCTTCTGCTGATTTGACGGAGCGCAGCGCGATCACTGCTTTTATTAAACTGACACTTGCACCTGCGTCCGCGCCTCCCAGATGTTCCGCCAGGTAAACTTTGCGCTCGCTTCGGTAAGGAGGAAGATAATGGACCTCCGCAGCATGTTGCTTCAGTAGATCTGATAGTGCTGCCTGGCTTCCGCCCCGTTCCGCCCCGATGCGGGCGGCCAGGTCGGCTACGCTGGGTTGTTCGCCCATCCAGACGATATGGTCGAGGCTGATGTCGTCTCCCCAAAGTAAGCTTCGCCCGGTGCCGGCATCGATGGTAAGCGCAAGGTCCGGAATATTGTGCCCGGCGAAGTAACGGAAATTGCTGTCTTGCCGGAAGGGGTATACGTTGTCGGTATAGTTCATTGGTGCCTCCCGGTTGCCTGGGAGGAAAATGAGGCCTGAAGTAACGGACTCCGCTAATTGCTTACGTCGGTCGGAGTAGGTTGCTGCTGAAAACATGGGGTTGGGAGTTAGACCTGCGATAGGTTAGTGATTAGCTGTCAGGCCCCAACTTACTAAAGAACTATCGTTCTGACGTATTAAAATACGAACAGTCTATCCTTCCCGATCTTCGATCCGCCGATACTTGTCCACCCCTTTGTACGCTAAGAAACCACCGATTATCAACATAGTGTATACTATGGTTAGGTCAAGGTTGCCTTTTAGTAACTCATAGAGGGCGATCTGGATACCAAAGACGCCAATAACGATCAGCAAGATGGCAAGTTTCTGATTGTTTTCCATGGTCCGAAAACGCGCCTGCCAGTATCCATGTTTTATTTCTAACAAAGATTTTACGTTTTTTCGTGAACAATTTTCTTTTGTTGAAAAAACGTGTAAAAAACCTTAAACAAAAGAGGGTTAGCCGATGACGAGACTGGCCTCCCGGCGGATGGCGGCCTGGCCGACGCCGATGGCGTCGTCGGGTTGGCGGCTGCTCATGAGGCGGAGGCGGTTGGCTACCTGTTCTGCTGAGTCGGCGCCGTCGGCGGCACGAACGATGAGCTGGCTGACGTTGTCCCGCGCAGCTAGCATAATGCTCCAAAGTTGGTCACTGACGTATATCTGTTGGGTTACATTGTACTCGAACTCCTGACGGATGTTGAGTAACAGCGTGGCGGTATACTCTTTAGCGGTTCCGCTTTCGGAAGGGGCAAGGCGCAGGAGTAGGTTGGGCACGTTGATGCGTTCCAGCATAAGGGTAAGGCGCTCACAGGCCTGGAGGCGGAGTGCGTCGGTATTTCCTTTGTCTCCTCCACCGGAGCTGGGCGCGGCCGCAGGTGCAGTGGCTGCTTTTTCAAGCAAAACATTAAGGGCATTGCTTACTTCCTGTAGTTTCTTACTTGTCAGGTACAGAATACTTGCTACGGGGATGATTAGCAGGACGATGAGGCTGATATTTAAAAGGATATCCATAAGCTATAATTTCAGGCGCCTGTGAAAAGGTAGAGGAGGTTTTTACAAAGCTCTTATCTGAACGATCAACCAACTCAGGGATCGTCTTGTTAAACCAGCACCAAAGGTAATCTTTGTATTTTTGCCTAGTCAAATATTAAGCCATGAGTGTCGAAGTAAAAAACACAACCACTACTGCACCGATCAAAATTACACCGTCTGCGCTGGAGCAATTGAGCGCTCTGCGTAAGGAACTCGGGGTAGGTGATGATCACTTTTTGCGCGTTGGCGTCCGTGGTGGCGGATGTTCTGGCTTTGAATACCAGTTGGGCTTTGATCTGCCAGAGGCAGATGATAAGCAGTTCATGGTTGGAGAGGAAACCGTCCTCATGAAGGCGGGGCATAGTCTTTACCTCATCGGTATGGAGATCGACTGGGCTACCGGGCTGGACAACCGTGGCTTTACCTTCAACAACCCGAATGCCTCGGAGACATGTGGCTGTGGGTCGAGCTTCAGTGCCTAAATAAATAGTGAAATAGTGGATAGTAAGTTAAGTCAGTAGTTGACTAACAATCCCTCTATAGCCTTTACTTGTCGGAAAGGCTAATTGTAATTCCATTACCTTTCGTTTGCTATTTGACTACCCACTACTTGACCACCCCCCTTCTTGACGAACAATCTCCTTCCTCCTCCACTTTCGACCCGCCGCGGGATCCCCTTCTATCACGCCAAATCGGAGGCGGAATTCAAGGAGGATGTCTACGAGCGTTATGATGCTCTGGTGGCGCGGCAAACAGCCTTGCACCTTTGCGATGAACTTCACGGAGCGTATCCTTTTCAGCCCTTGTTGGATTTTGTGCTGGCCAATTTGCCGGCGACGGAAACTGCGCTATCAGTAGCGGATCTGGGGTGCTCCGTCGGCCGCTTAGCGGCCGAGATGGCCCAGCGCCACGCCGGATGGGATGTCTACGGCATTGACCTTAGCTACCAGATGCTCCGGCAGGCAAACGATGTGTGGAAGCGGGGCGTTGCCCCGCCACCGAACCTGGTAAGCGCCGGCTGGGGTACCCCTGGTCTACCTGCTCACCAGCTGGATAATCTTCAGTTTGCCCTGGCCAAAGCAGAAGCGCTTCCTTTCCCCGACGCAAGTCTCGACCTTATCCTTAATACCTTCCTCATCGACCGCGTCCCCAACCCTTTCGTAGCCTTTGCCGAATGGCACCGCTGCCTTAAACCCGGAGGTCGTCTCATTGCTGTTTCTCCGCTCAACTTTCTCAACGCAGACAGTTGGCGGAAATACCATCCGCCAGTGAAAATTCTGGACCACCTGATGGCAAATGGCTGGACTTTGTGCGACTGGGTGGACCCCCTCTCTGTGGAAGAACCGCTGGATGTACGGGGGAATGTTGTCCGGTGGCAAACGGTGGGGATGGTGCTAGAGCGGAAGTGACGACCTACTTGTATACGCGCCAGATTTTTTCTGCTTCGAGTTAGCTGGACACGACAACCTTTGTGTATAAATTGCCATTAAACTGATTGCTTCGCTTGTTTAATGTGTCATACGGCTATGCGTGCTGGCGGTCTACGTGAGCGAAGTACGAGAGGTGCCTCCTTAAGACCATCAGGTATGGGAGCCTCCGGCTTAATCAGATTTATTATCGAAACTTGTCGACATGAAAAAGCTGTTTTCTATAGTCCTTTTATTGTTCGTTGCAGTCACTGCCCAAGCGCAGGACCGACTAACTGGTCAAACGTTCACCACAAGATCGGAGGTATTGGCAAAGAATGGCATGGCTGCTACGAGTCAGCCCCTGGCTACCCAGGCTGCTCTAGAGATCTTACGTAAAGGTGGCTCAGCGATGGACGCAGCCATCGCTGCGAATGCAGTACTCGGCCTGGTCGAACCTGCAAGCTGTGGCATCGGCGGCGATGTTTTCGCAATTGTCTGGGACGCAGAAACAGAAAAACTCTACGGCTTTAATGGTAGTGGCAGGTCCCCAAAATCTCTGACTATTGATTACTTCAAGGAGAGGGGGATGGACCGTATTCCGCTCTTTGGTCCACTTGCGGTGTCTACCCCCGGCGCGGTTGACGGCTGGTTCATGATGCACGATCGCTTTGGGAAGCTTCCGATGACCGACATTCTGGCCCCGGCTATCCAGTATGGCAGGAATGGGTTTCCGGTTTCGGAAGTGATCGCGTACGAGATGGCTACGAACTACCAAAACAAAGTCGACTTACCAGGTTTTGCGGCCACCTACCTTCCTGATGGCCGCCCGCCGAAAAAAGGAGAAGTATTCGTCAATAAGGACCTGGCCAACACTTATGAGAAAATTGCTGCTGAAGGCAGGGATGCCTTTTACAAAGGCGAGATCGCCCGTACGATTGATGCTTACATGAAAGAACATGGAGGTTTTCTCTCCTACGAAGACCTCGCTGATCATACTGGGAATTGGGTTGAGCCACTAAGTACTAATTACCGGGGCTACGATGTCTGGGAACTGCCCCCGAACGGACAAGGAACTACGGCATTGCAAATGCTCAATATTCTGGAGGGATATGATGTCAAGGAAATGGGCTTTGGGAGTGCTGAGTACCTCCACGTTTTGACGGAGGCCAAAAAACTGGCCTATGAGGATCGGGCAAAGTTTTACGCAGATCCAGCATTTTACAAGTTTCCGGTGGAAACGTTGTTGTCAAAGGCCTATGCACAGGAGCGCAGCAAGCTGATTAATCCAAACGAAGCCGCGAGCACTTACCCCGCAGGAGACTTGGAGATTGAAACTGGAAACACCACTTACCTGACGGTAGCGGATAAGGACGGAAATATGGTTTCCCTCATTCAGAGTATTTATTACGAGTTTGCTTCGGGAATGGTGCCTGATGGATTAGGGTTTGTGCTGCAAAACAGGGGGCAAATGTTCAATGTAGAGGACCCGTCTCACCCTAATGCCCTGATGCCGGGGAAGAGACCATTTCACACCATTATCCCAGCTTTTATTACCAAAGACGGTAAGCCTTGGGTAAGCTTCGGTTTAATGGGGGGAGCTGTCCAGCCGCAAGGCCACGCGCAGATTGTGGTCAACCTGATCGACTTTGGGATGAACCTGCAAGAGGCTGGTGACGCACCAAGAATGCGACATGTCGGTAGCTCACAACCAACAGGGTCAGTCATGACCAACGGCGGTACACTTAATCTGGAAAGCGGGTTTAGTTACCAGGTTATTCGGGAGTTGCGCAAAATGGGGCACCGCATTGGAACAGGAGTTGGTATTTATGGTGGTTACCAGGCCATTGGCGTAGATCCGGATACTAGGGTCTACACAGGAGCTTCGGAATCACGTAAAGACGGCCAGGCGGCAGGCTACTGATGTAATTGTCTGATATTGGCGGCTGAATAACTATGTTTTAGCCATCTTAGCCTCGTGCTAAACTAAAACATCCGTTATGTCCTCCACGCTCCGTCTGGTCAAACAAGGCCAGGGCGAAAACTACGACTACGCCCAAGATCACTGTTTCATCAAAGTTTCCTCCCGAGATACCAACGGAGCGCTCTGCCTCATCGAAGACACCCTGAAGCCAGGCTTCCACCTCAAACGTCATCATCACAAGATTATGACGGAGGTATTCTATATGCTTTCCGGCGAAATGGAACTCATCTTTGATGATAGAACGGTCGTGCTTAAAGAAGGAGATACCATTACGGTTCCGCCCAACGTATGGCACGAAGCCAAATGTACTGCGGGAGGTAAGATGCTCACTATTTTTAAAAATGGTCAGTTTGATGTCTTTCTGGAAGAGCTATCCAGGATGACAGCGACTGATTTTGCGAATGCAAAATTAATGGAAGAGGTCTCGGCACGGTTTGATATTTATGAGGCGTGATGGATAATCCCCTACCTTAGCTAACCATCCCTCCCTATCTACCATGCCACGCCTTGTTTATTTCTCCGCCTTTTTTGTCTTGCTGCTGCTCGCCTGTTGCGGTCGGGGTTCCATCAATGCCCAGTCTCCACTGCCTTACAAGAAGTTAGTGGCCAAAGCGGAAGCAGAGGAACAAAAGGGAAACTATGCCATAGCTGCTGACGCCTACCGGCGCGCTTTTGAGCTTAAACCCCGAAAGCCAGAGGTACTCTACCGGGCGGCGGAGTTGTTTACCCGGATTCGGGATTACAAACAAGCTGCTGGGGCCTATCAGTTTCTGGAACAGGATGAAGATCGGTGGCCATTACTGGGGTTGCAATATGGACGTGCCCTGAAACAGGACGGCCGCTATGATGAGGCTCGCCGGACACTGGCCACTTTCCTGGAAACCTACAATGGTGCCGACCGTTTGCTCGTGGCGGAGATTGTTCGTAACGAACTGGCCGGCATCCAACTGGCGCGCCAGTGGCGCGGCCGCGAAACGATGATAGATCTCGGCCGGCCAGGCCGGGGGATCAACACCAGTGCCGACGAATTTGGCCCCGTTGCCGTAGCCGGTGATCAGCTCTTTTTTACCAGCACCGCCGGCGGGCAAAGCCGGCTTTATCAATCCCGCCTCCAGGCTAGGGAATGGACCAAGGCCACGGTCCCCCCGGGCTTCCCGGTAATCGCCGAGGGCGATTTCGGGACCGGCAGCTTCACGGCCGATGGCCGTGTGTTTTACTTTACCATTTGCAGCGGCCTCTCCGGAGAGGATGCCACCAACCGCTGCGAAATATTCCGCGGAGAACGCAGCGTCGAAGGGCGCTGGAGCCAGCCGGAACGACTCTCTGCTACCGTTAATCAGCCCGGGGTGAATAATGCTTTCCCTTCCGTCAGTCGGGATGCCGATGGCCGGGTTGTTCTGTATTTTGCCAGTGACCGGCCGGGAGGCCGGGGAGGGATGGACCTGTACACTGCCGTCCAGATTTCACCTGATAACCCCACGGCATTTACCAATGCAAACACCCTTCCGGCATCGATCAATACAGTGGGCGACGAGATTACTCCAGTGTACGATGAAGCACAGCAGACACTCTTTTTTGCGAGTAATGGTCATCCGGGGCTTGGTGGTTTGGACGTTTTTCAATCCCGGAAAAGTTTCAACCAGTTCGCAACACCTGAAAACCTGGGGCCTCCGGTTAATTCTGCAGCTGATGATTACGGTCTGACGAGGACCACCAGTGGAGCCAGTGGTTTCCTGACGAGCAATCGGGTGATGGAGGGGGAGAAGTCGTCCACGGTGGAGACGGATATTTTTTCACTCAATTTTCGGGCAGGGCGTGCTAAACTGAAGGCGTCAGTCTACGATAATACGACGGGGGCTGAACTTGGGGGGGCTAATGTGACCCTGTTTGAATTACAGGCAGACGGGAGTATGACGGAAGTGGGGAGACAAACCTTTCCAACGGGTATTTACACCTTTGACCTTCAGCCCGGGAGCCGTTATCGGGTAGTCGTTGAACGGGAAAATTACCAGGGGACTTCCTATCAAATTGAAACCAAGGTGGCAGGCTCGGGCCTTTACGGCCAACCAGTGTTTTTGCTGCGGAATCGGGCGGGCAATAACGGCCCGCAACCGATCACTTTACCACCACCTGGCAGTCGTCCGGCAAACGTGCCCAGCGCTGCTCCTCCGGTAACCTCCCCTGCACCTGCGGCCGCGCCCCCTGCTGTTGACCCGGTGGTATATCGCATTCAGATCAGTGCTGAGTCCAGCTTTGACCCTTCCGCAGAGAAATACGAAGCTATCCGGGGAATCGGAGAATTGACCGGTACACCGATTGCAGGACGTAATCTCCTGCGTATCAAGGTCGGATATTTTACGGATGCCGCCGCGGCAAAAGCCGCGCTCGCCGAAGTGCGCGGGAAAGGCTTTCCGGCGGCTTTTGTGGTTAAGTTTGTCAATGGCAAACGGGTAGGGCAGGTTCGACTGTGAAATTTGGGCTGTCGACTACTATGTCTTTAACCGACAGAACCAGTAGCGATAACAACTTGTTTTCACAAATAAAAGATCATGGCAAAGACCAAAACTTCCTTCTCCGACCTCATCAATAGTGAAACGCCCGTTGTCGTCGATTTCTTCGCAACCTGGTGTGGTCCCTGTAAAGCTTATAGTCCGATTTTGCAGGAGCTGAAGCGCCAGGAAGGCGATAATATTCGGCTGGTGAAAATCGACGTCGATAAAAACGAGGCATTATCTCAGAAACTCGGTATTCGTGCAATGCCTACCACGGTTATTTTCCAGGAAGGAGAAGAGAAATTTCGTGCAGCCGGCGTACAAAGTATCGGTGCATTACAAGCTGAATTGAGCAAACTGCGTTAGGAGAAAGCAAGAATATCCGGGCCGTCTTTGCGTCAGGATTGTATATTGCCCCCCTAACGTATGAACGGAACGCTCTCTCCACTTGCTATTCTAGGGATTATTGCCGCCTATTTTGCGGTACTGATCGTAATTTCTGTCCTGACAAGCAGGAACGACAGTGGTAACGACGCCTTCTTCCTCGGCGGCCGTAAATCACCGTGGCCACTGGTGGCCCTTGGCATGATTGGCGCCAGCCTCTCCGGCGTTACTTTCATTAGTATACCCGGCGCCGTTGGCGCGCTGGATGCCGACGGGCTCCCCAAGGTTAACCATGCCTTCAGCTATATGCAGGTGGTGATTGGCTACCTCTTCGGGTACCTGTTTATTGCTACGGTACTGCTGCCGCTGTATTACCGCCTCGGACTCACGAGTATTTATGAGTACTTGCGGGAACGGATTGGATTTTATGGGTACAAGATTGGAGCATTTTACTTCCTCCTTTCCCGTACGATCGGTGCTTCCTTACGCTTGTTTCTTGTTGCCATTGTACTACAGTCATTCGTGACGGGACCGATGGATGTTCCTTTTGCTGCGACGGTAGCCATTACGATCGTTCTGATCTGGCTCTACACTTATCGGGGTGGGATTAAAACAATCGTTTACACCGATACGCTGCAGACGGTATGTATGCTGCTGTCGGCGGGGCTTACGGTGTATTATCTGACGGAGGCCCTGGAAATTGGTCTCGGGGATATTCCGGCAGTAATCGGCAATAGCGAGTACGGACAGGTCTTCTTTTTTGAGAATGGTTGGGCAGACCCCAACAACTTCTGGAAACAAGCGCTTAGTGGTGCCCTGATCACGATTGTAATGACGGGGCTTGACCAGGACATGATGCAGAAAAACCTGAGCATGCCCAACTTCCGGGATGCGCAGAAGAATATGGCTGCTTTCAGTTTCGTGCTGATTTTTGCTAACCTCGTTTTTCTGGCACTTGGAGCCTTGCTCTACATTTACGCTACGAGTGTAGGATTGGAAATTCCTGCTTCATCCGACCAGCTTTACCCCATGGTGGCGCTCCGGCACTTGCCGGCAGTAGCCGGTGTCGTTTTTGTACTGGGCTTGATCGCAGCTGCTTACTCCAGCGCAGATAGTGCGCTCACGGCACTGACGACCTCTTTCTGCGTCGATTTTCTGGGCATCCGCGAGGAAGCATTGGAGGATAAAGAACAAGAGGAGGGCGCGGACGCTGGTGCCGGGGAGGAAACGCAGCGCAATGTTCAGCGGACCCGACTCTACGTACACCTTGGTTTCTCGGTCCTGCTGTTCTTCGTGATTATGATTGTCCGCCAGATCGATAACCCAACGATCGTTAATGACCTCTTCAAAGCTGCTGGCTATACCTACGGTCCGCTTCTGGGGCTGTATGCCTATGGACTGTTTACCAGCCTGCGCGTCCGGGAAACAATCCGGATTGGCAAAACAGATTTTCCGGTTATCCTGCTGGTTTGTATCGCTTCCCCTTTGATTTCTTTCTTTGTAGATCAAAACTCCGCGGCCTTACTGGGTGGCTTTAAATTCGGGTTTCTGATCCTTGCCTTTAACGGCCTGTTGACTTTCCTGGGCCTGTTATTACTGAGTGATTTCAGTGACGTTTCCCGCGCGGAACAACCCAAAGATAGCGGTGATTTGCTCCGTTAGCCGTCGGGATTAATTGGGTAAGTCTATTGTTATGGCAAGTTTTACCGTTGTACCTTGCGCGCCCAAACCGAATGCATTAGCTATATGGGTCAAATTCGCGCTGCCATCACCGGTGTTCAGGGGTACCTCCCCGACTACGTACTTACGAATGAAGAACTAGCCACCATTGTTGATACCAACGATGAGTGGATCACTTCCCGGACCGGGATCAAGACCCGGCATATCCTCAAAGGTGAGGAGCAGGGAACCTCTAAAATGGTCATCCCTGCCATCAAGAAATTGCTGGAAAAGACTAATACCGCCCCGGAAGAAGTGGACCTCGTTATCTGTGCCACAGTAACCGGCGATAGCATATTTCCGGATACGGCAAACATTGCTGCTTACCATTGTGGTCTCGTTAATGCTTATGGCTTTGACTTAAATGCAGCCTGTAGTGGATTCCTTTATGCACTCACGGTAGGGGCTAAAATGGTTGAGGGAGGCCAGAAAAAGGTAATTGTTGTCGGTGCGGATAAAATGTCCTCTATCATCGATTACACTGACCGCACTACTTGTGTCATTTTTGGTGACGGTGCCGGAGCTGTGATGTTAGAACCAACAACGGAAGACGTCGGCTTTATCGATTACCAGCATCATGGAGACGGCAGTGGCGAGAAATATCTGTACCTCGTTGCCGGTGGTTCCCGTAAGTCTGCTACGGTTGATTCAGTAATGGCACGCGAGCACTTTGTGCGGCAAAATGGCCGACCGGTTTTTAAGGCTGCTGTTTCCGGTATGAGCAGTGTTGTCAAGGAAGTGATGCAACGAAACGGGCTGGATGCAGAAAGCCTGGACTGGCTGGTGCCACACCAGGCCAATATTCGTATTATCCAGACGGTAAGCAAAATGGCTGACTTCCCACTGGACAAGGTCATGATCAACATCCATAAGTACGGCAATACAACTGCCGGAACTTTGCCGCTTTGCCTTTGGGACTATGAGTCGCAGCTTAAGAAAGGGGACAACCTGATTCTTACCGCCTTCGGTGGAGGCTTTACGTGGGGAGCGCTTTACCTCAAATGGGCTTATGATGGTGCGGAAGTGACTAAATAAGGTCACATTTAGATAAAAATCCGTTAAAAACGCAACATTCGGCGTTATTCTTGTTGTACGTATAGACACGCTTCCGTAAACATCTTGTTAGCAATTTGAGGGAGTTAGGTTTATCGTAAATATGGACCCCGAATTCGTACGAAATAATGGACTACTTGAGCAGTATTTGCTCGGACTAACCTCTCGGGAGGAAAACATTGCTGTGGAGGAATACCTGGCACAGCATCCGGAGGCTCGCCATGAACTGGAGCACCTACGCTCCCAGTTGGGCGTTTACCTTGATGAGACTGGTTTTATGGAGCCGGACAATCCCGGAGAGAATCGATTGGCTACCCAAAAATACCGCGAGCAACGCGATTTCCTGCGCGTAAAGAATCACTGGCTAAAGCTGACCAGAGGAGCGCTCGCTATCCTGTCTGTTTGCCTGTTGGTTACGTCTATATATTTCTATCGCCAGAATAATCAACACAGCCTTGCCCTGTCGGCCGAGAAGGCCCGACATGTCCAGGACGATCATCTGCACGCCAGAGAGATCAAGCACCTGACTGCGGAGGCAGTTCACTGGGATTCCCTGCATACTGTGGTGGCGGCCAGCGAACATGGTAATTTACAGTTGCATTATTTGCTGAGTGGAAAGACGGTCTTGTTGGACTTCTCCCATCTTCAGGGCCCGGCTGCTGGTTTTGCTTACCATGTGCACCACCTTACGGCACATGGAGAAGAGTCTTTGTTCGTCATCGATGCGGGCAAGGTGAATGCACTATACCCATTGCATGATCCTGAGGCAAAGCTAAAAATCCTCTACGGTCCCACTGTCGCAATTCCAGCAGGCCCCCAGCCTAAAACGGATCTGGTCGCTGAATTGTCGCTCGCGGGCTTCATTGGTCAGCGTTAAGCACGGGGACAATTCTTCGAAAAGAGGTCGACAACTGCACTTCTTTTACTATTCGGACTTTAAATATCTGCAGATTTCAACTTTGAATCGCTTTTTCAGTGAGTGGATTTGGAATTCTCCCCGAAGAACGAGTTATTTACACCCTATTCCATGAGCAACTTTGTCACCAGTTTTTTCCATTTTTAATCTACTACCATCATGACATTGTTGTATGTTTTCCTATTTGCGTGCGCAGTAGGAGGTGCTCTGAGCCTTTCTTCCGCCCTCTTCGATGGTGCTCGCCATTACTAAGGAATGGTTATTTTGGGAATTTTGCTTAGCGATTGAAATCATTTAAAATTTTATTCCCCATCATCCCGGTTATAGAAAATAAGTTTATTCCCGGAAAAATCTTCCCCCCTCACGGCCACCTGTTGAAAACGGGTGGCCGTTGTGTTTTTATTTGCTCTTGCGGTCAACATGAAGGTTGCTATAGTCTACACATAAATCTGGAAGCACTTATCTTTAAGCGCTCCTGAAACCCGTACTTTCAGCCTTTCCCATTTTTATGCAGCCACTGATTCCTCCGTTTATTCAGCAGTCCTTACTGGCAGAAACCTATTCTGGCCAGATGGAGGCTTTTGCGCTGAATATCGACCTATCTGGCTTTACGCCTTTGACGGAGTCCTTAATGAAGGAAGGCCTGGTTGGAGCCGAGCGACTTTCTCATATCCTGAACGAGGTTTTTGAACCACTCGTTAAGCTGATGTATGACCGCGGTGGCTTTATTCCCTATTTTGCCGGAGATGCGTTTACGGCCATTTTTATGGTCCCGTTAGACCAGCAGCACGCCACCCATGTTTTGGAAACGGCAGATATGGCGCGTCGCATTTTTGACAAGCGCGACCACCAGTTCGGAGGTCACTATACCATTGGCCTGAAAGCCGGCCTCGCGGCCGGGCCGGTGAGTTTCGGGATCGTCGGCCAAAACCTAAAGTCATTCTACTTCCGTGGGAAAGCGATCAACCAGGCAGCTTTTTGCCAGATGCAGGCGGCAGATGAAGAAATTGTGATCGATGATCTTACCCGTACCCTGTTAGAGGGGAGCCCCACAGTTTGTGAAGAAATTACGGTAGGCGCCTACCGTTTCGTTGGGGAACTACCTTTAAGCAGTAATGGGTTGACGGTGACTGCGGTAGTAACTGATGAACTGCAAGAAGATGTGGCTCGGCAATTCTTGCCTGCCGAAGTCATGAACTATGATCAGGAGGGAGAGTTTCGAACGGTAATTTCTACTTTTCTATCGTTCGATGCCATTCATACCCACGAGGAGCTGGATCAGTTTGCTACTGTTGTGCTCAATCAGCTAAACGATTTTGGCGGTTATTTCAAAGAGGTTGATTACGGAGATAAAGGCTCTCTGATGGTGGTGTTCTTCGGAGCACCGGTTTCTTATGAGAATAATAGTGTCCGGGCCTTAGAGTTTGCGCTTACAGTACAAGCCGAGTTGGAAAGCCTGAGGCAGGAGACCCAGCGGGATTTCCGCTTCCGGTTGGGGATTACAATGGGGACCGCATTTACCGGATTCATAGGTGGTAGAGAACACAAGCAGTATGCTTGTGTGGGTACTTGTGTTAACCTTGCTGCCCGGATTATGAGCTCTGCTGACTGGCAGGATATTCTGGTTGACGGAGAATTAGCTGCTGCTAATTACTTCCGGTTTGAGTCACGCGGAGATATCAGATACAAGGGAATTCAACTTCCGGTGCCAACCTTCGCCCTAACCGGGCGAAAGCAAACCTTGGGTAAACCTGACTACGGAGGAGAGCTGATCGGTCGTGAGCAAGAGGTTGATCAATTGATTCACTTTGCGCAGCCAATCTTTTCGGGGAAGAGCGCAGGTATTGCCTATGTACTGGGAGAAGCAGGCATCGGAAAAAGCCGCCTCACCTATGAGGTAAGGAGGCAGCTCGGTCAGCAGCAACCAATTAACTGGTTGCTGGCAAGTGCGGATCAGATTCTGCGTAAACCATTTAACCCTTTCGTGTACCTGCTCCAGCGCATGTTCCGCCAAAGCCTGGACCTGGGGGGGATGCAAAACCAGCGCCGCTTCCAGTTTCGGTTGAGTCAGATTCGCCAGAGTCTGCGTAAACTAAACACCCGACAGGCCCGGGAGGTAAAGGACGAACTTGACCGGACGGAATCAGTGCTGGCAGCCCAGCTGGGTATGATTATTGACCGGTCATTATGGACGCAACTGGATGCTCAGGGACGCTACCAAAACACCATCGCCGCTTTTGTCAATCTGTTGATTGCGGAGTCAATGCTACAGCCGACGGTTCTTGAGATGGAGGATATCCACTGGGTGGATGACGATAGCGTGGCTGTAATTCGTGAGCTGGTGCGGCATACTAAAGACCTACCGTTCATGATCGTTGCTACCTCGCGGGCAAGTGATGATGGGAATTACTCTCCTTTGCTATCTCCTGCGGAGAAGGATGCCATTGAGCTGCCAACGACACAGGTAGAGATAGGCTCGTTGAGCCAGGAAGCCGTTAGGCGAATGGCGGAGACTACCCTCGGGGCGCCGATTGCCGACGAAACGCTGGCGACCCTGCTCAGAACCACCAACAGTAATCCATTCTACCTGGAACAGGTGCTGGAGTATTTCCGGGAGAACGAACTCTTGATCCCCGATGAGAATAACGTGCTAAACCTGAGTGATGAGAGCATCAAGCTTTCTTCAAGTATTTCCTCTATTCTGACTGCACGGATCGATCGCCTCTCTAACCTGGTAAGAGAAACGGTGAAAGCGGCAGCGGTAATTGGCCGCGAGTTCGATATTCCAATTCTTACGGAGGTGATGTGTGAAGACACAGGTATCTCCTCTTCTGAGGAGATGGGACTGTTGCTCAAGGAGCAAATCGCTTCCGCAGAGAAAGGTCAGATATGGAGCGCTGTAAATGAATTGCGGTATATTTTCCGACATAGTCTTTTACGGGAAGCGGTGTACGGTATGCAGCTCACTACGCGTCTGCAACAGCTGCACCGACAAATTGCTAATGCGATTCTGAAACTCTACGGAGACAATATAGAAGAGCGCTATGTGGACCTTGCCTTCCACTATGAGCAGGCGGGAGAGAAAGAACTGACGATTGAATATCTGGGGAAAGCGGCCAACTATGCCCGGGCCAACTTCCAGAATCAGCAAGCGCTGGAATTATACGAGCGCCTTATTGATAAATTCAGTAACCGTCCGGAGGAAGAGGTTACCGTGAATACCCATATCAACCGGGGTAAGGTACTAGAGATTGTTGGCCGGTGGGATGAAGCTCAGGCTGCGTATGAGCAGGCCCAGGCCATTGCAAAGGCCAGCCGGGATATTCTGCTGCTGGGGCGTACGAACAATCACCTTGGCCGCTTGCTGACCTTTCAGGGGAAGTATGATGAAGCCATGGAAAACCTGCGGGTTGCGGCGAGTCTGTTCGAATCGGTAGACGACATCTTTGGCATCGCCAAAGCATACAGCAATATGGGGAGCCTGTATTTCCGTACCGCCCATTACCATGATGCGCTTACCTACTACGACAAGTCGCTGGACTACGGTTTCGGGCGAACAGGAACAACCAGTGCCGCCGAAACAGTCTCCCACCTTGGCCTGACGCATATGAACCTGGGGAACTACCCGGAAGCCATCAAGGTGGTTCAAGAGCAAATACCATTGCATGAAGAGAACCAGGACAGTATGGGCCTGGCCAATCTGCACACCAACCTGGGGATCATTTATTTTGAAAGCGGGAACTATAAGAAGTCTACCGAACACCACTACGCTGGTCTGGAGCTGGCCAAAGAGCTGGGCAACAAAAGGCTACAGGCCATCGGCCTGGGCAGCCTGGGGTCCGTTTTTGAGCGGGAGGGTAAGTTTGAAGAAGCTGCAGATCTGTTTGTACGGGATCTGGAAATATGTCAGGAAATGGGAGACCGCCAGGGCATTGCCGTTACAGAGGGCCTCATTGGTGATATTAACAGCGTTATGGGCAACTTTACGGTGGCTATTCAGCACCTGGACCGGAGTTTGCGCATTAGCAGAGAGCTGGGGTACCGTAAAGGCGTCGCTAAAGCAGTTAATACTCTTGGAGATATTTATTTTCTTCAAAGTCAGCATGACATCTCGTTGATGTACTATGATCAGGCTATCGAGATTGCCCGCACAACAAATAATCGGTTGGTACTCTGCTCGAGTTTGGAGGAGAAAGGGCGCGTGCTGTTGGCCGACGGCCAACTTGATGAGTTGAAGGCCGTAGAAGAAGAGGCCATCGCTATTGCGGAGGATATTGGTAACTGGGAGGTGCTGATCGGGGCGCGTATTCTGCACGCGCAGGCGATCGCTGCTTATGACCCCCAAAATATTGAAACGAGCCTGCTGCAGCTCGAACAAGTCCTGAATGAGGAGTACGTTACGGAAGAACAGCGGGCGCATGCCTACCTGGTTCGCTATGAATTGAGTGGTTACCTCGACCAACATGCTCGCGATAAGGCCCTGAGCTTATACGAGAAACTGTATAAGAAGACACCTAAGTTTATCTACAATCACCACATGAAACTGCTCCGGCAGGAACGGCACTGATATGGGGTTGATTAAAGCTCAACCTCACATTACCAAAGCCTAATACATTGCCTCGTAAAGAAATCCCCTACGGCACCTGCGTGCGCGCCCTCATATATAATTAGTGGTCACATTCAAAAGCAGTACGCTATTGAACGCTGTCGCCACGCAATACGCGGTATTTTTTACGGGCTTCCACGGCCAAAATGCTGCCGCTGTAGTCGAGAAAGAGTTGCTCGTACAGTTCCTGCGCCTTTGTCAAGTCATCCAGCTGGTTCTCGTAGAGGCCGGCGAGAGCCCATAGGCTATTATCGAGACGGATACTTTCCTCGTAGTTGTCGAGAATGTACTGGTAGGCTTCCGCCGCCTCGTCGTACCGCCGCAGTTTGAGGTAGATGTCTGCTTTGAGATAGACAATATCATCTTCCAGGTCGTGTCCGGGAAAAGTTGTTTTCAGGTCGTCAAGTTTTGCAAATGCCTCGTCAAAGCGATTTTGGAAGACGAGTAGTTCTGCATCGGCATAAGTCTGGAGTGCTACGGCACTAGTGTCCAGGCCGAGGTTGTCGATGATAAATACGGAAAGGTCAAGGGCGTCATTGGCAATCAACCGTGATGTGGAGGCTTTCAGTACGTCGAACTGAGATTGTGCCCATTCGAAATCCCCCCGAAAGTAGCTGAGCCGGGCATTCCTGAAGCGGGCCTCGTGACCAAGGAGGTCTTCTTTGAAGGTTTTGTCAACCTGAGAGTAGAGTAGGGTAGATTCCCATACTTCGCCCTGCATCAGTAAGTAGTCGGCCAGGGCAATTTTTGCCTCAGCTTTGGTCTTTACGTTGACTCCCGGCGTTGCGATAACTTCGGTAAGGATCTCATTGGCCCGGTTGAGGTCATTCAGGAAGAGTGCTTCCAGCTCTGCGAGCTGGACGGCAATTCTTGCTGACTCGGGGTTGATACCAAATTCATCGAGAAATTCCTGGTAGGCACCTTCCAGAATACGTAGATCTTCTTCTGTGTAGTCGTAGCCCTCCGTGATAGCCATGCGCCGGGCAAAAAGCCCCATTTGCTTGGCTTCGAGGTAAAGTACGCTCCCCTGGCTCTTGTTATCGGTTATGTAATCAAAGGCTGAAATGGCCGTTTCGTAGTCTTTGGCGTTAGTCGCCATTCGTCCAATGCGTAAAACGCGTTCTCCGTTTTCATCGAGACGGCGGTCAAGGGCTCGTGCCTGACGCAGGGCCGCTTTGTAATCCTTACGCTGGATGAATACCCAGGCCAGCATCTCAGGGTAGGTTGTGTCCTTGGTGTTGGCTTCCTGAATCAGGGCATAAAGCTGCTTTTGCGCTTCCAGTAAGCCGTCCTTGTCAAGTGAGCGCTGGAGGTAAATCTGGACGGTACGCAACCGCTTGGGTTGTTTTTTGAGCGTTGCGAGGTAATTCGCGATCATATTTGGAATATCCCCCTTACGGCGATACAGGTTCCCCAGCTCAAAGCTGAAATCCCCTTTTCCTTTCAGGAGCTCTGATCCTTTCTCGTAGGTAGCAATGGCTAGCTCGTACTTGGTCATACGTAAGAAAGCATTTGCCAGCTGGTTGGTCCGGTATTGATCCGCGGACAGCTCCTCAATGGCTCTCTGGTATTGTCTTAAAGCTCCGGCATCGTCAAATTTCTCCTCGAGTAGCTGGCCGTATTGAACAAAGAGCACTACCTCCTCCGGCCGTTTTTTCAGGCGTTTTTTTAACGCACTTTCCGCCTCGTCATACCGCTGAAGTTTCATCAGGCTCGTGATGTAGCGATCGAAAAAAGAATTACTGTTTGGCTTTTCCCGGGAAAGCTGATAGTACAGTTCTGCTGACTTCTCGTATTCACCGTCCTGGAAATACTGCTGCGCCAGCTGGCTGTTTTGAGCAGCCAACATACTGGTGAAAAGGACAAATAAGGATAGTAGTAACCAACGCATACGTTTCATTCTGGGGGGATTGTAAAGCTAACGTTTTTCAAGGGCATTTAGGTGTGAGGTTAGGGCCAAGTACGCCTGGGAAGTATAACTTTCCTGCCTTAGTCGTTGCTAATCTTCACCCGCATCGATTCACGTCTCTACCGGATGAGACTGTTATAGCCGATCTTCTCCGAAACAGAGGATGGTGCGAAGGTGTACCCAGGCCTGGGGTAACACTAAAAAAGCCGATGCCATCCTGCTGGACGACATCGGCTTTCCGTAGCTTATAAATGAGTGGTATTACTCAAGCTTGAACTTCACCGGAAGGTTGAACTGTACACGTACCGGACGACCGCCCTGCATACCTGGGTTCCAACGGAGCCCTTTAGAGTTCATCAACTGGACAACACGGAGTGCTTCTTCACCAGTTTTGGCACCTGGGTTACGTACTACCTTGGCATCTTTCACTTCACCGTTTTTCTCAACCGTGAACGAAATTACTGCCATGCCTTCTACGCCGTTCTCACGGGCAATAGCAGGGTACTTGATGTTACCGTAGATAAATTCAAGCATCTTCTTGTCAGCACACGCCTTTTTCTCGGCATAGCTGCCCAGGTCTTCACAACCAGGGAAGAGTGGCATCTGCTCTACCACCTTGAAGATTTCTTCTTCTGCGGGTGGTGGTGGTGGCGGCGGTGGCGGTGGTGGGGGAGGAGGAGCTTCTTCCTCGAAGACTTCTGGTTCTTCGACGGCTACCTCTTCATCGATGGATTGATCTTCAAACTCAACGTCCTCTTCAATCAATTCCTCTTCCGGCACTTCCTCAATCACCGGTGGCGGTGGTGGAGGTGGGGGTGGGGGAGGCTCAGCCGTACGGGGCGGCTCCATTTCGATTTCTTCCTCGAGGGTTTCGAGGTAGGCAGAGACGTCAATCGTTTTAGAGTATTGCGTCCAGCCAAAAGCGAGTAACGATAGACCTACGGCAAGCGCAAGGCCAAAGTTGAAAAAGGTGGAACTGAGGCCAAAAACATCCAGCCGCTCGTATTTCGCACGATTGGCAATATACGATTTGTTGGCTTCTGCATCTTCAGCATAAGCACCCTGGAGGGCTTTCTCTGTCCGGTTTTTATAGACTCTGCGCATGAAGAAGATCAGTGCAAAGAAGCCTACAAATATTGCCAGGAAGGCAAAGGCTAGAGTAGAGCCCGACAGAGCAAGTCCCAGTCCCGCTACGGAGATTTGAAACATGACTATTGGGTTTAAAAAAAGTTATTCGTTAGCCTGACCCGGGATCGGGGCAAACTTTTTTCTTAAATGGTAGAACAAGGTAATAAGAAGACCGCCAATGAGCGCGCCAATCAGGTTGGCGATCATATCAACGAAGTCAAAAGAGCGGCCGGTTTTAGTGACAGCTTGCAGTATTTCCATTAAAACACCAAAGCTAAAAGCAAATAGAACGGCCTTTACCGTGTTCAGAAATTTCCCGCGTTCGGGAAAAGAGGCCGACAATAATAGCGCAAAAAGAGCGTAAGCACCAAAATGGGCCACCTTGTCGGGCGAAAAAAGCGTACTCCAGTCCGGAATTGTCGGTAATTGGCTACCTGGAAGCAAGCTTGCCAGGGTCAACAACAACGTGTATCCAGCTGTCAGGAGACGAGGAACTACGCGATTTGCTGGTATAGATGCAGTCGCATCCCCTTTTGGTGGACGCGGAGTCAAAATTATCCAATTAAATTTTTGTACTCCTCAGCACTAAGCAGACCTTCCCGGCTTTCCGGGTCAGCAAGTTCCATTTTAATGATCCAGCCTTTGCCGTAAGGGTCTTCGTTGACGATGGTGGGGTTGTCCCCCTCATCCTCGTTTAACTCATCGTTAAACTCCGTCACCTTTCCCGCCAGTGGAAGAAAGAGATCACTGGTAGTTTTAACCGCCTCGACGGTTCCAAAAACGGCGTTTTGCTCAAGGTCTTCGTCGACGGTGTCAACCTCAACGTATACTAATTCATCCAGTGCGTCCTGAGCAAAGTCAGTAATACCAACGGTGGCAATATTTCCCTCGATTAGCACCCATTCGTGCTCTTCGGTGTAAAAGAGGTTTTCTGGTACGTTCATGTATCTAGTCTGTTAGTGAGTTATAAGTTGGTATGCTGGACCGTTAGTAGTTGGATTTTCGATGGCTTAGTTAGCGTTTAAAAATCCGACCACTAACGGTCTGGCAAATTGCTTTAGAGTTGTTCCTTAATCCAGGCGGAAGTTACGGACTTTGGACGTTCTAGCGGCATGCCAAGTGCACGGCTCCATACGCCAGCTGCAAGTACTCCCAGGGCACGACTCACTCCGAACAGTACGGTGTAGTAGCTGTACTCGCTGAAACCATAGTGTACGAGCAGAGCACCTGAGTGAGCATCTACGTTTGGCCACGGGTTTTTCACCTTGCCAAGAGCCTGTAGCATTGGAGGAACGGTATCAAAAATCTTCCAGACAGTTTCGATCAGGTCGCTGTCTTTGATGTACTCTTCCGCAAAACGACGCTGTGCAACGAAACGGGGGTCTGGTTCGCGAAGGACTGCGTGGCCGTAACCAGGAATCACCTTACGGGCGTCGAGGGTCTCCTGCACGTACTGCTGGATCTGTTCTTTGGTTGGTGTTTTAGTGCCAAGCTTTTCGATCATCTCGAAAATCCACTTGATCACTTCCTGATTGGCCAGGCCGTGCAGTGGGCCAGCCAGGGCGTTCATACCTGCTGCGAAAGAGCGGTACGGATCACTCAGCGTTGAACCAACAAGGCTAACGGTGTGAGCAGAAGCATTACCTCCCTCGTGGTCAGCGTGGATGGTCAGGTAAAGACGCATCAGGCTGCGGAAGTCCTCGTCATCATTACCCAGCATGTGCGCGTAGTTGGCAGACCAGTCGAGGCTGGTGTCAGGGGCAATGTGATCGCCGTTTTTAAAGGCGCGGCGGTAGATGTAGGCTGCTACCCGGGGCAGACGGGCAATCAGGTTCATGCTGTCTTCGTAAACAGCGTCCCAATGCTCCGTTTTGGAAATGCCTTCAGCGTACCGGCGGTCAAAGATGCTGTCAGACTGCATCGCCATGATACCAATTGTAAACTGCGTCATGGGGTGCATGTCGGCCGGGAGACTGTCCAGCGTAGTAAACACCTGCTCCGGCACATCGGAACGCTTGTGCCACTCAGCGGTCAGGGCATTTACTTCTGCTTCAGTCGGAATCTCTCCGGTCAGCATCAACCAGAACAAGCCTTCTGGCTTGGGCTCTCCCTGAGGACCTGCAGGAAGCAGTTGCTTGACCTCAGGAATGGAGTAGCCACGGAAGCGAATACCCTCCTGTGCATCCAACTGGCTGGTTTCCCAAAGCATCATTTTGATTCCGCGGGCGCCACCGGTCACTTGCTTGAGAGTGACTTCTCCCATGGGCTTATCGCCATGCTCTTTATTGATGGCACGCAGTTCATTAAATAAGGCTAGTGCTTTTTCAGCAAATTTCTGTTTCAAGGATTCCATGGGAAAGAGTAAATTTTGTTGGTTTTGGTTAATTCCGGGGGCCGTCAGCAAAAGGAGGACTTCCGGTAGTCATCTTTGCTTAACGGTGAAACTTTCAGAGGGTTCTAAAAATTTTTGCCACGTGGGCATTTAGCCGGCAAATAACGTGATTTTTGACCTAGAAAACACGCTATTTCTGCGGAAACTTGTCCTGGCAACCAACTTATCTTTGGTTTATGGAGCGATAACCGCTCTTTTGCCTATTCCTGGCTTGCGGGAGCACTTTGTTGCGGCGGCATCTCAGCAATGGCTGCCCGAATACGCTCCACCATCCCTGCAAAATCCATCACCTGATCTTCCTCGTGCGCGAGGCGGGCGATCACCAATTGTTCGGAAGGCAGGATAAATACCCGCTGGTCTTGAAACCCCCTCATCATATAAGCATCTGCAGGTAAGTCGGGCATGTCTGGCCCGGGGAGCCAAAGTTGGCCGCCGTAGGTGCCTTCCGAGCCTGCGGCCGGTTGGCGCATCCAGTCGATCCAACCGGGAGGCAGGAGCGTGTCTCCTTCCCATACGCCGTCCTGCAACATGAACTGCCCCAAGCGGGCCCAGTCCCGGGCCGTTGCCCATCCGTAGGAACTGCCCACGGGCAGGCCGGCCTGACTGGGTTCAATCATCAGGCTGGGAGCAACCGGGCGCAGCAACTGATGCATAAAAGTGTAGGTGGTTTGTGTTGGCGTCTCCCGTTCGATGAGTTCTGCCAGCACATTGGTGGTACCGCTGGAATAGTTCCAAACCGTTGCCCGCGGAGCGACGGCGGGAACATCGTAGGCATACTTAGCCATGTCGGCATGCTCGTGGAGCATGATCGTGGCATCCGAAAGGCTGCCGTACGCCTCATTCCAGGCCAGGCCGGAGTTCATATGGAGCAAGTCTGCCAGGGAGATTTCCTGCCTGGTGGCGTCGGTCCACACTTCGGGGAAGAGTTGTTTTTGGGCGACAACTGTTTGGGGCGCGGTCGCAGGTGCAGTGGGAGGCGTAAAAGCAGCACCAACAGCCATGGCCGTGAGGGTTTTGGTCATTGACCAACCCAGCTGTAGACTGTTTTCGTCAAAACCGGGGGCATAATCTTCGGCAATGATTTGCCCGTCCTTCATAATTACGATTCCGCGGGTACCTCCGCCGGGCTGGGGAGCCATCGCATAGTCCAGCGCGGCGCGCAGCGCCGCAGGGTTCGTTACCCGGCGCTCGCTACCAGTGCTGGCACCTGCGTCCGCGCCCGCTGCCGGTGTCACGGATGCTAAAGGTTGCGTATCATCGTTGATTAGCGTGCAACCAATGCCTTTGCGAAAACGGGCCCGCCGCGAGACGAGGCCGAAAAAAGAGGAACGAAGGTCGTTCTCATCTGCTTCAAGACTAACCCAGCCTAATACTGAAAAATTCAGGTCCTGCTCCTTGATCTCTGCCAGATCACGCCCTTGCATGAAGTGACAACTACAGGCATGTTTAGCTGCGTAGCCAGCTCCGATGTTGAGCAAGGGGCGCAACCAGAGGAAAGCCGCAAAAAGGAGCGCTGTCAGGAGCGACAGCCCAATGAGGGAACGGCGTAGAGTAGGGGAGATTTGCATGGGAACAAGTTAATAGTCTGTCAGGAATTCTTTGATTTCCCTGGAGGACCGTAGTTCATAGACCAGTTTTCCGGCATCTCGTTGCTGTGCGAGTTGGCGAAGGATGCCCGGACGGCGGGTCCGGTTGTACATCAGGACATAATGAAGAAAGGGAAGGTCAAAACGCTCGGCGCAGCCGGGCGCCGAGCCCGGGCGGACTTTCCCGTAGTGACGGATGGTGCGGACAATGACCCGCCAAAGGCACCGCCAGGTGGGCTGATTCAAAAAGACCACGGCTTCAGTACGTGGCATCCTCAGGTCGAAAGTCCCACTGAAATTGCCGTCCATGATCCAGGCCTCGCGCGCGACAAGCTCGGTTACGCGTGATCGCCATACCTCGGTGGTCGGTTCCTGCCACCCGGGGGCAAAATATTCCTTGTCCAGGTGGATGATGGGAAGGCCGGTACGCTCCGCAAGCTGACGGGTGAGGGTAGACTTTCCGGAGCCGGAGCAACCAATGATCAGGATGCGAGAAAAAGGTAGTGTGGCTGACATGGCGGCAAGTATAAAGAAAATAGGCTGCAGTCGCCTAAGACATAGTATGAGCCTCCTTAATTCCACCAAAGGTGGTCTCAGGAGGACGCATGCTATGTCCAAACGACTCGTTTTTGAGTTGTATGAGGTGGCTGCTCATACTATGCGTCAACTTTTGCTGCGATTGCCCTGGCGATTGCCTTTACCGTGGTGGTGTATTCGAGAGAATATGCTCATCTTTGATCTTCTGTGCATCCAGCTTAAGCAGTATTTTTTATGACCCGCACCTTCGGCATTCGTCATCATGGACCGGGCTCCGCGCGCCGCCTGCGGGCGGCGTTGGAGGCTTATCAGCCCGATCTGTTGTTGATCGAGATGCCAGCTGACGCGGATCGGTACTTACTGGAAGTAGTGTCCAAAGGCTTGCGACCACCGGTAGCTATGGTGCTTTACGATGCAAAAGACATCGAACGAGCCAGTTTTTATCCTTTTGCGGACTTTAGCCCCGAGTATCAGGCTATTCAATGGGCGGCTGAACACGCCGTCTCCGTTAGCCCCATAGATTTGCCGGCCCGCTTTTACCTCGCACAAACGGCAGCACACGTTCCTCCCACACTGTTTCAGACCACCGCCCCTCCGCCGGAGGAGCCCTCCGTATTTCCGGGTAAAACAAAACAGCAACTGCGCAAGCAGCTGCGCCGCGATCCGCTATCGTTGATGGCGGAGCTGGCGGGCTATGAAGACAGTGAGAGCTGGTGGGATGCTACGCTGGAAAGAGGGACTGATAATCCGCTGGAAACCTTTGCGGCATTGCTGGAAATGGTAGGTGAGTTACGGGGAACATTCCCTTCGGCTTCCGACGATGAGAACGAACGCCGGGAGGCGTTCATGCGTACTGAAATCCGCAAAGCCCTCAAGTCTGGTGCGCAGCGTATTGCGATCATCGTTGGCGCCTGGCACGGCCCCGCCGTAGCCGATGTTGGTAAGTTCAAGGCGGCGGCCGACAAAGCCCGGCTCAAAGGATTGCCCAAGGTTAAAATTGCTGCGGCCTGGGTGCCCTGGTCTTACCCCCGCCTGGCGAAGGCGGCCGGTTATGGTGCCGGAGTACTGAGCCCAAGCTGGTATCAGTTGCTCCACGACTTTCCCGACAATGCAACTGACCGCTGGATGGCTACAGCGGCAAAATTGCTCCGCGAAGAAGGCTACGACGCAAGTCCCGCACTGGCGACCGAGGGCGTTGCCCTCGCGAATACCCTGGCCACCCTCCGGGAGCACGAACGCCCGGGAATCCAGGAACTGGAACAGGCGCTACTGGGAACCATTGCGGCCGGACGGGAGGAACGGCTGGCCGTGATCCACGAGAAATTAACGGTAGGGACTACGGTAGGTTTCGTGCCGCCGGGAGTGACCACCGTGCCCTTGCTCGAAGACCTTAACCGGGAGCTGAAGAGCACCCGAATGGCCAAACTCTGGGAGACCGCGGGCGAGAAATACCTCAAAGCGACTAAAGCTAACCCCAGAGGCGGTATCGATCTGCGTGCTCCGAACGATCTGCGGAAGAGCCACCTGCTGCATCGGCTCAACCTTCTGGGCATCAACTGGGGGAAAATCCAACCCTTAGGCCCGGACACCATCAGCAGTTTTAAGGAGGTTTGGCTGCTGGAGTGGCAGCCGGAATACAGCCTGTACCTCATTGAGCGGGCCAGCTACGGCAATACGGTTCCCCTGGCTGCCGGGCGGTACGCCCGGGAACAGGCAGCAGCACTGCGCACCGTACGTCCGCTAGCTGAATTGACCCTGGCGTGCCTGCAGGCAGACCTACCGGACATTGTCCCTGATCTAATGCGCCTCCTGCGCGACCGGGCTGCGGAGACGACGGACGTTGCCTCCCTGCTCGCAGCACTCCCGGCGCTGGTACGAACCAGCCGCTACGGCGATAGTCGTAAGACGGATACCACCTCTTTATTGCTGGTGATTGATGAACTTTTGCCCAGGCTGGCCGCAGGCCTGCCCGCCGCAGCGACAAACATTGATGACGAGCAGGCAACCGAACTACTTGGTCACCTCTCGGGAGCTAACTACGCCCTGTCGCAACTGGACAACGAAGAACACAACGATATCTGGACCGGAGGGCTCTGGCGTACCGCCGCCAGTAGCGGCATCAATGCGCTCATTGAGGGGTATTGTATCCGTTTGCTTTACGACCACGAATTGCTGGACGATGCGGAAACAGCCCGGCGGTTCTCCCGGGCACTATCGGCCGCGAACGGCGCCAACGGAGTGGCGCAGTGGCTAAGTGGTTTCCTGCACGGAAGCGGTCAGCTGCTCTTTCACTATCCTCCTCTCTGGAAGCTCGTAGACGACTGGCTGGCGCAGCTTAGTTGGACGGACTTTGAGACGGTGTTGCCCTTGTTGCGGCGGACCTTTGCCGATTTCAGTGTCTATGACCGACAGCGCTTATTGAAGTTGGCGAAAAGCCGGGATGAACAGACTGAAGAACAGCTGGAACAACCGGAGAGCAGTTTGGGCGCGGACGCAGGTGCAAAGAAGGAAACGGTAAGCCATGAGGACGCTGCCACTGCGGAACATCCCGCCGAGGACCTGGTGGAGGCGTTGTTAGGGTGGATGGGGTGATTTAGTCTTTTAGTCTTTTAGTCTTTTAGGCTTGTGGCCTTGTGGGTGGGGTAGTGCTTTGCAGGCTGGCTAAAGGTGAATTGCCAGGCAAGCGGATACCTCCGCAAAAACCAAGGCGTATGCTTTGGAAAGTCTGTTGAGATGAACGCCAAAATGTCTTTCTTTGCACTTTGGTCGCTCCCTCAGATGCTGGTGGTCATGTCATTGTACCCTAAACCTCCAGTGTACGGCAGTCAAAAAACCAACGTAAACCAAAAAATAGGCCCATGCACATCATTCCTGCTATTGACCTCATCGACGGGAAATGCGTCCGCCTGACGCAGGGCGACTATGCCCAGAAGACGGTGTATAACGAAGACCCGCTGGCCGTTGCCCGGGAGTTTGCGGCAGCAGGCCTTAAGCGCCTGCACGTGGTTGATCTGGATGGCGCCCGGGGCGGTGGCATTGTAAACCATAAAGTCCTGGAACGGATTGCCGGCGGAACGGATTTGGAGATCGACTGGGGCGGCGGTATGAAATCTGATGAAGATCTCCGCATTGCCTTTGAGAGTGGCGCACATCAGGTAACTGGCGGGACGATCGCGGTGAAAAAACCGGAGGTTTTTCTTGGATGGCTGGAACGCTACGGCGCAGAGAAGATCATTCTGGGAACTGATGTACGCGGCGATAAAATCGCCGTGTCTGGCTGGGAGGAAGCCAGTGATCGGGAGCTCTTTGAATTTCTGGCGGAGTATGTAGCCAGGGGCATTCGGTACACGATTTGCACTGACGTAAGCAAAGACGGTTTGCTGCAGGGGACTGCCCGAGAGCTTTACGGCCGCATCCGGCGGGAACAGCCGGAAGTCAACCTCATCGCCAGTGGGGGTGTTGCCGACACGACAGACCTTGATGCCCTTGCTGCGCTGGACTGCTATGGTGTCATCGTCGGAAAAGCCATTTACGAAGGGCGGATCAGCCTGGAGAAATTGGTGGAATACCTTTAAGCGTCTGTTTGGCTAAGCATTACCCCCTGCCGGCTCTACGGTAACAGAGCTACCCTGTCGAATATGGGCGGGTCTGCTTGCCCTGCCTTTTCCAACTAACTTTGCACCTGCGGCCCCGCCCCTTTGCTTATGATCTACGAACTTTCCCACCCCGGTGGCCCCCTGAATGGCCACATTGAACTGACCGGCTCCAAATCAATCGCCAACCGCGCGTTGATCATTCGTGCACTTACTGAAGGAGACTTTCCCATCCATCGGCTAGCTGCTGCTGACGATACCGTGCGCCTGGAACGCCTGCTGGCCAGTACCGATGAAGTGCTGGACGCAGGTCCTGCCGGAACGACTTTTCGTTTTTTGACGGGCTACCTTAGCCGTCGTCCCGGCTACCAGACGCTGACCGGAAGTCAGCGCATGAAGGAACGCCCGGTCGGAATACTCGTGGATGCCCTGCGGGAGCTTGGTGCCGACATTGAGTACCTCGAAAAAGAAGGCTATCCGCCACTGAAAATTGGCTACAGTGCCCTGGACAAAGCCAGCGCACTCACCATCGCTGCCGATACCAGCAGCCAGTATATTTCCAGCTTGCTGATGCTGGCACCGACCCTGCCCAATGGCTTGCAGTTAACGCTGGAAGGGGAAATTGTAAGTGTCCCGTATATCAAAATGACGCTTTCTCTGATGGCTTACTTTGGGGTGGAGCACACCTGGGAGGGACAAACGATCAGCGTAGCTCCTCAGGCGTACGCGCCCCGTGAATTTACGGTGGAGGCAGATTGGTCGGCCGCCAGCTATTACTACGGCCTCGCTGCTCTGGCACCAGCTGCAGATTTGCAGATAGATGGCTTGTTTGCTGAAAGCGTCCAGGGGGACGCCGTTGTCGCCGATCTCTATACGCGTTTCGGGGTGGTTACACACTTCGATGCTACTGGCCTGCGCATCGTAAAGCCAGCAGGAGCGACACCTCCGCCACTTTTTGAACAGGACTTTGTCGAGTGCCCCGACATCGCGCAAACGCTGATGGCCACCTGTGCCGGTCTGGGCGTTCAATCGCTCTACAGTGGCCTGCAGACGCTCTTTATCAAAGAGACCGACCGGGTGAATGCCATGAAAACAGAACTGGGCAAACTGGGCATAGCCCTGTATAAAATACCGGCGCACATGAGTGGTGCCGGAGCCGGGCAGCAGTACTTTGGCCAGGAAGGCACCGCCAATTATGCGGGCGGAGTACCCACTTTTGCTACCTATCACGACCACCGGATGGCAATGGCGTTGGCACCATTAGCCCTGCAACATCCTATTCGGATTGAATCTCCGATGGTGGTAGAGAAGAGCTATCCTGATTTTTACCGGGACTTTGAGAAGCTAGGCTTTCAGATAGCTCAATCCGAGGCTTAAAAAATCTGACGTAAATTGGCCGACCGCAAGGAACTACTGTAATGAAATTACTCGGTCAAATAGAATTTTTAGAGCGATGGGGGTTAACCATGAGCACGCAGGATGAAGTTTTGCTAGGACTTATCCTGATCGGCCTCCTTATTTTGTGGTGGCTGCTGGTTAAAAAGCTTTTGCCCTGGTATTACGAAAAGGAGAGTACGGACTCTAAGAATGCTTCCCGCATACGTCGGGTCGTCAACCTGATGCTCGTCAGTATTTTTGCGATTGCTACGCTCCGGGTTCTGGATATCGACCACGAGTTTTTCTCCTACCTGTTACAACCGGCCCCAACTGATGATGGTGCGGACATTTACTTCACGGTCAAGATCAGTACGTTGGTCTCCGGTTTTGTCGCCTTCATTTCTGCCGGAGTATTTGACCTGGTGATCAGTGAGGTGGCGGTGCAACGCCTGCACGCTGCAAAAGAGCAAGAAGGCCGGGGGCTGACGGAGCGGGAGGAAGAGCAACTCACCCGCCGCTTTGCGGCGGTTCGGCCAATTCTCTACATCCTGGCCGTAACGGTAGTGGCTGAAGCTGCCGGCCTCGCCCGCGCTTACATTATCCGCAGGCCGGAGGACCTCAGGATGGAGCTGAAATGGCTAATTGACGTAGAGCGTGTTTTACTCTTCGTCCTGGCCGTATTCGTGATCCGTCTCCTGTTGACCTTCTTTACAACCTTCGTGTTGCAGAAGATCTACAACCGCTCCAAGGTGGATATCGGTAGTCAGTTTGCCATCAACCGCCTGCTGACCTACTTCGTCTACGTTGTTGGAACTTTATTAGTGATTCAGGGACTTGGATTCAACTTGGTGGCGATCTGGACCGGTGCTGCGGCCCTGCTTGTCGGTATTGGTATCGGACTACAGCAAACGTTTAACGACCTCATCTGTGGCGTGATCATCCTTTTCGAGCGATCGGTAAAGGTTGGCGACGTTGTGGAAATCACGGGGCATCAGGTAGGGACAATTCGTAAGATTGGTACACGGACGAGCATCGTGGAAACGCGGGACGATATCATGATCTTCGTTCCCAATTCCAAATTGATCGGTGAGAACGTTACCAACTGGAGCCAGGTGGAACGTACTGCACGCTTTCACGTGCAGGTCGGGGTTGCCTACCACGAGGATCCTGAGCTGGTCCGTAAAGTCTTGCTGGAAGTTGCCCTCGAACACCCGAAGGTGTTGAAGAGCCCCCGGCCGAGTGTCCGCCTGCTTAATTTTGGTGATTCTTCGCTGGATTTTGACCTGCTGTTCTGGTCACGTGACCTCCTGCGGATAGAGGATACCAAAAGCGATATCCGCTTTGCCATTAACGCCGCCTTTAAGAAGGCCGGCATTGAGATTCCGTTCCCACAACGGCAGCTGTGGCTGCCGCCGGGCTTTCTCCAGCAAATCCGTCAGGAGGAGGAATAGGCCCCAATCGTACTATCTTCACCTCCGATGAAGCGCTACCTGAACCTGATATTACTGTTGTTTCCGGCCGGCCTCCTGGCCGACTGTGATCCTTCTTTTTACGGTTATCAGTTCCTTAATCCGGCAGTAGTGGAGTACGACAGTCAGCTTTCTCCCTTCTACCGGGAATTCAGGGCTTATTATCCGGAGTTGGGCAAGTCGGAAGCTGAATACCG
>CAZTTF010000270.1:0-21798 GCA_964616365.1 uncultured Lewinella sp. | reverse complement strand
ACTTTCTTCCTCGCAGGACAAGCATTCCACGCGATGCGTACTTCCGGAGATATAATTCTGGAAGGTGCCTCCAGCAATGGGTGCGACAGCACAATTTCAGTAAGCGTTGACTTCTTCCCGCAAACGGTAGCGGTTTTCGATACTACCATTTGTACCGGCACCAGCTTTACCTATGGTGGTAGGATATTTGACAGCGCAATTGACGATGAACTCATCACGCTGCCGTTCCCAACAAGCAATGGATGTGACAGCCTGGTATCAGTTACTGTGCGGGAACGCGCTGTTCCTTCCGTCAGCATTGACGGGGAAGGTGTCATTTGTGAGGATGGCCTGTTGAGTATTAGCATCAGCTATGATGGCCCTGCTGAGGCCAATGTCACGCTTAGTTCCAACCCGGGGGAGGTTATTTCTCTGGTAAGTGGAACGACCACGATCCAGCGTCCGGTAGACGTAGGAACTACCGTCACTATTCTTAGTGCGGAAGATGGTGGTCCTTGCCCCTTGCTCACCTCTGGCAGCATCACGGTTACTACAACTGATATGGCCGTACGAATCGACGTTATGAGTGGTGACGGCATTTTTGCAGTTAGCTGTGCCGGCGGCAACGATGGAGAAGTAATGGCCCTTACCTCCGGAGGACTTGGTCCGTTCGTCTTTGACTGGAACACCGGGGATGATACCCAAGTCGTAGGTGGGCTATCAGCTGGGGAATACTCCTTAATCGTGACGAGCGGCAGAGGTTGTGAAGTTGCGGCTAGTGTACAGCTCGCAGAACCGGATATTCTTGCCGTTCAGCTCGCCGAAGTGGACGCGACCTGTCTCGATCCGAACCCTGCACTGGTCGTGCAGAACCTGGCCGGAGGTGTTGGTCCTTACGTGATCAGCACTGATGGCGGCAATGCCTTCCGTCCGTTAGCAACATTACCCGATACTGCTGTTGCTCAGGTGGGCACAACAACCTTTGTGCTGGAAGACAGTAAAGGTTGTGTACTTACGGAGACCTTTGAATTTGAACCTGCCCCGGTGGGCGAAATCCAGATCACCCCTGATTACGAGGTAATCACTTTAGGAGACAGTGTCGAAATTGCGGTACTGACCAACCTGAATGCCAGTGGTTTTCAGGTTACACCCGGTCCTGCTGCCCTATTGACTGAGCCAAGTTTCTTTGTCGCTCCAGATACTACCACGACCTACCTGATCACCGCCGTTGACGATGCAGGTTGTACTGTTTCCGGGGAAGCACTTGTGGTAGTCGATCGCTACGTTCCATTGTTCGCGCCTTCTGCCTTCTCCCCTAATCAGGACGGCACCAACGATGTCTACCGAATTTATGGCACCAGGAATGTCAGTACTTTTAGTGACTTCTCCATTTTTGACCGTTGGGGCAACAGAGTATATGACTTTGCCGGCCCAGTTGGGCCCAGAGACGAGAACTGGGGCTGGGATGGCCGGGCATCAGACGGAAGACTCCGCCAATCAGGGGCCTACGTATTTAGTGTTACGGTTACCTTTTCAGACGGCAGCACCAAAGTAGTGAAGGGAGATCTGGTCCTGGTCCGTTAGGTAATCCGGTTGAAACACGGGTAGTCAGCAAAAGTGTTTTCGGTAGCAGCCTCCCGACAGACTCTAAACGAAAAACTAAATTGTTAAACACGAGCATTAAGATTCTCAAAAAAAGTATTCTTACAGCCACTACTCTTCAGCTTTTTCCCGTTAATGTGTCACCCTTAGGAGCTTGCTCCGTCTTGATCTGTTTTCAGCGTTCTACCTACCCAACACAAAATCATGATAAAGCCATTCTACATCTTCCTGTTTCTTCTTCTGGCAGGACAACCGCTACACAGTGAAATTGTGTTAGCGGATGCCTTTGCGACTGAGGACGTAGACCGCTACATAAAGCGCTTCAAGGAAATTGCCATTCGTGAGATGGAACGCACCGGCGTTCCGGCCAGCATTAAACTCGCTCAGGGGATCCTGGAGAGTGGTGCCGGCAAAAGCGATCTGGCCCGCAATGCCAAAAATCACTTTGGCATCAAATGTGGTAGCCGGTGGAAAGGAGATGAGTACTACAAGAAGGATGACGACTACGATGACAACGGTAGGTTGATCAAGAGTTGTTTCCGCCAGTACCGCAATGCTGACGCCAGCTTTGTTGCCCACTCTGAATTCCTCCGGGACCCCTCAAAAGCATTCCGCTACGGATTTCTTTTCCGCCTCGACCCCACTGATTATGCTTCCTGGGCAAAGGGGCTACGGCAGGCAGGTTACGCTACCAACCCGCGGTACCCAGAGCTCCTGATTTCCATCATTGAACGGAATAACCTTTACTTATTCGACCGTCCCGGAGCGGTAGACCCGGAAGAAGTGGAGGCACCCATTGAGGAGGCCATCGCTGGTATTTTAAGAACCAACGATGTAAGTTACTTCATTAGCGACGCCCCGATGACCGTTAAGGAGATTGCGCGTCAGGTTGATGTTAGTGTCCGCCGCCTGTTGGACTACAATGAAGGTCTCAACAAAGAAGAGCAGGAAGTTGCTGTTGGGGACCGCGTTTACTTGCAACCAAAGCGTAGTAGCTTCAGAGGTCGGGATCGTTACCACACGGTGCAAGAAGGAGAGAACCTCTTTGACATTGCCCAGCGCTACGGTCTGCGCCTCGACAAACTCGCCAAACGCAACCGTCTGAACGAGGAGAGTGATCCTGCTACCGGGACCAAAATCAAATTACGTGGTGGAAAGGTAAAAGAAGCTCCACGGGAAGAAGGCACTCCGGACCCCAATGCCCCAATTATTGACATCCCTACCAATGATGACGGCAATTTGGACGTCATTGATCCAACGAATGAACCTTCGGATCCATCCACAACGCCTCCACCGTTTCCTACCGGACCGGGAGTAATCATTCCTGGCGGTTATCCACCAGTGCCGCCAACGACCACTCCGGGAACCACACCCAACGATGAAAACACCGGTACTCCTTCAATTCCTAACCCTGTACCTGCTCCTACGCCGGAGACAACGCCCGTCACGAGCCGTCAGTACCACGACGTCGTTTCAGGAGAAACCCTCTATGGCATCAGTCGTCGCTACGGGTTAACGGTTCCAGAACTGAAGGCGCTGAACCAGCTAACGACCAACAGTATCTTTATCGGACAGCAACTCCGGATTAAGTAATACCGGTTATACACCTAGGTCAAATTGGTTTGGGGATAGGTATTACGAAAGCACGGTAAGCCACGGCTCACCGTGCTTTCGTATGTTTAAGACCTCAGGTCGTACCTTAGCTCTTGGCCGAAAAAGCAGTGGTGGTAAATGCTACCTTTTTCTGGCGTTGAAATCTGGCATTTTCTAATTGACGCTCTTAAACATTAGCCTGTGATCCGCTCCTTATTCTTCCTTACCTGCTTATGTCTGGCCAGCTCTCTCTCGGCTCAAAACCTTGAATTAGAGGGTGAGTACGGTGTTGATTGGGGTGGTTACTTATTCGGGCTAAAAGGTGGACCTAGCCTTAGTAATCAGGACTGGTCCGGGCTTGAGACCGAACTAAGACTTGGGTACCACGGCGCTCTTTTCCTGGAGTCTATCCCCGTAGCCAGTAAATACAGTTTCTTTGGCCAGCTGGGGTACCATCAGCGAGGTAGCCAGCTTAGTCGCCGCCGCGGATTCACCTTTGGCGGCAACGCCGTCAACCTTCCTACTGACGATTTCCTCTTCCATAATGTCTCGTTGGCCGTTGGCGCTAAATCCGTTGCTAAGTACACCAGAAATGCTGACCTGTATTACCTGCTGGGGTTACGGGTCGATTACAGTTTCGACAATAACCTGGCCGAATATGATCAGCTGACCGGGACCACAAACATCGCCTTTCGGGCCAATTACCCAATTGACGACCCTGGCTTCATTAATGAAGTCACCTACGGTGCCACCTTTGGTGGAGGTGCACTATTCCAGCTATCTGAGCGCATCGGAGCATTTGTGGAATTATCCGCAAATCCAGATTTCAATTTCCAGTACAATCAGGGAGCCATCCCTAATGTAATTGATCCATTCGGAGCAGGTAATCGGACAATCCCCGCTCGCATGATCCGCAACTTCACCATTGAATTATCCGTAGGCTTACGGTTCTTACGCAGCTGGCGTTATGTCGATTAAAGCGCGTACCATATCCCTGGCGCATGGTATTCGGTCCCTCCTCTACCCAAGCCTTTGCCTGAACTGCCGCAGCACGGTCAGTTACCACCAGGAACCGCAGCTGTGCCTCAGCTGCCTGGGAGAATTATCACTCACCCGCCATTGGGAATTACCTGAGAACCCTGTGACGGACTTACTCCGGGGCAGACTCGATTTACAATTTGGATCCGCACTTTATTTTTTCAATACAGGTACTGTCTGCCAGGCTCTTATTCACGCCCTGAAGTATTATCATCGTCCGGAAGTTGGCGTTCAGCTCGGAAGTATATTAGGGCTGCAACTACTCAACCATTCTGCTTTAAAGGATCTTGCAGGGATCATCCCAGTTCCCATTCATCCAAAGAGAAAACATCACAGGGGGTACAACCAAGCAGAAAAGATTGCCGAGGGTCTCGCTGCCATCCTGAACATAACTGTATACCCTGACGCATTAAAGCGCACTTCATTTCAAGGGTCACAGACTAAAAAGAATCGCTACGAACGCATGCAAAACGTAGCCGAGGTCTTTGCCGTAGGCAAAGGAGACTTCCGAGGCAAACACCTCCTGTTGGTTGACGACGTTATTACTACTGGTGCAACGCTCGACTTCTGTGGCAACCTGCTTCTCAAAACCCACGAGGGCGCCAAGCTCAGCATTGCTACCCTTGCTATGACCGAAGGTCAGTAATTAGTCAGTATGCCCGGGCAGGTACAATACACTCCACCGATGCCCATCCGGATCGGTAAACCCGCTCACGTACATACTATCCTGCATCAGTTGTGGTTCCAGATAGACTGTTCCTCCGGCCTGCTGCGCGGCGGAGGTAATGGCATCAACTGCCCCGCGACTATCCATCCCTACATTCAATAGGACCGAAGCTATTTCCGTTGGGAAGCCTGTAGGCAAGCCACTAAAATTGGCAAAGACATCCGCAGGAAACAACATAAGAACCACATCATGCTTTCCTATCAGGAAGCTACCAACCTGAGGATTGCTAGCATGACGTTCATTCTCCCGATATCCAATAGCCCGGTAAAATGACTTGGACCTTTCCATATCCGCTACCGGGAGATTCAGCCACATTGATTGAGGTCCTTTCATCTGTTTAATTTTACTTGGAAGGTAAGGCTTATTCAGTGTCTCTGCCGTTTAAAATTTCACGTATCGGACCACATCAATTTTTAAAGTGGCACCACAGTGAATGAATCTTTCTAAGGCCAGGGTTCTGGGTTGTCAGCAATTCGGCATGAAGACACGCTGGCCTTTTCCGTTTCCACTCCCCCGGCGTCAAGCCAACGTCAAAAGTCCTCAAATCACTGGCCTTACTATGAATTATTCCCAAAATGGCTACCTTTGCGCATGGAAACGAACCAAAGCTATCCCCCCAAATTTGCCGAACAGGGTCTGACTTTCGATGATGTCCTGCTTCTTCCCGCCTACAGTGAAGTATTGCCACGAGAGGTTAATCTTTCGAGCCAACTCACTAAAGGCCTTCGCCTGAATGCACCCATTGTTTCTGCGGCAATGGATACTGTTACGGATGGCCGCCTGGCCATCGCGATTGCCCGACAAGGTGGAATTGGTATCGTTCATAAAAACATGTCAATCGCTGAGCAGGCCGAGCAGGTCCGCATGGTGAAGCGCTCAGAATCGGGAATGATTGTTGACCCCGTAACGCTCGAAGTAGACGCTACGGTAGCGGATGCCAAAGCGCTGATGAAGCGGCATCGCATTGGCGGTATTCCAATCGTTAATAAAGATTTTATCCTGATTGGAATTCTGACTAACCGGGACCTTCGTTTTGAAAAGGACAACAACCGCCCAGTTAGCGAGATCATGACCAAGGAGAACCTGGTAACTGCTCCCGTGGGAACCACCCTTGAGTTAGCAAAAGATATTTTGCAACGCCACAAGATTGAAAAGCTTCCCGTTGTAGGAGACAATAAGAAACTGGAGGGTCTGATTACCTATAAGGACATAATGAAGGTTCAGGACTACCCAAATGCCTGTAAGGACAGCATGGGCCGTTTGGTTGTCGGAGGAGCCATTGGAGTAACAAACGACATGCTAGAGCGCGTTCAGGCGTTGGTTAATGTTAACGTTGATGCCATTACCATTGACACCGCGCATGGCCATAGTCGTGGTGTACTCGATGCTGTAACCAAGACCAAGCATACATTCCCCGATCTGCAGATCATCGGTGGAAACGTAGCAACCGGTGCTGCAGCTAAAGCACTGGCAGATGCCGGAGCAGACGGTGTAAAAGTCGGTGTTGGCCCGGGCTCTATTTGTACCACCAGAATCGTAGCCGGAGTAGGCGTTCCCCAACTAAGTGCGATCTATAACGCAGCCCGAGCACTGGAAGGAACCGGTGTCCCCGTAATTGGTGACGGCGGTATTCGTTACTCCGGAGATATTGTCAAAGCACTCGCAGCAGGCGCCTCTACCATTATGGCAGGTAGCCTTTTTGCCGGAGTAGACGAGTCTCCGGGTGAGACTATCCTGTACGATGGCCGTAAATTCAAAGTATACCGGGGCATGGGTTCCCTGGGAGCAATGAATAAAGGAAGTAAGGACCGTTACTTCCAGGATGTGGAAGACGACGTAAAGAAACTCGTTCCCGAAGGTATTGAAGGCCGCATCCCCTACAAGGGCTCCCTCGCCGAAGTAGTCAACCAGTACCTTGGTGGTCTTCGGGCCGGAATGGGATACTGCGGAGCAGGAACCATAGAAGCACTGAAAAGTGCTCAGTTTGTTCGGATTACCGGGGCTGGGATGATGGAAAGCCATCCGCACAACATCACGATCACCAAGGAAGCCCCCAACTACTCTTCACGGCGATAGCACAGGTCGGAATCAGGGGAACAGAGCGTAACCTACTTGAGCAACCTGTAATCCAGTTGGGGAATAAGGTAACCGAAAGACACCGAGTGGCACCAGCGCACCGTCAGGTTCGGCAAACGACCTGTGCCCTGTTACCCCTCTAGTTATTGTGCTGCCGGCGTGCCAGGATGGCCTCTGTTAGTTCCCAGGCGAGTCCCTCCAAATCAGTGTCCAGCACTTCGCGATTAACGCGGACGACAAGCTCACGTTGATCACGTGGTAAGCGGGAGTAACCTTGTACGGCTCCCAGGATGCTCCCCGTAACCGCCGCTACGGTATCGTTGTCCCGTCCGTAGTTGGTCACGAACTCCATGGCTTTTTTGAAATCGAGTTCACTAAACAGTATTGCGGTAAGGTTAATCAGATGTACCTCCCCTGCGTGAAAAGCAACATCTTGTTTCGCTTTATCCAGCAACGCATAAGCACGAAGAGTACGCGCGTATTCCAGGCTGTCGTAGGGATAGTTATCGGGAAAGCGGAGATCCATTGCTACAGCATCCGCGGGCGTAAGCCGCCGGACTTCCCGTACAATACGGCGTGCCTGCTCGTACTGCTTATAGGCTACCCTTCCCAGTAATCGTGATCGAAAAAAGCCTTTAGGGTCAGTATCCCGGAGTGCGAACGCTAAGGTATCTACCCGAATATCAGGAGTAAAGGCTGCAGCGGTGAGGGCTGCAGTCATAGCCGTGATATCCCGGGCATATCCTAGGTCAAATAAAGAAAGCTCGTAGGCGTTCGCGTAGGCCGGTCCCGGTCGGCCAGGATACAGCATGCCAATTACCGGAGCGTACAACATTCCGGCACAAGACATCTCACCACCATAAAAGCGGGCAAGGGCATCCCGATAGCCATCAATATCATCTTCGGCATAGGCCCGGGTTACCCGGGCCCACTCTTGTAGCCACGTGAGCCGCCGCATATTATCTTCAAACGGCTCCGGATCAAGGCCACGAGTTGTCTTCAGGCGCTCAATACTGCGCTCGTAATGATGGTTCAGATAGGTGGCAAACCGGTCAGCTTCGAGTTGTAAAGGCCTGCGACTGGAGCGCAATTCACTCTCTCCAATGACAAAGTCCACCATCAACGCCTTCCAGCGGGTGTCATCCGTGCCCGCCCCCGGTGGCAGGTTATAATCCCAGGGCCCTTCAGGGCTTGGCTCGCGCAATACCAGATCAAGGCTATCCACATGACCATAGGCTTCCTGAATATCCCATTGACTCCACATTTCTGTAGGTGCCCCCATGGCATCGCCAATGGCAGAGCCGACCAGAGCCCCCAAAAGGCGGTCATAAAGCACGGTGTCCGTCAGAGTGGTGTCCTGATAATCACCTTCGGTGTATTCTTGTTTCACAGCGGGAGGCTTGGAGGGAATTGCGGAATCCTCGGAACTGCAGCTTAGCAGAAACGACAACAGCAACATGGGAATGATGTACCGCACAGAGAAGAGAGGTTAAGTATCTCGGCCAAGATAGGCAGATGGGCCCGGAGGCAGGTGCAAAGGTTAGGACATAAAGCAGCATATACTTCCCGCGGTCACCAGAGACGACCGTTATGACGAGGCTATTTTTATGACCAGCAAAGTAAAAAACGTAGGCATGGCCACCGTCACGGCGAGACTTTTTAACGCAGCGGAGGCAAACAGCATCCGTCAAAAATTACCCAGGGTGGCCGAGGGGAGTATAAAACCGCGCTTAATCCCTAACGGGCAAAAAAAAGGCTCGTCGGCGGAGCCGACGAGCTTCTTAAATACACTCACCTTATTGCTTTAAATACACTTGCTTCTATAACCTACTGATTGCGGTTTAGTTGCCCAGAATTATCATAGAAATGTCACTTGATAGCTTTACTATCAAAAACGAGCCTAATTCTTTCATCTTTTTCGCCCCAGGCCGTCAAAAAGACGACTATTCTCACAAACAGTCCAACAATTACCTGCACTTCGGGACAGCGGTAGGTTGTATTTTTGCGTTTCTCTTAAACACGGCAGCCTCCAGGATTTTCCATTTTGCTGCCACCATATTTATCCGGAACGGTTATCGTGGTCTATTTCATGGATGCTCCTCTTTCTACTTGCCCTTGTAGTGCAGAATGTCTCGGTCCGAAGTATATCCCAACCTTCAACCACTCATTAAGCACAATACCGGCTATGCCAAATGAGCGAATCCCCGTTAAGACGATGATTATGTTCCTAAACCAACTCCAATGAAAACCTACAGTATCTTATTCTTCTGCCTTATATTTTTTGCCATGGGCTGCGGCGAAGACGGCATATGTGAAGAGACCTTACCCTCCATTGAGGAATACATTGAAAGCAACAACCTCACGGTAACCGAGGGGCAGCAAGGCCTTAAATACATTATCATTGAGCCAGGGAGTGCTGAACGCCCTACTCTCGCTAGCGCGGTGACCGTTAACTACACCGGTACCCTTACCAACGATGAGGTATTCGACGGCAATAGTGGCAGACCTCCCGTAAGCTTCCCGCTTACCAACGTAATTGCCGGTTGGCAATTAGGTATTCCACTGATTGGCCGTGGTGGTCGGGTTCAACTCTTTATCCCCTCTGAAATCGCTTATGGTAACCGACTGGTTGGGAGCATTTGTCCTAACTCTGATCTCATTTTTGACGTAGAACTGGTCAACTTCACCGAGTAATCCGGCAACTGGACCATCATGAAATCAAGACCTCCGGGCGGAGGCACCCGATAACCCTTTGTTGTGCAGACTGGCAAGATCCGCGCAATGTCGGGGCCGCATTCCGTCTGGCTGATGCTGCGGGTTTGGCGGGCATAGTACTAGCAGGGGCTACGCCCCGCCCGCCAAACCGCAAAATCGCCAAGACCGCTCGCTCGACGGTCCGCGCAGTCCCTTACGAAGAAGTCACTTCTGCTGCCGAATACCTTGAAGTACAAGCGAAGCAGGGCACGCTTATTCTTGCACTCGAGCTTACTGATAAGAGTGAGTCGTTACTCTCTTACACGCTTCCCCCGGCTGTAGTTGCGGGGCAACAACAACTCGTTCTGATCCCCGGCGGCGAAGCGGCCGGCGTTGCCCCTGAAATTCTTGAGCAGTGCCACGGCGCTATCTACCTTCCGATGTACGGCAGCAATACGTCTATGAATGTAGCCGTGGCAACGGGAGCCGCTATCTATCTGTTGCTGCGTCAGCTTCAGTAACGCTATCAGTGAAGGCAGACCACCTCTGGCACAATTATTTAAGGGCGATAGAGGCGAAAAATCACTTTGATTTCTTCGTCCCCTTCCATCTCCGGATAAAACTCCTTGAGCAGACCATTAGCATCGTAGTACCGCTTTAAAGCCTCATTGAGGTATTCCAGGGCAATCTTACGCTTTCCGCACAATAAGTGTACTGCTACGGCACCATACAGTAGCACAGCATCCTGATAAACATCCAGGTATTCCAGCATCAGGCTAATTGCTTCAGATTCTCTTCCCTGGTCAACCATAAACATAGCGTAAGCCAGTATGGCATCGCTGTATCGTTCATCCATCGCCAGGGCTCTCTGAAAAGCCTTTTCAGCCTCTTCCCCTTCATTCATGGCCCCGTGGCACATGCCAAGGCCCAACCAGCACTCAGCAGTGTGGTTGACCTGCTCTACTGCCCGGCCGTAGTTGTACGCCGCAATTCCCCATTTTTGCTGGGCCGCAAAGCACTCTCCGAGATGCTGATAGGTATCATACATTTCCGGATCAACTTTCACCGCCCGGAAAAAAGCCTCTTTAGCTTCTTCGATGTGCCCGAGGAGTTGATAGCATCTGCCGACCCGAATAAACGTCTCGTAGGTCTCATCAGCTAGCCCGGACTCAAAATATGCAGCATACACTTTCAGCGCTTGGGCATAATGTTCGAGATCGAAAAGCTTATCAGCGTATTCAAGGTCATACCGTGGATTTGTATTGTCCAGGGAACGGGCGTTGCCAAAGGCATCCAGGGCCTTATGCTCACGTCCAGCATCATCGTACCATAATCCCAGGTAATACCAGACCAGGCCATTAAAAGGATCCTGATCTACCAGATGGCGGAAGAACTTACCGAGGTCGCTTCTGAGATGGTCAAATTCAATAGCATTGAGCAATTCGTCCAGCGCAGGTTCCTGATACGGGTCTAACCTCACGGCCTCACGCAGGGCGTACCAACTTTGCTCGTTCCGACCTTCCTGCATGAGCAACAGGCCATCAAAGAAAGCGAGCAGGCTTTGCTTTGGGTTACCACTAACATTATTCTGCAGGTATTGCAGTACTTCGCGGGCATCATTGGTTTTCTCGAAGTGCGTCAGCACTTCCAGACGAAGCATAAGCGCTTCTTCATCTTTAGGGGCATAGATCTTTAGCTTTTCCAAGGTATTGATCGCCTCCTCCTCCTCAAGGTTAATTTTGTGGATTAAAGCTTTCCATTTGTAGAATTCCGGCGTAAAATTGAATTGGCGGATGGCTACATCGGCGACCTCCAGCGTCCGCTCGAAGTCATGCTTTCCGTAGTAGTAAACCAAAAGTTCCTCGAACTCTTCCTGAGCCAGGAAGATGGTGTCTTTGTTGGGATTACTTTGCTCGTATCTTTTGACAAGCGCCTCCAGCGCAGTTTCGCGCTGATCGTTTCTATTATTGCTCATACAGCAGTTGGCGTGGTTCCGGCATAAACACTTGGCCATTGGCTGGAACTCTTCGGAAATATACGAGACGAAGCGCAAAAAAGTTGCCTAAGCTGTAGAAGATATTTGTCTTGTTACCGCGGACCGCCCCTTCGCTGCCTCAGGCGTTGCAACAGCTTTTCCTTAAAAGCTTTTTCAGCAGGAGGCAGGAGTACCACTTTGCGCGCAGGAAGAATCTTGAGAAAAGCATCCTGGGCTTCCACCTCCAGAGCCAGCAATTCTTGCCTCCGTTGACGGTTTTCCCGTAAGAGGGTCAATGCTTCAGCTTCGGTTAATGCACCCAGATCCGGTGCATTTTTCCGGCGATTAATCCCAGCCTTACGGCGTGCTTTGCGCACCTTGAGGTCGTACTCCCAAAACACCGGGAAGAAGGCTGCGCTTTCTTCGGTAGTTAGTGCGAGTTGTTCTTTGAGAAATGCTTCTCTGGCTTCTTTGATTTGCTCAAAACGATCGCCTCTCTCTCCTGGCTGTGCATACGCCGTATAAGAGGTTGCCAGCATAAATATGATGAGTAGGTACTTCCACATATTTTAGTCCTTTAGAGGAACTTCTTCGTAAAGTTCCAGGGTAAATTCATCAATCTGCTCACTGATGTAAGCATCAATTTCTTCGACATTAATATCGGCTAGTAATTCATCGCTAGTGAGTTCCGTTGCGGTATCAGCTAAGAGCGTCTCAGCACCAGATTCTCGGGAGAACCACCAACCTGCTACCAAGAGCAACAACACAGTGGCTGCCACAGCCAGCCAGCGTCCTCCGAAAGACCGTACAGAAGCAGGCTGTTTGGCCTGCGCCATCGATTTAGTGGCCATTGCGGAAAAATAATCTTCCCCCGGACCAGTTAAGCCATCTCCTTGTTCCCGCAGCGAATGCAGGAAATCAGGTAATTTATTTTCTTCACTATTTGGCATATGCCCTGAGTTTTTGTTCGATCTTCTTTACTGCAAGATGATAGCTCGCTTTTAGTGCTCCTTTGCTCGTCCCGGTGATCTCGCTGATTTCCTGGTAAGGCAGGTCGTCATAATACCGGAAGATAAACACTGCTTTTTGCTTGTCGGGCAAGTCTGCGATAGCTTTCCTTAATTCCAGCTGAGCGGCATTACCGTCAAAATAAGGGTCAGCTACCGGCTGATGTTCCCCTAGTTCAGCTAGGTCCGCTACTGCTACTCTACTATTTCTACGCTTATTACTTCGCAGCCAGGAAAGTGCCTCGTTGGTAGCTATACGGTACAACCAGGTGGTCAATTTACTATCTCCTCTGAATCGGTCAATATTCCGAAATGCTTTTACGAGGGTGTTTTGCAGCACATCATCTACATCGGTAGAAGTTGGCAGCATGCGTAAGAGATGTCTGTGCAACAGCGGACCATACGTACCTACCATAGAGGTAAACGCACGCTCCCTAAGCTGTGGGTCACGTAAGGCTACTAATAAATCCTCTTGTGGCAGAGTAGACAAACTCGTTCGTATTTAATTCGCAGGTAGTGCTTGCTACCCGGTGTTGATATTGAGACGATCGCTACCGGGTAAGGTTTAATGGATGTGTGGTATTTTCTTTGTTCCAGTGACCAGCCGTACAGATACGATCTGTGCCAGCTCTACCGTTATCAAGCCAACACCGCACAATTTCCATCAACTTAGATACCATGAAACGATTTTTATTTAGCTTTTTCATCCTACTTACCTGCCTCACCATTACGGCTCAGGATTTATATACAGTCAGGGTTGGTGTATTCCGCGACGTAAAATCCAGCGAGTTTACGGCTCTGAAACCTTTAGGGTTCCTCTACGGTGTTCCGGGAGAAGAAAACACGACGGAAGTATTTATTGGGCACTTTATCAACCAGGAAAAAGCAGTAAACCTGGCGGCGAATCTTCAACAGCAAGGTTATCAATACGCCCAGGCTTTCCTCTTGCCCAAGAGTCCTGGCGGGCCATCTTACTACGTCCAATTCTCTTTGCATTCGGGTAGCAGACCACTTGAATGGGCTGCTTTGGAGCGGGCCGGGCAATTATCGGTCGCTTCAGTTGACGGAATTACCAAGATCATGACTGGTCCCTATGCTGATGCTCAGGCAGCAGCAGCGGCGCTTCCTACGATTCAGCGCCTGGGTTACCGGGATGCTTTCGTCAAACAGGCTGACCCGGCGCAGCTTATCCGAATCGGTACCTTTGAAACCGGGATTAAAAAACCGTTAATCCCAATTAACCTGCAAAACGATCCTGCACCGGTGCCGCAGACGGCAACGCCTGAGACCAGCGTCCCCCTGTCTCCTGCTCCAACTACCTACAACCCCTCCCCTGCTAATTATAGTCCTTCCCCTGCACCTGCGACCGCGGCAGCTCCTCCCGCTGTTGCTCCCGTACCTGCGAACACCGTAGCAGGCCCCGCGATTGATGGGCGAACGAAACGCTCCAGCACCGCTGAGCTTCAGCGCGTCCTCAAGGAAAAGGGCTACTACGAGACAGCCATTGATGGCTATTATGGCCCGGGAACAACCTCTGCCTTTAACAGTGCCTGGGCAAGTATGCCCGAGCTTCAGAAATATAAACTCCTCACAACACTATTACCAGAAGAATTTCTCGGAGCCAACTGGGAGGAAACACTGGTATTGATTGCTTTAGCTGATGATATTGCTGCAGGCACCGCCAACGGCGAGCGGCAAGAACGCATGCTAGCACAACGGTCAACCCTGTTTAATGCCACACAAACCCTCAGTCCGGCGGCAATTACCAGGGTAAGAAACTGGGCAGCAACCCTCTGGACCAACCTCGACGAATGGGCAATAGAGGACCCGCTTCACGCCAACATTTTCAGCGCTTTTCGCATTGCTTATCACCAAACCCAGATCCGCCTGGAGGATCATTACATGCAACGTGGGCTAAACAGTTCCGACGCCAGAGACTTGGCTACAGCCATGCTGCAAAACCTCATCGGAGCGAAGCTGGATCGTTTTCTTTAGCGAAAAGAGTATTAACGCGAGGTTTGGCAACGATACTTGGTTTATTCTTGATGAAGTGGACTGAACACTTATGTTTGGTTGATTTCGTCTGTTGGTCTTTTAGTCTGTTAGACGGTCATGACTGCCTAACAGACTAAAAGACCAACAGACGAGATGATCACGGAAGATTAGAGCATTATAGTCAACAACTTGCATTATTGTCTCGTCCAGACCTGACGTTAAACTACAGTATACCAGGGAAAAGCCTCAAATAAAAAGGCCCGGAACAATAGTAGTTCCGGGCTTTTTTTTATTCCTCTTCCATACTTGTCTTAAGGCCATCATCGGCTTCCCGCCGCACAATGATCATTTTATACAGAATGTCCTTTAATTCCGTGAGGCCCTCTTGCGTTATGGCAGAAGTGTAAATATGTGGCAGGTCGGTTGGAATTTCATCAGCCCGCATTTCCTTCAATTCCTCATCAACCATATCAGCCCGGGTAAGGGCCAACAGGCGTGGTTTGTCTAACAACTCAGGGTTGTATTCCCGGAGCTCATTAAGCAACACCTCGTATTGTCCTTTGATGTCGTCTGCATCAGCAGGAATGCAAAACAGCAGGGTAGCATTTCGTTCAATGTGGCGTAAGAATCGGTGTCCCAGACCTCTCCCCTGGTGTGCGCCTTCGATAATACCGGGGATATCAGCCATGGCAAAAGACTTACCATCCCGGTATTGAACCATCCCCAGATTAGGCACCAGGGTCGTAAACTCATAATTAGCGATTTCTGGTTTGGCGGCAGACATTACAGAAAGCAGGGTCGATTTTCCGACATTCGGGAATCCGACTAAACCGACATCGGCGAGCACTTTAAGCTCTAATATCTTCCAGGCTTCAATGCCTTCTTCTCCCGGCTGTGCGTAGCGAGGCGTTTGGTTAGTCGGCGACTTGAAAAACGTATTCCCCTTGCCTCCACGGCCTCCGGGCAACAGGATTTTCTCTTCGTTATGCTCGGTCATCTCAAACTCGATCATCCCCGTTTCCGGGTCCCGGACGATTGTCCCGAGAGGAACTTCCAGGACAACATCTTCCCCGTTAGCCCCGTGTCGATTATTCTCACTACCGTTTCCGCCGTGTCCGGCTTTGGTGTGCTTACGGTACTTGAAGCCGAGCAGCGTCCATAGATTGCGGTTACCACGCAAGATGATGTGGCCGCCACGGCCACCATCTCCGCCATCAGGCCCGCCCTTGAGGATGCCTTTTGCCCGGTAGAAATGGGCAGAGCCAGGCCCTCCATCTCCGGACCGGAGATAGATCTTGACGTAGTCGACAAAGTTTCCGTTAGCCATGGTATAATACGCGTTAAAAAGAAATCGGAGCATCTCCTTGAAGGGTGAACTACTCCATTACAAATCAAGCTTCTCCATTAGCAAGTGCAGTAAATCGGTGCCGCTGTCATAGCAGTAATTACTCAGGACAACTGAGCACTTTGACCTGGGAGCCAGCGCTCCTACGGGAGAAGTTGCAAAGAACAACAAACGCATTACCTCTGGGTTCGGCTAAGCGCGAAAGCAGGCTATGAACTTTACAGCGTCTGATTAAATGGGATGCTTAGGCTGCGTCCTCATTCAGTTCAACACTAACAATTGCCTCAACGGCAGCTGCCACCTCCTCAGGAAGTTGCATACCATCTACTTTATGTGCCAAACCAAGCTTCTCGTAGTAAGCAAATACCGGCGCGGTGTAGTTAAGGAAGTTCTCGTAGCGTGTACGGATGGTCTCCTCGTTGAGGTCATCTGCGCGGCCGCTAGTAGCGCCGCGACCAATGATGCGACGAACTACCTCATCCTCAGAAACGTCGAGTAAGATCAAGGCGTTGATTTGAGTATTGAGCTCAGCCATCAAAGCATTGAGCGCTTCGGCCTGAGGGTCAGTGCGGGGGAAACCATCAAAGATGATACCGCTTACATCCGGATTTTCCTCCACGCGCTTGCGCAACATTGCGATGGTAACTGCATCAGGAACCAAATCACCACGATCCATGTACGCACGCGCCTCCTGTCCGAGGGGCGTGTTATTCTTCAACTCATACCGAAACATGTCTCCTGTGCTGATGTGTAAGAAGCCGTATTTCTCCAGTAGTTTCGCTGCCTGGGTACCTTTACCGGACCCTGGAGGGCCAAAAAGAATAAGATTGTACATAGTGTATTACGATAGTCAGGCGCAAAGATAGGCAATATCATCCAGCCTTAACTTCTCTTTTAAGCAAACCTAGCAATACACATCTTGATTCCTACTCAGAAGCCGGGTAAAAAGTTATCAAGATCTTTTATCTCACCAGCATGCGCTGCATGTCTCCACTATACTTCACGCAGTAATGCTCGCAGACTTTCATACATCGGTATTTTGCCTTCAAGGAGGTCAGTAACCGGCCGCCATACAGCCTGCTCGATATCCTCTTCTGCCTGCGGAACTAAGTTGTCCTGTCCACTCGTCATTTCAAACCAATAGGTTGGTTTGAGGACACGGCGTTCTTTACGATTCCGGTAAGTGTGGTAGGTGGTTGGCAGCGCAGGCCCTAGTTTGAGGTCCACCACTCCGGTTTCCTCGGTCACCTCCCTTACAGCAGCGGTGGGCGCATCCTCTCCCGGATCAAGCTTGCCTTTGGGCAAGTCCCAGAACCCTCTTCTGAAAATGAAGAGGCACTTATTGTTACGCTCGTGCCTGACTACTCCGCCCGCAGCTGGCAACCATTTGTAGTGACTCTTGAAGTCTTCCCAGAGTTGATCAAGGTCATTGCTTACGATATCTACGGAGGTTACTTTAGGGCTTCCTTTCTCCAACATATCGGCATAATTGAGTAGCGTTCGTGGCTTACCAATGTAGTGCGCTGTGAGGTGCGTGGGCACATCTGCCATCTTACGGGCGCGGTCGCTGGTGCCGGGTGAGCTCATGGAAAGCAGGGTAAGCGGTCGGTCGTTGATGTAGATTACGTACATTTGCGGCGAAATTTGAGTTGTCAGGTTAGCGTGTTATCAGATAATCTGTGGTGGCCAAGGTACGTGTTAGTATGCGGTCAGACAGGTTCTTCTTCAAAAACAAAGCCAATGTCTACTGCCGAAAAAATTGCTCGTCGACTACTTGAAGTCGGCGCCGTAAAGCTGCAACCCACTACCCCTTTTACCTGGGCAAGTGGGATGCGTTCTCCGATTTATTGTGACAATCGGGTACTACTCTCCTACCCTGCGATCAGGACGGAGGTAATAGACGGCCTTGCTGACCTCGCTGCAGGATTCAGTGACGTTGCCGGTATTGCCGGCGTTGCCACTGCCGGTATTCCCCACGGAGCACTGCTGGCCGATCGTCTGGGCCTCCCCTTCATTTATATCCGTTCTAAAGCAAAAGAGCACGGACGGCAAAACCAGATTGAAGGAAGGATCGAACCCGGCAAACGCTACCTCGTAGTCGAAGACCTGATTTCTACCGGAGGCTCCAGCCTCAAGGCCATTGATGCTTTGCGCGCAGCCGAAGGAGAGGTAGCAGGTGCTGTTGCCATCTTCAGCTACGAATTCCCCGCAGCAAGTCGTGCTTTCGAACAAGCAAATGTTGCCCTGCAGACCATCAGCGGTTACGGCACCTTGCTCCAGGAAGCCGTTGCCACCGGCGCGATTACTGATACACAAGCCGTAGCCCTTACCGAGTGGCGTACCGACCCTCGTGCCTGGAGCCAGGCTTTTGAGCAGGCCAACTGATCACGCACAGCCCCTTTCCCCTCACCCCGCTCCTGCGGCCGCGCCCACCTTTTAATGATGGTGCCAGCTACCGACGGGCAATGTTTTTCCGACTAACGATCATCTACCAACTTCATGGCTATTCTTACCAAACAATCCGAAAACTTCCTTCACCAGTACCTCAACAACGCCAGCCCTACTGGCTTTGAGGCTCCGGGACAAAAGCTCTGGCTCGAATACATTCGCCCTTACGTAGACGAGGTTGGTCTGGATAACTACGGCACTGCCTATGGCATCATCAACCCCGGCAAGGATTTCCGGGTAGTCATTGAAGGCCATGCGGACGAAATCAGCTGGTTTGTTCATTACATCACTGAAAGCGGTTTTATCCACGTTATCCGCAATGGTGGCAGCGACCACCAGATCGCCCCTTCCAAGCGCGTGAACATCCACGGAGACAAAGGCATTGTCCGGGGTGTATTCGGTTGGCCAGCCATCCATACCCGCCGCGGTGATGAGGCCAAGCTGGCACCGCAGATCCACAACATTACGATTGACGTAGGGGCGAAGGACAAGCAGGAAGTGCTCGACATGGGTATCCACGTCGGTTCCGTTGTCACTTACCCCGATGAGCTGGAAGTACTCAACGATCGCTTTTACTGTGGCCGCGCCCTCGATAACCGGATGGGCGGTTTCTGCATCGCTGAGGTAGCACGCCTGATCAAGGAACAGAAAACGGAACTGGACTACTCGCTCTACATCGTCAACTCCGTACAAGAGGAGGTAGGACTGCGCGGCGCGCAAATGATCACGGATAACATCAAACCGCACGTGGCCATCGTGACGGATGTTACCCACGATACGAGCACCCCCATGTTGAACAAGAAAAAGGTTGGGGACGTCAAAGCTGGAAACGGACCCAGCGTTACTTATGCACCAGCCGTGCATAACAAGCTCCTCAACATGATCATTGACGCTGCCAAGGACAACGACATCGCCCTGCAGCGGGAGGCCAGCAGCCGTGCCACCGGCACGGACACCGACGCTTTCGCCTACTCCAACGGCGGCGTTCCCTCTGCCCTGATCTCCCTGCCACTGCGCTACATGCACACTACCGTAGAAATGGCCCATAAAGATGACGTAGAAGGCGTCATCAAGCTGATCCATGAGACCCTGAAGGTGATCAAGGGCGGGATGAGCTTCAAGTATTTTGAGGTGTAAGACTTACTGCAAAACGAGAGTTTCTGGCCTAGCAGGTTTTCTGTTGGTTCATTAGTCGTTGAGGCCGTCTTGGCACGACCAATGCGTGCCAGGTAGTGGCTTACCTGAACACGTAGTCCAAGGGTAAAGACATAGCTCCCATCAGCGCATAAACTGAAGTAAGTTTCCGCAGGTTTGTCGATTTGCTGATGGTCTTCCCTCAACTGATTGCCTACCTTTACTCCGTGATCAAAAGCCGTCTCTTTAACTGGTTTTTCTACGGACATATCCTGATTGCGCTGGCAGCGGCGGGGTTGGGTTGGCTATCCATGCAATTAACGTTTGGCGCCCAAGACTGGGTCAGTGAATGGCCGGTCATCGTCTTCCTGTTTTTCGCGACTTTAGGGATCTACACCCTGCACCGCTACCTCAGTTTTCAACGGGCAGGCACTCGGCCAACAGCACTGCGCTATAACATTATCAATCGACATCCGAAACTAAGCCTAGTGATCGGAATTACTAGCTTATTGGCAGCAACAGCCGTTGGTTTTCCCTTCGTAAAAGACATGTGGACAATCTTGCTCTGGGCAACGCCGCTTACTGTGTTTTACCTCACCCCTCCCATCAAAGGCTGGCGCCGGCTACGAGATTTACCCTACGTAAAAGTGATTTGGGTTGCTTGGGCGTGGACATTAATGACGCACTCCTTACCAATTCAGGTCCTCCAGCCACAAATTAACGAGGCTTACTTGGGCAGTGGCATTATCGGACTATTCAACCCGAGCAATTCAACCCCATACTTGGCGGTTTTGACGATTACCCGCTTCCTCTTAACCGGCAGCATCGCCATCCTCTTCGATTTTAGGGACACCGTCCTCGACCGATCACAGGGCGTCAAAACCATTGCCAACAGGGCTCCCAGACTAGCTAAGATAATCGTTACCGCCGCTATGATTGGGGCTGCATTGCTGATTTCACGGCAGGAGGGGACCATTATTGGCTTACCGCAGTATTTACTGCCTCTGGCGTACCTCGCCGTCATCCCCGCCGCATGGGCAACGCACTCCGGGCGCACGGAGCACTGGTACGCCGTAGTAGTGAATGGGCTATTGTTGGGGCCAGTGATAGCGATGGTGTTGACGCTTTACCTTGGGTGAGGAGCTCCAGTTCTGACGATCACGGGCTCTTCGGAGCTGCCCCCTTCACCTTTACACTGCACCCGCGGCCGCGCCCCCTGCTGTGCCTGTTGAAGTTCCCCAAACAGAACTTTTCACGTTTAGCTATCGTTCTCCCTGCAACACAATAACCAAAAACCAAGTCCGCAATCATATGCGGCCCGGCGCCAACGGGGCCCCGGATACACCCAGAAAGAATTTATGTCTAGAAAGAAAATTAAGGGCAGCAAGCTTAAAGCCCGCGACTTGAAGCGCCTTCTTGTGAAGGAACTCAAGAACAACGCTCGCAAACAATACAACCCTAAGCAGCTCATCAGGAAGCTGAAAATCAAAAATAGTCAGGACAGCGTACTCTCTGCCCTTGAAGCCCTCGAGAAAGAAGGAATGGTACGTCCGACGGACAACTACAAATTCCAGATCGCAAAGAACTTTCAGGAAAAGACCAGTTCGGATTACCTCGAAGGGCGCGTTGATAAAACGCGCTCCGGCGATGCCTACGTCGTAGTGGATGGTGACGGCGAAGACATCTTCGTCCCCGCCCGCCGCCTGGGCAACGCCCAGGATGGGGACCTCGTGAAGGTCCGCTACTGGACGCCCACCCGCCGCCGTAAGCCGGAGGGAGAAGTTAAGGAAGTACTCGAACGTAGTGTCACCCACTTCATGGGCACCTACAAGGAGTACCCCAAATACGCCGAAGTAGAAATCGACCAGGTTGGTACGACAAAACTCCTTATTGCGGTTCACCGCGCCGAAAATATGGGCGCTGAAACGAACGAGAAAGTAGTGGTTCGTGTCGACAACTGGGAACCTAACCGCTTCGGTCAGCTCTCGGGCACTATCACCGCCGTACTCGGCGAGGAGGGAACCAGCGAGATCGAGATGCAAGGCATTTTGATCAATAACGGTTTCCAGATCACCTTCCCAAAGGAGGTAATTGAAGAGAGTGAGGCGCTGCCGAACGAGATTACGCCACAGGAGATTCATATCCGTCGCGATATGCGGGAGGTAACCACCTTCACGATCGACCC
>CAZTTF010000269.1:0-4761 GCA_964616365.1 uncultured Lewinella sp. | reverse complement strand
GATCCGGGCTCAGATGGCAGCCATCGGCTGCCCGTTGCGGGGAGATACCAAATACGGCTTCAAACGGGTTAACCCTGATGGAGGAATTGACCTGCACAGCCTGCGGATCAGTTATGATCACCCGGTATCCGGAGAGCGGGTCACGCATGAAGCCCCCCTGCCGGAGGGCAAGGTGTGGGACGCTTTCCGCGACTTGGTCTAGCACACGGCACCTGCGTGTTCGCCAGTGCACTAGACGCTCGCCCTGATTTTTGCTATTTGTTGCAAATGTCTGGCTGCATGCCGGGCCAGGAAGTCTATGTACTCGTAGGTATTCAGCCGTCCGAGATCAGCTACGGTCATCCTTGTGGTGTGGAGTAGCCCCGCGCCGTCTCGCAAGGCGTCAAGGTGGACTAGGCAACGGGTAAGCTGACTGGTAAGGGTGTCGGTTATTTCTTCCAGAGCGGCTGTGCCCGAAGGCTCCATATGCGCTGGCCTGCTCCACGGGAAAGACATGTGCTGACCAATAGTCTCCAACCGGTCGGGGTCAGGTAGGTGCTCTTTTGCCGCTGCTAGTGCCTCAGGGGTGGATTTCCGTCGTGCCTTGGCTGCAGACTTATCAATAATGATTAGTAGAAAATGACTGGTAAGCCCTACATGCTCGATGATTTCACGAATGCTCCAGCTGTCAGGCCCCGGGCGAAGGGCTAACTGTCCTTCATCCAGTTTAATCATCCCGATTAAATCACAATGTACTTCAATCAGGCGCATCCGTATGCCGCGGAGGTAGCTATCTAAATCCATGATTGTATAATGTGACCGGAGGCTTGAAAAGTTTTCCAGCCTACCTTTGTGGTCCGCAACCATAATCTCCAGCATGCGTTTGCAACAACTGCAACAACTGCAACAACTGCAACAACTGCAACAACTGAACACTTCCTCATGACCTCTGAGATCATCTTCAAACACTTTCCCGGACTTACTGACCGCCAGCGTGAGCTGTTTACTGCCTTGGATGGCTTGTACCGCGACTGGAATTCGAAAATCAACGTCATCAGCCGTAAGGACATTGATAACCTATACGTAAACCACGTCCTGCATTCTCTGGCAATTGCGACGGTAGTGCGTTTCCGTTCCGGTGCTAAGATTCTTGATTTAGGGACGGGAGGAGGCTTTCCGGGGATTCCGCTGGCTATTTTGTTTCCGGATGTGGAATTTCACCTCGTCGATGGTATTGCTAAGAAGATCCGGGTCTGCAACGAGGTGATCTCGGCTCTTGGGTTGACTAACGTAAAGGCAGAACAGAAGCGGGCAGAAGAAATCAAAAAGCCAGTATACGATTTTGTAGTGACCCGCGCGGTAGCAAAGATGGACCGGCTGGCCGAGTGGAGTATGCGCCTGATCACCAAGCGGCAGCGCCACGCGCTGCCCAACGGAATTCTTGCTCTCAAGGGGGTTGGCCTTGATGAAGAAATGGCAGCCTTGCCGAAGGGGTCTTATCTCGAGGAATATCCCATTAAGGACATCTTCCCCGAGTATGACTTTTTCGAAGTTAAGGCAGTAATCTACCTGCAGTACTAAAATTGAACACTGGCAGCCCTGGCTTTAATTGACCCAAGCTGGAACATGCCACCATGAAAGGTGGCATTGACTACATGTAGCCGAGGGCCAACACGAGGAAAGTGAGCATGAATGGCATAGCTACCCAGAACCACTGGTTCATGAACATCAGCATCAGGATGAAAATCACGAGAAAGATGAAGAAGTAGAGCCAGTACTTTTTACGATCGTCAGAGGTGGAAGCCATAGTTAATTACTTTTGGAGGGGCAAAGATACGTAGTTGTGGGAATGTTTTTTGTCTGGAAGGTGTAGATTATCATCGTGGTTAATAACCAACTTCTGCAGCAGCAGCTTCATCTAAAAACCAGATCAGTTTTCCGCTTGTGGGTTTAATGTGAGCGACGGGGAAGCTAGTGGCACCATGTTCCTTATTCAGGATTTGAGCGACTCGTTGGGTTTTCCCATTACCCGTAATCAGGAAGGCTACTTCTGCTGAAGCATTCAGCACGGGGCCGGTCATCGTAACCCGCAGTTGACCGCTTTCCGGATGAGCGGCCACTGCACATACCTTAGGGTTTTCCAGAAGCTCCTCCATGTTAGCAGGGAAAATGGACGCGGTGTGGCCATCACCTCCCATTCCAAGCATATTGATGTCGATAATGGGTAGCCCTGCTGCGTTGGTTGGCAGGATGTTCAGCATCGTTTTGCTGTACGCTTCGGCCGCAGCTTCTGGACTGAGGTCGGTTTGTACGGCGTGCACCTGACTCCATACTACGGGAACGTGATCAAACAAGAGCCGTTTCACTTCGCCAAAATTACTTTCGGGGTCAGTATGGGGAACGCAACGCTCATCACCCCAGAAGAAGTGAATACGAGACCAATCAATCTTGTCCTGGTATCCCTCTGCTAGCAACTTGAACAGGAGCTTGGGGGTGCTGCCGCCCGATAAGGCCCAGAAGAGCGGGCCAACCGGCTTGTCTTTTAATTTGGCTACCAGATAATCAGCAAAGGCACGGGCTACTGCCGGGCCGTCTACAGCGATGCGGAGGTCAGGATCGTAGGACATGAGTTAGTGGTTAATGATGGGGTTGTATCAGCCTAAGGCTGGGGGAGATGGGCTTCGTGGGGAACAAGCGCTTACTTGCGCTTGAGGGTAGTCATGCCCAGATAAGGATGAAGTACTGTTGGTAACGTAATGCCTTCGTCCGTCTGGTTGTTCTCCAGGAGGGCTGCGATGATGCGAGGAAGGGCTAATGCACTACCGTTCAGGGTGTGGGCAAGTTGCGTCTTGCCGTCTTCTTTGTAACGCAGTTTCAGGCGATTGCTCTGAAAGGTTTCAAAGTTACTGACGCTACTTACTTCTAACCAGCGCTCCTGAGCGGCACTCCACACCTCGAAGTCAAAGGTCATGGCACTGGTAAAGCCAAGGTCGCCGCCGCAGAGACGCAGAATGCGGAAGGGGAGGCCAAGATCGTTGAGCAGGCCGCCTACGTGCGCGACCATTTCGTCCAGCACTTCGTAGCTGTTGGCGGGGTGTACGAGCTGGACGACCTCCACTTTGTCAAACTGATGCACGCGGTTGAGGCCGCGTACGTGGGCTCCGTAGCTACCGGCTTCCCGCCGGAAACAAGGGGTGTATCCCGTGAGTTTGATGGGAAAGTCTTTCGGCTCCACGATGGCATCACGGTAAAGATTGGTCAGGGGAACCTCTGCTGTTGGAATCAAGTAAAGGTCATCCTTTTCGCAGTGGTACATCTGCCCTTCTTTATCGGGCAGCTGGCCCGTTGCCCGGGCGGTGTCTTCGTTTACGAGGAGCGGAGGCTGAAATTCGGTGTAGCCGGCAGCAGTATTGCGGTCGAGGAAAAAGTTGACCAGTCCACGGGCAAGGCGGGCGCCCTGACCGGTGAATACCGGGAATCCCGCACCGGTTGTTTTGACGCCTAGCTGCAAGTCAAAAATGCCATACTCGTCAGCAAGCTCCCAGTGTGGCTTAGCACCCTCGCCCAGCACGGGAAGTACTCCGTCGTATGCCTGGAAAACCTCATTGTCGTCTTCGCTGGCACCCGCAGGAACCAGCTCATGGGGCACATTTGGAAGCGTAAGCAGCAGAGCTTCAAGCTCTGCCTTTACCGTTTTGATTTCGTCTTCTCCTGCGGCAATATCCGTTTTGATGGCGTTGACCTTGTCGCGCATGGCGTTACCTTCTTCCCGCTTACCCGCTTTCATGAGTTGACCGATTTGCCCACTGAGCTGATTTCGCTCTGCCAGTAGGCCATCGGTGCTGGTTTGTAAGGCTTTCCGTTTATCATCCAGCTCAATAATGCTGTCAATTGTAGCTGCTGCATCGGTGATCTGACGCTTGGTCATGGCCGCAGCAATACGGTCTTTATCGGTGCGAAGGGTGTTCAGGAGAAGCATACGTAAATAGTTATTCGTTCTGTTTTAGTGGCGGCGCTTGTCCGCAAATAGTGGCCGGGGCCGCAGGGGCAAAAAAGGTTTTGAGGCAGTGCTTGTAGCTGGGCTTCCTCAATATCCCGTTTGCGGAGATGATCCTTTTTGTCCGTCATTATCCGCCCGATTTATTGCGGACAACATTGAACCAGCACTCATTAGTTGCTGTTTCGATATTAAAGCCAGACTTCTTGGTCGGCACAAAGGTAACAAGGGTTTTTTGACGTGTTTACAAATAAAACCCTACTTTTGTCGCGCAAGCATTCTGCATGCACGTCCGAATCACTACTTTTCTGTAGTTCACCGGGCATTTCTCCCACCTTTGTCTTTTACGGACCAGGCACTTCTCTTACGCTTCCCTTCTGGAAGCCCGCCCTGCAGTATTGGCATCGATAATTCCCATCAGCGCGCACCTGATTCTGCGCACCATTACCCCAAGTACCTTACTACTTACCTACCCAAATATTAATGTTTAGCATTACGCAACTTAAGGCCATGTTGGTTCCTGAACTACGGGACCTGGCCAGCAAAATGGGACTAAAGTCCTACCAGAAACTAAAGAAACAAGACCTCGTTCTTAAAATTCTCGAAGAGCAAGCCGTTCAGGGGACCTCAAGTGCCCATGAGCCACCTGCCGCTTCTGATACCGATCGTGTCCCTAACCGCCGGGCTGCAGCCATTGCAGCGAAAAAGGCTGGTTCGAAAGATAAAGAAGACGAAAAGCCAAGCCGCGGACGTGGCCGCAAGTCATCAGCAAAAGACGGTAACGA
>CAZTTF010000268.1:0-11133 GCA_964616365.1 uncultured Lewinella sp. | reverse complement strand
TAGTTCAGGCGGGCATCTCCGATATTACGTTCTCCGACAATGGTGTTCTCAGTGGCCCGGGTGTAGGCACAGTGTAGCGCCGGAGCAATAACGAGGAACTGATCATCGCGCGCTTCCGCTGAGGTGGCATTGGCCCGTACGTGGTTAAACAGGGCCAGGTTGGGGCTGATCGACACATCGTACCAACTCGTAAACCAGAAGGCCGGCACATCAAAGGGCATATTATCGTGATATAGGCCGCCTTCATACCAGGCCTTACTGGATGGCGTGCGCGTCACCATTTCCTCGAAGATGCCTTTCGGGCCGTTTTGCGCCTTGATGATGTTTTCTACCGGCAGCGTTTCAAGGCCATCCGCCCATTCTACCCGTGGATACTCCGGCGCCATATCGTGAAAGCGTTGCAGGCGCAGCAGGTCTTCGCGAGCAATGCCTTCCGGCAGACGGGGGCGCATAGGGTCATGTTGCACACTGTACAACCAGGCGATGAACAGCATCTGTGTGGCACCACCACGGTACCAGTTACCCTGCTCCATGAAATCACCAACCTGTCCGACGCCAGCACCGTAACCTTGCGGCACGATGGCTTTAAGTGCGGGGTGGCCAAGGCTCGCCACGGCCATTTGCCATTCTGCTGTAGAGCTGCAACCGAGCAGGCCTATGTTGCCATTGCTCCAGGGTTGCTCGGCCAGCCAGGTGAAGGCATCGTAGCCGTCAGTCAATGGCGTTCCGAGAATATCCCATTCGCCTTCGCTGTAGTAGCGGCCACGTTCGTTCTGGACCACATAGGCATATCCCGCTTTCACCCAGGCCATGGCGCGTTGGTAAGTACGCGTGCGTTCTTCACCATCTACCCAGCCATTCATCTGGTAAGGCGTACGGCTCAGAATGATGGGTACTTTCTTGTCCGTCTTCGGGCGGTAGACATCAGTCCGCAGCCGAATGCCGTCGCGCATCGGAGCCATGTGCATTTGCTCGATGTGAGCGATTTCGGCAAGTGCCTTGTAATTGCGGCTTTCCTGGGCGCGGACGCTGGTGCACAGCATGAGGAGAAAAAGCAGGGGGAGATAACGCATGGGTTGGTCTTCTATTCTTTTTGGTTGGGTAGTCTCGTAGTCGGACTTCGACCACTATTCACTATCGCACGTTCAGGACGGTCTTCGTTCCATCCATATTTATCGTGCAAGGTGAAGTTACGGCATTTCAGCAAACGAGCGGGAGGCCTAAGCAATCCTGCCACGTTGACAACGTTAATTAGTTTTATTTAGGGAGCCAGCCAACTGTCTATGAAACCATTATTCTGCCTGTTACTTACGCTACTAAGTATGCCTGGCCATGGTCAAACCAACCGCGACATACTCAATACCATCACCAGACATGAGGATACGACCACTCAGGTAATGCACTCGGTAGGATTCCTCTCTGATGTCTACGGTCCGCGGCTTTTGGGCACCCCCCAATATTTTCAATCCGTTCAATGGGCCAAGGAGCAGTTGATCTCCTGGGACATTCCGGTCGTTCGGCAAGAATCCTTTGATCAGGGCTACACTGGGTGGACAACCGAAGGCTTCTCTTTTTCTTTGAAGTCACCCACTCAGACAACACTCCAAGCTTATCCACTGGCCTTTTCCAAGGCCAGCGACGGTGAGCAGGAGGGAACTCCAGTACTCATCAACCGCTTCTCTGACATCTATGCGCTGGAGGGGCAATTGGCTGGCAAGTTGGTGCTTCTTCGTGGCTACTATCAGCCCGTAAGTAATGTTGAACGGCCAATGTCTACTCGCCTCGACGAACTAGCCTTGCTGAAAGCAGCTGCTAACCCCGATCCTAATGATGTGTTAATCGGTTACCACAGCCGCCGCTCTACTGTAGACGTGTTCGGTATGCGGGCCAGGGCAAAAAAGGAACGCGCCAAATTCTTTGCCTTTTGCGCAGAACAAGGTGTGATTGCTATTGTAGAACCAAGTAATCTACCCTACGGGATTTTGCACGCCGATGGGAACCGGGCAATCCCATCCCTGCATGAGCGAGGAGATGCAAAACCCGTTCCTGCCTTCGTGTTAAGCAATGAACACTTCGGCCGGATTGTCCGGTTAATGGACCTTGGGGTTACCCCTTCTCTGAGTTTCAGCCTAAAGACGACCTTTCACGAAAACCCTGAGTATAACGTCAACCTTATTGCAGAAATCCCCGGAACAGACCCTGAGCTAAAAGATGAGGTTGTCATGATTGGTGCCCACCTTGACAGCTGGCATGCCGGAACCGGAGCGGTAGATAATGCTGCCAATTGTGCGGTGATGATGGAAGCGATGCGACTACTCCGGCAAACGGGCTTGCAGCCACGCAGGACCATCAGGATGGTCCTTTGGGGTGGCGAGGAACAGATATTCGCTGGCTCACGGGGCTATGTTAATAAATACGTTGGTGATTTTGTCAGTGGTGAACCGAAAGCAACGCAGGAAAAAATATCGGCCTACCTGAACCTTGATAACGGTGCAGGCAAAATCCGCGGTATCTACCTTTCCGGCAATAAAGCAGCAGCCCCATATTTTGCGGAATACTTACAGCCATTTCCTGCAAGTAATACCCTGACAATTCAAAACGCTAATCAAACCGATCACGAGCTATTTGACTATTTCAATGTGCCGGCATTTCAATTCATTCAGGATCCACTAGACTACATTTCTGCCATTCATCATACCAACCTGGATACTTATGAATACGTACCAATAGCAGATCAACGGTACAACGCCCGTTTAATGGCTTACTTGAGTTACCAATTAGCCAATGCCAATAATAAACTCCCTCGTAAACCCTTTAACTCCCCAATCGCCAGCAGGGACGGCAACGTGAGTTTTACTTTACCAGGGTTTCAGACCGCAAAAAAAGTCTCTATTGTTGCTGACTTCAACAACTGGAATATGTTTGGCACACCACTTTACAAAACGGAGACTGGCTGGTCCTGCAAGCTTGATTTACCTCCCGGCCGCTACCGCTACAAGTTCATTGTTGATGGATACTGGACAGCAGACCCCACAACCCCAGAAGAACAACTTGTAAAAGACGGAGAAGGACACGGCGGGCTAACCGTAAAAACGGTAGAATAGGAGTGCTTACTAAACCAAAAGCTGTTCTCACAGTTATCGCAACAATTATTCCTTTCAGTAGCGCACACTTACTGCCGTTAATCGTTGTCCACCTATGATCAAGAACTACTTACTCACCCCTTTTCAGAAATTTGTGAAGCTTGAAAGCTTCAGTGGCATCCTCTTATTCTCTGCCACCATCCTGGCCATGATCTGGGCCAATTCGCCGTACGCGGATGCCTATCAAGACCTCTGGAGCACCAAAATCGGCTTTGGTACAGAAGACTTTGGTCTTAACAAGGCCCTGATTCTGTGGATCAACGATGGCCTGATGGCCATCTTCTTTTTCCTGATCGGCCTGGAGATCAAGCGGGAAATCCTGGTGGGCGAGTTGAACTCGTTCCGCAAGGCGACCTTCCCCATTTTTGCCGCCGCAGGCGGCATCATCGTCCCCTATGCGCTTTACCTTCTGCTGAACGACCGGCCTGAAACGGCCGGCGGCTGGGGCATCCCGATGGCTACCGACATTGCCTTCACCCTCGCCATCCTTAAAGCCCTCGGCAAGTCTGTCCCGCTGGGCTTAAAAATATTCCTAACGGCCTTCGCCATTGTCGACGACCTTTGTGCCGTTCTCATCATCGCCATTTTCTACAGCGGAGGAATCAAGTGGATGCTGGTCATGTACTCTCTTGCCATGCTCGCCGTTTTATACCTGATGGCCTACCGCGGGATGTACATCAAATACCTCAACATCATCTTCGGCATTATCATCTGGGTACTGTTTCTTAAGTCAGGTATCCACCCTACCATTGCAGGCGTCTTGCTGGCCTTTGCCGTCCCCATCCGCCGTAAAATAGATGCCTCTACCCTGATGGCTGAATTACGAGCCATCGCCAATAAATTCAGTAAGAACCCACCCGTGGAGGGACAGGACCTCAACGATGACCAACTGTGCTATATCGGCGAAATGGAAGAACTGCTGGAAGACTTCCACTCTCCGCTTCAGCACCTGGAACACAAGCTTCACGGCTGGGTAGCTTACTTCATCATGCCCATCTTCGCCCTGGCTAATGCTGGCATTGCCTTCAGCGCAGGCATGGAGCTCGACACATCATTGATCCTGACCATTGCCGTGACGCTTTTCGTCGGCAAATCCATTGGCATCTCCCTGTTCTCGTTCATTGCCGTCAAGCTCGGCCTCGCCGAGCTGCCCGACCAGGTACGTGGCCTCCAGATCGTCGGTGTAGCCATTTTGGCGGGAGTTGGCTTTACGATGTCTATTTTCATCGCTAACCTTGCCTTTGCCGACAGCAACACCCTCGTAGATTCGGCCAAGATCGGGATCATCATTGGATCACTGATTTCAGGGGTAGCTGGTGCGGTGCTCTTGAAAATTGCGGGTAGCAGAAAAGCTACAGCCTAGACTAAGTAAGCTCCTACTCAGGTTCGAGAAATGACGAAAGTGATCAAGTCCGATTTAGATCGACCTTGCACATGCTAAAGAAGTAAGCCTGCTCAAAATTGATTTGGGCAGGCTTACACACGTCTCTAGCTAGGGCGTTTCGTCAGTATTTATTGGGGTTCCTCAAGGAACCCGGAAATAACCTGCCCGATTTGTAGGGACAGGGCATGCCCTGTCCCTACAACGTCCATCTGAGGACGCCATAATTCCTTCGGAATTACCGGCAGAACGCCCCACGTCTCTAGGGCTTGTCTTTAGGGCTGGTCATCGTCAAACTTACCCTTCTTGATACAACAGGCATATGCTCCACCTGTGCAGTTTACCTGGCCACTGCTTCCGCCACCACCAGAACCACCATTGCCCATTAAGGTCACTCCTGCGTTCGCGCTGCTCCCTATCCCACAGCCTGTATTAAGGGTAGGATTATTGTTGTCGCATTGTGCCGGTTTATTATCTACCATCGGCGGATTCGCAGCATTAAAACAACCACAATCACGGGCAAAAATGTCATCATCGCTGTAGTTTCCGGGAGGCACGCTACGAATACCTATGCCGAGCACTTCATTGCCAGGGGTAGACTTGGTGGAAAAGCTTTGCTTTTGCTTTCCCTCTTTACTGTTCAGGGTTACTTGCCCGCTGTTGATATCATAGCCAACAACATCTCCTTCCTTATAGTCGATCTTTAAGGAAGGGCCATGCTGAATAAATAGTATCTCTCCGGAGCTCGGGGAATAAAAGTATGCTGTCCCGTTCTTTTCTTTGAAGACTATCTTAGCAGATGCTTCCTTGGTGGAATTAGTAGAAAAATAAGTAGCGCCACCAATGCTCAGGGACGCTAAAATTAGAATAATCATTGCTTTCATGAAAAAGGAATGTTTCGGTTCTATAAATAAAGGCTGCATTCTTTATTTATTTTGTTTAGTACCATTATGCAACTGTTCGCAATACCCCCCCCCCGAAAATGCAAGAAAGTCACATACTATTCACCTTGAAGCTTTCAATCGTCTCCAGTTATTCTTAAGTTGGAGGATAACACAAGCTACGCAGTCTAGCTCTAAAGCTTCTGTATCAAGCAAACTTAAACCATTCACCATGCACCTCGGCGCTTTTTCCATCAGCCTGTCCGTCAAAGACCTCGAGGCCTCCAAGGCCTTCTACGAAACGCTCGGCTTTGAGCACTTCGGCGGAGCCCTTGAACGCCAGTACCTCATCATGAAAAACGGCAATGCGCTGGTAGGACTATTCCAGGGGATGTTCGAAGGCAACATCCTCACTTTCAATCCTGGCTGGGATGAAAATGCCCAGCCACTGGATAGCTTTGAAGACATTCGTGACATTCAGGGCCATCTGAAAACCAGCGGCATCCAGCTAGATCAGGAAGCCGACGCCAGCACCTCGGGGCCGGCAAGTGTGATGCTGAAAGATCCAGATGGCAATCTCATTCTTATCGATCAGCACAGGTAAGCGTTACGCCACAATCCGGACAAGAATTAAAGCCCCGGTCTGAACATTAGTTCCGCCGAATCCTTCCCACAACGGAACGGGAGCCTACCCGGTTTATCAGGTCCTACGCCCTGCACCTGCGGCCCCGCCTCCTGCCTCTCTGAGGAACAACTACTAATAGAAAATCAAGCCTCGCTATGCACTGGTACGAAGGATGGACTGACGTTACTTACCCCATTTTTGAAAACATGACCGGTTGGCCAGGCCAACCACCTACGACCTTTGATACCCTGAGCTGCATTCACTGCGGCGACCAGGCCAAAGTCACCATGCTCCATTTCAGTGCCCACTCTGGCAGTCACATGGACGCACCGAACCACTTCATGGCCGAAGGTATTGACATCAGCCGGGCGCCCATTCACGTTGGCCTCGGCCCCGTTCGTATTGCCGAGATCGATTGCCCCGCTGAAGTGCGTCCCGAACATCTCGAGGCGTACGTCGCGCGTACCAGACCGCTGGAACCAGGCGAGCGCCTCATCCTCCGTACACCAAACTCGGACAAGGCATTCTGGCTGCAAGACCCCTTTGACCGCGACTACCGCGGCATCGGCCCTGACGCCGCTAAATGGATCGCCGAACGTAAGCTCGCCCTGATTGGCGTCGACTACCTTTCCGTTGGTCCTTTTTACGAAGGTAACCCCCAAACCCACCGTGCCCTGATGTCAGCTGGTGTCTGGATTATCGAAGGCGTTGACCTGCGTAAAATATCAGAGGGAGACTATGAGATGATCTGCCTGCCGCTAAAACTCGCAGGAAGTGATGGATCACCTATTCGTATTTTACTGAAAGCAAGTTCGCTAGACCGTTAGACTGTTAGTGCGTTAGCATGTTAAGGCAGCACTAACGGTCTAACGCACTAACAGACTAACGGTCTAACGCACTACTAATAACTCCAGCGGTCCTGCTCCTTACTGAGCAACTCCGCCTCAATGGCTTCGGAACGTTTCATCCGCTGACGCCCGGCAGGCAGGTAGTCTTCAATCCGGCGGTTATGGATATTACTCTCTTTAGTGACGTAGCTGTGAAAAAAGCGGCTTTCAAAAATATCCACCCAACTCCGGTTTGCGGCATCATTGCCCAACGTGTAGGCTACTTCTTGCCCCAGGGCTTCCCGGGCACCGGGGTAATACACCCAGAATAGCGGACGCTCGTACAAGACATTCCCGAACTCATCTTTTTCGTCAACGATCGGAGCCATCCCGAGAATCCGGACCTCTTGCCGGCTCGTTTCTTTATCGAAATACCAGATCTCCTGAATCCGGTAGCGGGTCACCGTTCCAGGGTCAAACTCGATGGGCATCACTTCGTACTCAACACTCTCGCCGTCTGGCCCATACACCGGCACGGTGTCAAGGCCACCGACAATATTGAGGCGCTCAGCTGCAGTAAGCGGCGTTGAAAACTTATCGTCAATAGTACTGTAGAGTTCGATCTCCTGCTTTTCCGCAGCATCTAATAATATCGTGATCAGCGGACGTTCCGGGTAACTGAAGGTGTGGTTGATCTTTTCCTTCACGTCAATCACTCGCCATACCCGTTTTTGCCACATAATGTCTGCCGCACGCAGCGGTGCCGGCTGGAGAGGAGTGTTCTGTATCGATGCCCGATCAGTTACAATATCGTTCACCGGGGCAGGAAAACGCGGAGCATCTTTCTGGGCGCTGACGCCGGTGCAAAGAAGCAGTAAAAAGAGCAGGGAGAGCCCCTGGCGGATGTCTAAAGTCATGGTTGTGTTTTTATAATTATACCTGAGTCAAAGCAGCTTGAAACAATATCAAACCGCCCTTTCAGCAGTATAAACTGTCTCATCATCGCGTCGTATATCCTCCGCCAAAACCCTAACACTGGTTAAAAATCAGCCTACAACAATAAACAATCCCGGCACTGTACCTTCCTCCTTCACGGAGGAGAAAAAACCGCGAAGTAGCTACCGCTTACGCTTGCTATCTTTGTGGTCATGCCCGCTCACTTTTGCCATCGAACACTTTTGCGAACCCTACGTACACTTGCCGTTGCCGCCTTCCTGATTGGCATCAGTACTCCTGGCTGGAGCCAGGTAGACACCCTCGTAGTTGACCCCTCCGAAGGAGAGCTTCAGCAACAGCTGATTGAAGATATTGCCACCAATGCCGGTGACGACACCGATGAGTTCTCACTAAACGCAGCCTTCGACCTACTCGAGACTTACCTGCGGCGCCCCCTGAACCTAAACAAAGCTACCTACGACGATCTGCTGGAGACCTTATTACTCACCCCCATCCAGATCAACCAGATGCTTGAGTACCGTGACCGGATGGGAGGCTTTATCAGTCCCTACGAATTACAGGTCATCCCCAGCTTAAACCCCGACGATATCCGTCGTGTCCTCCCCTACTTCCGCATTGGAGGAGACCTGGACGCTACCCAGGCATCCCTGGGAAAGATGCTTCGGGAAGGGAACCGGGAGTTGTACGTTCGCTGGGACCGGCGGCTGGAAGCCGCCCGGGGCTACCAACTAGGCCCCGAAGACGGTGGGCAATACTACCTCGGTAGTCCCGACCGGCTCTACACCCGCTTCCGTTCCCGCTACGGAAACAAAATGAGCATTGGCTTCACGGCCGAAAAGGACCCCGGAGAAGCCTTCTACTCCGCCAATAACCGGAACCGTGGGTTCGACTTCTACAGTGCACACTTCTACGCCAAGGGCCTTAACCGAACCGTGAAAGCTATTGCACTGGGCGATTTCAACATCAGCTTCGGTCAGGGGCTCATCCTATTCACTGGTTTTGGCTTCGGCAAAAGCAGCCAGAGCACCAATATTGCACGGGGAGGACAAGTCCTACGTCCTTACACAAGTGTCAACGAGTTCAATTTTCTCCGTGGTGCGGCCGTCACCCTCGGTCTCGGAGATAAATCGGAACTCACCCTCTTCGGCAGCCGGAAAAGACGCACGGCAAACATCATCCAACCCAGTGACACCCTGGACATTGACGCCGATCTGCTCGGGGTATCCTCGCTCAACATCACCGGCTTCAATCGTACGCCAAACGAGGTGGAAGACCGAAACGCCATTGGCCAAACCAGCTACGGACTAAGCCTCCAGCACCGTGCCAGCCAGCGCTTCCAGATCGGCCTCAATGTTCTCGGAGAACACCTCAGTAACCCTCTGGACCTCCAGAACAGAGTAGACAATCGCTTCTTCTTTGAAGGCACAGACCTGCTCAATGCCAGTCTTGACTATCGTTATCGGTACAAGAACTTCACCTTCTTTGGCGAAATTGCAGCTTCGCGCAATATTACACCGGATGCAACGAGCGCCACGGGAGTGGCGCAGCTCCACGGTTTGATGCTCGGTTTGAATCGCTACGCAGACCTCTCGATTCTTTACCGCAATTACGGCTTTGACTACCAAAGCCTGAGTGCCCGCCCCTTCGGAGAAACCACTGCTGGCCGTAACGAAGAAGGCCTGTATTTCGGCCTCGAGTTACGCCCGGCAGACCACTGGCGCATCAACGCTTACTACGACGTATTCCGCTTCCCCTACTTCCGCTTCAACGTAGATGCTCCAGATCAGGGACACGAATACCGCCTGCGGGTAACTTACTGGCAAAAACGCAAACTGGAAACCTACGTAGAGCTGCGCTCGGAAACAAAAGGTATTGGTTTGAGCGGAGAGATCATTGATCCGGTTATTCCCCGTACCCGGTTTCAGGCCCGTCTGCACTTTGGCTACAAGATCACCCCTTTCCTGGAGTGGCGCAGCCGCATCGACGGTGGATTTACCGAAGATGCTAACGAAGGTTGGCAGCACGGCGTAATGATTTTCCAAGGACTTCACTACCGTCCTCGTGGCCCCTGGGCCTTCTCCGGACGGATTGCCCTGTTTAACACTGATAGTTACGACGTCCGGTTTTACCAGTACGAGAACGGCCTGCTGTACAACGCCCGGGTACTTCCCTATTATAACCGCGGCACCCGGTCCTTCCTGGTCGTGCGCTACAAAGGCATCAGAGGGCTAACGCTTGAAGGACGGCTTGCCCAGACCTTCTTTACTGACGGCCGGGAAATTGGTACGGGGCTGGAAGCTACTGGCGGTCCTCGCCGAACGGAAGTTGGCGCACAAGCAATATGGCGGTTCTGATCGCTTAGTTGAATAAAAGGGACAATTCGCAAGCGCAATACCTTATGCGTACTTGCCTGCCATAATGCAGGCGAAGCAGACATTTTAGCCAATTACCAGCTAACTACCTGACATTCTGGCTACTCGCACTGACACCCTACCTTTCCCAGCAATTCGCGGTGCTCCTGCAAAAGTTGCTGGGTAACTTCATAGAGTTGCTGGTATTGGGCAGCAATAATGTCTGCCTCAGAACAAGGCTTTACGGTTGATTTACGCTTGTATTCAAACAATTTTTTGGAGGAAGCAACAAGCTCTCCAAGCTCAAGCGCCCGGTCCCTGAATTCTGACATTTCGTTGTGGTGACCTCCCTGGCTATCATTCTGAGCAAGGCGTGCAATAGCTAATTCTGCGGAGTCACTAAAGTCCCTGCGCGTAAAATCACGAGCACCAACCCCAAACAATCTACTGATTCTTAACAACTTACAAATACTAGGCTCCGCAGATCCACTTTCGTAGCTGGCGATATTACCACGGTTCATATTGACCCGTTCCGCTAGCTCTGACTGAGACCACCCCTGTTGCTTACGCAGCAAACGAATGTTGCTGGCGATATAGTTAGGGAGCATCGCGAGAGCGTCTACATTAACCTGCTTGGCTTTCATAGTCGTATGTGAAATGTTCCCATGTTTTACACTTGATCAAGAACAATGGTTGGCTATTTGTCAATTTTTTTTACGCTTTTGTAAAATAAGGGCCATTTTGGCACAGATTTTGTGCAAAAGTGTATGAAAACAGATGTAGGCACTTGCAATTACTGTAGCTACCACCTATTTTTGTTAAAGAATTTTACATCATCAATCCCCCAATACAATGAAAGCTACCAAGAAACAACAGAAAGATATTCAAGAGCTATTAGCCACCATTACCAATAGCTTACGCGCCTTCAGTCTCAAGCTTACTGGGAACATGAATGATGCAGAAGATCT
>CAZTTF010000267.1:0-3691 GCA_964616365.1 uncultured Lewinella sp. | reverse complement strand
AAAACAATCAGGCCACTTCCGTTAAACTTCTGCGTGAATTCAACACCAAGGGCAGTTGGCAGACCAACAATGATACCTACTGTGATCAGGAGGGATACACCGTTTCCGATACCACGGTCAGTGATTCGCTCACCGAGCCACATCGCGAAGATGGTACCCGTAGAAAGGATTACGATACCGGAGAGCCAGAAAATAGAGGCGTCTACCTGGCTGCTCATACCACCGTTACTCTTGATGTAAGTGAGGTAACCAGCCCCCTGAACCAGCGTAATAGCCACCGTCAAGGCACGTGTAATCTGGCTAAGCTTCTTTCGGCCGGACTCTCCTTCCGTGCTTTGCAGCTTCTGGAAGTAAGGAACAGCAAATCCCAACAGCTGTACGATGATACTGGCAGTAATGTAAGGCATGATGCCCAGTGCCATAATCGAAGCATTATTGAATGCTCCTCCAGTGAAGAGGTTGATCAGACCGAGAAGGTCATTTGTATTACCGGCGGCGTCGATAGAAGCCTTCAGCGCTTGTACGTCGGCTCCGGGAAGTACAATGTACGACCCGAGGCGGTAGATAGCGATCAATAGCAGCGTAAACAGAATACGTTTACGTAGCTCCTCGATCGAGAAAATATTCTTCAGCGTTTCGAAAAACTTCATGGGACGGTGGTTTTAAGCGATCGTTACGGTACCGCCGGCCTTTTCGATAGCTTCCTTAGCCTTAGCAGAAGCAGCGTTAGCTGTTACTGTCAGCGCAGAAGTTACCTCACCGTTAGCGAGTACTTTCACAAGATCGTTCTTCTTAATAATACCGGCTTGGTAAAGCGCAGCATTGGTTATTTCGGTAATACCGTGCTTATCGCTGATCGCCTGAAGACGAGACAGGTTAAGCGCAACGTATTCCGTGCGGTTCGGGCTGTTAAAGCCACGTTTAGGCAGGCGCATTTGCAGTGGCATCTGACCACCTTCAAAGTTACGCTTGCTTTTGTAACCACTACGGGATTTTGCTCCTTTGTGACCACGGGTGGAAGTACCACCACGGCCAGAGCCCTGTCCACGAGCGATTCGCTTACCGGACTTCGTAGCGCCGGCGGCTGGTTTGAGATTAGAAAGTTCCATGACGGAAATTTATTTTTTAGGAAGCTTATCAGGGCGCGGACGCAGGTGCATTGTTACAACTATCGTTCCAGCGATGTCAGTCTGTCAGCAGAATGTCAGATCGTCATGATCCAGGACAAATATGCTGCTTAGACTCCTTTTAAGCTTCTTCTACTTTAACGAGGTGGCTTACAACCTTAATCATTCCCTGAATTACCGGAGTATTCTCCCGTTCCACGGTTTGATTGACGCGTTTCAGTCCAAGTGCCTGGATCGTTGCCTTCTGCTTCTTCGGGCGGTCGATCACACTCTTTACCTGAGTAATTTTAACCTTAGCCATAGCTGGTTTATTTTAAAGAACTGTGTCCGGGAGATTACCCTTCGAACAGTTTTTCCATAGAAATACCCCGTTGCTTAGCGATGGCCATCGGGCTGCGGAGCTTCTTCAGCGCATCGATGGTTGCCTTGATCACGTTGTGAGGGTTAGAAGACCCTTGTGACTTGGCAAGTACATTGTTTACACCGGCGATGTCGAGGACGGCACGCATAGCACCACCAGCAATTACACCAGTACCTTCGGATGCAGGCTTAAGGAGTACCTTACCAGCACCGTACTTACCCAACTGCTCGTGAGGAATAGTTCCTTTGTGCAGTGGCACCTTGATCATGCTCTTACGTGCATTATCAGTAGCCTTCTGGATAGCTTCGGAGATGTCACGGGCTTTACCCATGCCGTATCCTACTTTACCTTTCCCGTCACCAACTACCATAATGGCAGCGAAAGTGAAAGTCCGGCCACCCTTGTTTACTTTGGTCACCCGGTTAAGGGCTACCATCTTCTCACGCAGTTCCGGCTCTTGGGTTGCTTGGTCTTTACGACCGCCACGGCGGTTATTGTCACGTCGATTGCGACCTCCGCCTGAATTTCTGTTATCAGCCATTGTAAGGTTGTTTAGAATTTGAGGCCACCCTCACGGGCGCCATCAGCGAGGGCCTTAACCCGTCCGTGAAACAAATATCCTCCCCGGTCGAAGAGAACTTTTTCGACACCCTTTGCCTGAGCACGCTCAGCAATGAGTTTGCCTACCGCAGCAGACTGCTCAGCCTTGTTACCTTCGTTGGCAACGGCAGCTTCGAAGCTTGAAGCAGAAGCGAGTGTTACGCCGTTGACGTCATCGATCAACTGTGCGTAGATGAATTTATTGGAGCGGAAAACGTTCAGGCGTGGCTGCTCTGGCGTACCAGAGATCTTATTGCGAACCCGGCTGTGAATCCGTTTTCTCCGCTTTAGTTTTGTAAGTTGCATTGCTACTATTTTAATCCCCTGACGGGGGTTAGGGGATTTACTACTTAGCGGCGGTTTTACCAGCCTTACGACGCAGCTCTTCTCCGAGGAACTTAATACCCTTGCCCTTGTATGGCTCTGGCTTACGGAAAGCACGGATCTTGGCCGCAATTTGGCCGATGAGCTGTTTGTCAGTACTCGTAAGTTTTACGATGGGAGCTTTACCCTTAGCACTGATCGTCTCTACCGTTACTTCGTCAGGAACCATGAAGTAGATAGGGTGAGAGAACCCCAATGTCAGGATCAACAGATTGCCCTTATTCTCGGCGCGGTAACCCACACCAACAACTTCGAGGTTGATCTCGTAGCCATCGGTGACACCGGTGATCATATTAGCAATCAGTGAGCGGTACAGGCCATGGAAAGACCGGTTACGCTTGCTGTCATTGGGGCGGGTCACCGTAAGGGTGCCGTCCTCTAGGTCAAGCCCCAGTTCGGGAGCGACCTGCTGCTTAAGTTCCCCTTTAGGACCCTTAACGGTCACCAGGTTACCTTTTGAGACGTCGATCGTGACGCCAGCAGGTACGCTGATGGGATTTTTGCCAATTCTGGACATATCCTGTTGATTTAATCGTCTTACGGCAAGCAGTTGGAGCAAGCCTGCAGACCTTTAACTTTAATAATTAGTATACGTAGCAAAGTACTTCTCCGCCAACATTCTCCGTACGGGCCTGCTTGTCCGTCATCAATCCTTTAGAGGTTGAAACGATGGCAATACCCAGGCCATTGATTACACGGGGAAGTGCATCGGCTTTAACGTACTGACGCAAGCCTGGCTTAGATATACGAATGAGTTTACGAATAACAGGACGCTTACTGTCCTTCTCGTACTTGAGTGCGATGGAGATCTCTCCCTGCTTACCTTTTCCGGCCTCGTCGTCAAACTTGTACTTGAGGATGTAACCCTGATCGTACAGGATTTCCGTCATCCGCTTTTTAGTTTTAGAGGCAGGGATTACCACCACGCGGTGTCCGGCAATCTGTGCGTTGCGGATACGGGTGAGAAAGTCAGCAATTGGGTCCGTTACGGCCATTACGCTATAGGTTGCGCTCCGTGGTTTTCCTTGTTTTTGAGCAAGGAACTTCTGGAACTGTTAATTAGTCAATTAGAATTGTAGTTACAAGGACAGTCAACGGGGTAGTCCCGATGGGTGCCGATCAACTACCAAGATGCCTTGCGTACTCCTGGGATTTTACCATCAAGTGCCATTTCCCGGAACTTAACCCGGCAGATGCCGAACTTACGCATGTAGCCCTT
>CAZTTF010000266.1:0-15989 GCA_964616365.1 uncultured Lewinella sp. | reverse complement strand
TTATTGCGGGAATCGTTACTTGAAAATGGCATTGTTTTAGCATTGAATGAAGAAATAATACTGGGCAAAAGGCTAAAATGCCACTCCGCGAAGCAAGATCACGGAGTGGCATTGAGTTGACGTAAGTTATCCGAGGTTACGTGTATTCACGATCCCGTAAGCGTCCTCAGCGTAACAGCTAAGCTGCTTGATGAGTGCAATACGGGCGCGGCGTGTGGTGGACTTAACCGTGTTCAGGTTAAGGTCCATCGCCTCGGCGATATCCTTCTCGCTAAAGTCGTACAGATCGGCCATAATGATGATGGCGCGCTGATCGTCTTTCAGCAGAGCCATTGCTTTCACGATGGGGTCAGAGAAATCCTGATCCATCGCTCCGGCAATGCGGAGATCGGAGAAACCGGCCATGGCGTGACCTTCGTCACGCTGGTTGTAGGCAACCCGCTCGTCCAGTTCCGTTTCACCACGACGCTTCTTTTTACGGTACTCGTTGATGAAAAGGTTTTGGGCCAGGCGGAATAGCCAGGCACGGGCGTTAGTTCCGGGTTCGAACTGCTCAAGTTTCACGTACGCCCGGGCAAAAGTTTCCTGCGTGAGGTCGGCAGCATCTGCACCGTTTCCGCACATGCGGGAAAGGAAGTTAAAGACCACTTGGTAGTGGGGGATCATTTCCGTGTTGAAAATGTTTTCGCGGGGGTAGCGTGTCATGAGTGTCCCTGATCGGGGTTTGTGCCGGCCTGACGGAGTTTCACTGATATCCGCCTCCCGGCTATATCCGAAGCCCGGTTACGGGTCGACGAATAAGGTTACGTTATTGGTTGTTTCGCGGGTACAATGATACAGCAGATGCGATTAGTTGCGGGTGGGGTTATTTTTTTTACTTTTTTTCGATTTTATTTTTTACCCCGCTGATTTTGGGCTTCCGGGCGCGGACGCTGGTACAGAGAAAGGACCAAGGAACGGTGCTTACTCCCCAATCGCTTCCGGTGTCTAATACAAAGTAGTTTTAGTTTGCCTAGTTTATTTTCCCACATTGAACCTGCGGCCGCGCCGTCGGTTACTTAGCCGGTAAGCATCCTTACTTCCTGACTATAACAACTACTCCATGCGCTACAACCTCTTTGGCTCCACCGGCTTCAACATCTCTAAAGTCACCCTTGGCACCATGACCTGGGGCAAACAGAACACCGAAGCAGAAGGCCACGAGCAAATGGATTTTGCCGTTGAACACGGGGTCAATGCCTTTGACACCGCGGAGTTGTATGCCATTCCGAGCAGTCCTGAAACCTGGGGTAAGACAGAGTCGATTATCGGCAGCTGGTTTCAGCAGACCGGAATGCGGGATAAGGTTTTCCTCGCCTCAAAAATTGCTGGTCCACTTCCCTTCGCTCAGCACATCAGGAATGGTAACCTTGGCTTTAGTGACAGCCAGATTGACGAAGCGCTGGGGCAATCGCTCGACCGGCTGCAGACAGACTACATCGACCTTTATCAGTTGCACTGGCCGGAGCGCAAGGTAAATTGCTTCGGAAAACGGGGCATCCACACCATCAAAAATGATCCCTGGGAAGATAACATGCTCCAGGTGCTGCACAAAATGGACAGCCTGATGAAAGCCGGCACGATCCGTCATTGGGGGTTAAGTAACGAGACACCCTGGGGAGTCATGCGGATTCTCCACCTGGCGGATGTTCACGGTTTACCACGGCCGGTAAGTATCCAGAACCCTTACAATTTATTGAGCAGGGGCTTTGAAGTTGGCCTGGCCGAGGTGTGCCTGCGGGAAAACATCGCCGGATTCCCCTACTCTCCCCTGGCGATGGGCAGACTTACCCGTAAGTACCTCGACGGTACTGCGCGGCCGGAGGCGCGCCTTAACCAATTCAAGCAATATACCCGCTACAACAATCCTAACGCCATGGCGGCCACTGAGGCCTATGCGGAAATTGCGCGTAAGCATGGTTTAAACTTTGGTCAGATGGCCCTGGCTTTCGTCAATGACCGGGACTTTAATCAAAGCAATATCATTGGTGCCACGAGCATCGAGCAGCTGAAGACTAATATTGAAAGTGTAGACCTCGTTCTGAACGATGAGGTTCTGAAAGAGATTGAAAAAGTCCAGCAACGCTGGCCGGATCCGAGCGTGTAACGGCCTTCGCTCACAGCCAGAAATACCGTATTCGACGCTCGTTAACGGAATTACGCGCTATAGATTTTTCGATTATTCCTATGCGCAGTAATGCTTGTCTCCTGCCCATGCACCTGAAGACCTACTATGACACCTTGTTGTGTACGGCAAAGCTGCCTACGGTTTTTAGTTGATAGTCCCAGGATGGTTTAAGAATACCAATGCTACTTAGTTGGGTCAAACCCCCAGTTCTTCAGAATGTACGCCCAATTCGTGTCCGCGATTTCTCCACTGGGACGCTGCGCTGTATGGCGATTGATAAAGCCGACTACTTTATTCATATGAGCGTAATCTGCCTGAGTTAGCTCCGCCTTGTTTTTTCGCTTGATTTTCACAATTCTCCGTCCGGATTGATGGCCAGTACTTTCTCCATGCTCACTGTCGCCTACAGATTTAGACTCCTCCGTATGTAACCACTCTTCCAACTCCTTAGGCTGCATATTGACGGATTCATAAAAATGCTCGTAGATATCTTGGTTGGTATTATCCGACATACTTTTTTCAAGAAAACAAAAACAGGATAGCAGCTTATTCGGTCTCCCTTCAACATTATCGGATCGCATCTTAGTGCGCTTCGGATATCGTACAGTTGAAATCATTTCCTACTTTAGTGCTCGTTGACCCTAAGCACGACCTCCATGTCAAAAAAACTCACCATTCAACAAGACTCCGGACGCCTAACCATCAGTTACAACTGGCGTACGGCAGCCATGTGGTTCCTGGTACTCTGGTGTGTCATTTGGGATGCCGGAATGATTATGGCCCTCATCTCTGGAGCCGGTTTTTTCATTTCCATCCACTTGCTGGCGGGAATTGCGGTTACTTATTTCACCCTTACCCGCTTCCTTAACTCAACAACCATTACGGTAGACCGGTCTGCCCTCAAGATTTCCCACGGTCCCTTACCCTGGCCTTTTGCTAAATCCCGGGATATTCCGGCTCGTTCGCTGAAGCAGTTATACGTTGACAAAAGCAACGTAAAACAGAACAACAAGCAAACCTATACCCTGATGGCCATTCTGGACACAGGAGCGGAAGTCAAGTTGGTAAATGCAGAGCCAGACATTACAATCGTTCAAGACCTGGAACGTACTATTGAAGGCTACCTAGACATCAAGAACGACACTAGTCTTGACCTGAGCTCAAGCGGAAAGACCCCACAGGAATTGGCTGCGGCGCTTGAAAGCATCACCAAGGCCCGTAAAGCGGCTGAAAACAGGAACTGGATTCCTGACTTCATTACCGATCAAATCCGTAATCAGGAGGAGATCCTGCTCAAGGAAATGGCGGCCACCGGCCGCGCGGCGGAAGGCGAGTCTGCCCCGGCGCCCGATTTACCCCGGTGGGAGGATATTTCCCTTGAGGATGACCCCATCGTGATTAGCAGCCCGGTCGGCCAGCCCCGGCCATTACCACAAATGAAGCACGACTTCGATTTCCCGCTCTATAAGCAGCCAGAAGGTGCGACCATAAAGGTGAAAAACGACACCTTCCGCGTCGGACGTACGGCGCAAATTGACTGGATGGACGATGACCGGAGTACCGGCAGGCAAATAGAGTTACAACCCCAAAGCGGCGGGGAACGCCGCTACTTCTACACCCAACTGGAAAGGGAGCGCTGGGCGTACTATGAAGAGCGTCGGCTGGACGATGACGAAGTTACCGCCCTCGGCTTTACGGGCAACGATCATCCCCTCCGCTTTAACAACGGAGACGAAAGGTATTACCCGCGCGATCTCCAGGAAGGCTCCCGCTTCATTGGAGGCGCTGGTCATAAAGTAGAACAGTTTATCTACTTCACAACCTCCTCCTCTACCCAATTCCGGGCACTTAAACCGGAAGGCCGCAGCTGGGAGGTATACGTCATGGAACCATTTGACGCGGGCTTTTTCAGTGAGTAGCAGATATTCTTTCCAACGATAATTGGATAAAGTGTAACAATTCCCCCATTTCTTGTATAAAGGGGGAAACACACACGATGAACTTCAGATACCTCCTTTGCTCTTCCCTCTTACTTGCCTTCCTGTTTAGTTCCTGTAGCCACGGAGATAAAGCTAATACTATTGGTGCGACCTTCGACGACGCCGGAAGTTTAGAAAACCAGACTTTCACGGGCAATAAGATCGGTCCTGAAGGAGGAAATCGACCTTGCGCTTACCTGCAAAAACTCGATATCGCCACCATGCTCGGTGTCCCCGTCGAGCAAGTTTCCAAAGGAGAAGACCTGGCGCGAAAAACCTGTTCCTTTACTATCATTTACGATGAGGCCGGAGACCGCCCGGACTACACCACCGCGGGCATCTCATTCCAACAGGAAATAACGGGCGATGAAGAAGCGTGGCGGGACAGCTGGTCTGCGCAAAAAACCATCAGTAAGTCCTCGGAATGGGTCCCTAATCTTGGCCGGGCTGCACTTTGGAATCCGTCGGCGGGTCAGCTACGGGTAAAATTTGACGGATATACCTTAATGGTAACCGCACCTAAAGGCCCCGGTAAAAATGCTGATAAAAGCCTTAAGTGGGCAAAAGAGATGGTCGCGCTCGGCGGTTTTATTTAAGCGCTTGTTGATGTATTTGCTTCGCTAATCCTTGGTAGTTATCCGCTGACCCAGGACTTAAGCATTTATTGAGCTACTCAAGATCAGTATTCAGACAGAGGAACACGCAATATCCTTTTCAGCCGTTAGTCCTCCTCTAGGCAAACAACGCTTCGTAGAGCTCTCGAACCGTAGCCAGGGTAATGATCCGGATGCTGTAGCGGTCGGGGTCCAGTCCCTTAACGTTGTATTTACTGACGTACATCCGCCGGAACCCGAGGCGGTCCGCCTCGGCTATCCGCTGTTCAATCCTGGTAACGGCTCTGATCTCTCCGCTGAGGCCAATCTCACCCGCGAAGGCGATTTCCGGAGGAATGGTAACATCCATGGCGCTGCTGAGCAGCGCGGCGATGATCGACAGATCAATTGCGGGGTCGTCCACCTTCAGCCCTCCGGCAATGTTGAGAAAAACATCCTGATTACCCAGCGGAAGACCAGCCCGCTTTTCCAATACGGCCAAAAGCATGTTCAAGCGTTTCATGTCGTAGCCCGTAGCCGTACGCTGGGGCGTACCGTAAACGGCCGTCGAAACGAGCGCTTGCACTTCAACCAACATCGGGCGCATCCCTTCCAGGGTGGCGCAGACAGCAGACCCTGACAGGTCTTCGTCCCGTTCTGACAAGAGTAACTCACTGGGGTTTGAGACTTCCCGCAGTCCGGCTGTTTCCATCTGATAAATACCCAGTTCATCAGTAGAGCCAAAACGATTCTTCAACGTCCGTAGAATCCGGTAGGTGTAGTTGCGGTCACCTTCAAATTGCAATACTGCATCGACGATATGCTCCAAAAGTTTTGGTCCGGCAATAGAACCTTCTTTAGTGATGTGGCCAATCAGGAACGTTGGTATACCAGACTCTTTAGCGAAGCGCTGCAACTCCGAAGCACACTCCCTCACCTGGCTAACGGAACCAGATACGCTATCTACGTGCGGGCTGGCCAGGGTCTGAATCGAGTCGATAATCAGTAGTTCCGGTTTTACTGCCGCCGCATGCTTGAGCAGCTTATGCGTATTCGTTTCAGTCAGGAGGAAGCAGTTACGCATATCTCCCCCGATCCGATCAGCACGCATCTTAATCTGTTCTTCCGATTCTTCTCCGGATACGTACAAAACTTTCTTCCCTAAGCGAAGGGCTAACTGCAGCAGTAAAGTAGACTTTCCGATGCCGGGCTGACCACCAAAGAGCACTATGCTACCGGGAACAATGCCTCCTCCTAAAACCCGGTTAAGCTCCTTATCGGGTGCCTCCAGGCGAACTACATCTCCGGCAACTACCTCCTCGAGCATGACGGGACGGGGGCCCTGCCCCAAAGGACCAGCGGCCTTTGCCGCCGCACCATCCCCTACCTCACGCCAATTAGGCTTATCGTTTAGACGGTCATTTTTGGTTTTTACTACCTTTTCCTCCGTCATGGTATTCCACTCGCGGCAGGAAGGACATTGCCCCATCCACTTGGGAGACTCAGCACCGCAGGAGCGGCAAAAGAAGGTTGTTTTGGTTTTAGCCATGGCGCTTATTGCAATTTGTGCCTCGTAGCACCACGAGACATTGGTTGTTGCAGGGACCGCAAACTTAACACAAATAATTTATTATTAGTTATTTGCTGGTGCTTGTCTGGTTTTTATGCCCGTGTTCCATCACCTTGCCGCTGGTGCACCTACCTTTGCCACCGCAACAAACCTGCTGACTATTAATTCTACTGGCACCAACCGTCTCCCCCTCATCCTGCTTATCGCCTGGTTTGGCCTTAACCTCCTACAAGCGGCATTTACGCCGCTGGATGCCGACGAAACCTACTACTGGATGTACGCCAGTCAGCTGGACTGGGGCTACTTCGACCACCCTCCGGCCGTAGCAGTGCTGATCAAGCTTGGCATGGACTGGCTACCAGGCACTTTGGCGGTCCGGTTCGGGCACGTCATTGCCTCCACCCTCACTATGGCCGGAATGTGGTTGTTGCTGGAACGGCCACGCGGGGCGTGGCTTTGGCTGGCGGCGGCCCTTGTTTTTGCCCAACCTTTTTTAAACGTTTACGGGTTCATCGCAACGCCGGATGGTCCTCTATTACTTTTCACCGTACTGTACCTCCTGGCCTACCGGCGTTTCCTGAGTGCTCCGAATGTGGTGAATGGTGCCTTTTGGGGACTCACCATGGCCGGACTGTTGTACTCCAAATATCACGGAGTAATGCTGATTTTCTTCAGCGTCTTACCTCACCTGTTCTGGCTACTCCGGCAACCTGGTGCGTGGATAGCTGCCCTCGGCGGAGCTACGCTCTACCTCCCCCACCTCTACTGGCAATTTGCCAACGACTACCCCTCTTTTCGCTACCACCTCAAAGGTCGTAACGATGCCTATCAGTTCAAATACACGACAGAGTACCTGCTGAATCAATTAGTTATTTTCAGTCCCTTACTTGTTTGGTACTTCGGGAAAATGCTTTTCCATTTCCGTAGCTTACTGTGGACAACAAAACAAGGTGATACACTGGCGGGGGCGCAGGTGCAAAACGATACCGATGCAGCAACGTGGGCAGACCGTGCCTTCCTGCGGGCAAATTACTGGCTGATCGCGGGCTTCCTCCTCTTTTTCCTCTACAGCACGACTAAAGGAGGAACGGAAGCCCAGTGGACCGCCCTGCTGTCCATGCCCCTTTGTTACCTCACCTACCGGTTGGTAAAGGACCAATTCAACGATTGGGCCACCACCATCAGGAAGCTTGGTGTAGCAACCATCATCATCTTACTTATCGCCCGGTTATTGTTAATCGCTCCACGGGAATGGGTTCCCTTTGATAAACCTTTCGACCATCAGCCCTGGGTAGAGCGACTAAACGACCAAGCCAACGGCCTGCCGGTAATGGTACAAAACAGCTATCGCTTTTCCTCCCTCTACGAGTTCTACGCCGGTCAGCCTGCCTGGACGTTCACTGACGTACAATACCGCCAAAACCAATACGACTTATGGCAGGGAGACAGTATTTACCACAACAAGTCAGTTCTTCTGCTCGGACAAGGCAGTTGGAACAATCCCCAGGCCAATGCTTTTCGTACCCAAAAGCGTAATATGCTCACGGAAAAAATAGATAGTTTCCAGGTAATGAAGGGGCTAACCCTGACCCCTCTCTTACCAGCAGTGACAACTGGCGACCAAGTGTTCCCTGACACCATCAAACGCGGAGAACTTTATACGTTGGAATTACAGGCCACTACCCTCCTATCCCTGAAGCTGGATGCAGGCAACCTGCCCATCACACCCTTCATCACTGTGCACTATGCCGAAGAGGAGATGCGCTTTTGGGAGCTGAAGCGCGGACAGGTTACTAACTTTTTACCCGCAGGAGGATCGACCACCGTCTTCTCCGGACAGTTCCGTACCTACCACGATGCCCCGCTGGGGCCTGCCGAGGTGGAATTCGGCTTAGCCTACAAAGGCATGCCACCAATTCGGGGTCAAAGCGCTCGTTACCCGGTGGTTATTGTCGAGTGACAAGAGATTTGACGGAGTCGCCCGGTCCTTGGTGTTGATTACAGCTGTACTTAAGTCCAGCCTTACCCCTCAAATTATACCAATACGAGGCTATAGCTTACGCGGGATCTCACTTCCGTGAGGATCTTGCCCGGGGAAGCCTAACTCAGCGTCGACCCGGTCGAGCATTTCTTCCGGCAGCAGGTGCTCGAGTCGTTCGGCTTCCATGTGGATCTGGTCGGGCGTCAGCCCTACTTCCTGGTTCAGGTAAGTCTCCCAGAGTCGGTGCGCACGTACCAGCCGCAGTGCCACCAGTTTGCCAGCATCGGTCAGTTGCAAGGCCTCCCGCTCCAGTAGTCCGAAGCTTCTGAGTTGGTTCAAATGACGGCTGAAAGCACCTGCACTTAGGCTCAGTTGGTCCCGGATAATCTCAGGGTTAGCACTCCCTTCTTTCTGATGTTGCCGGAATACCCGCTTGATGATGTCCTCCCGCTCCGTGAGGCGGCGGCGTTGATAGCGGAAGTAAGCTTTAGCTACGAGGCCTCTCCGGGGAGCGAAAACAACTGTCAGGCCATAAAACGCTGTAGCCACCAATGCCATCGCTGGCCCTGGCGGTGTATTTAGCGCAACTGCCAGAATCATCCCTACAATAGCAGAAAGCATACCAATTCCTCCAGCCAGGAATAACACTGTACGGAGACGCTGTGATAATAGCAGCGCCGTGGCGGCCGGAGTGATAAGCATGGCGACTACCAGGATAACCCCCACGGTCTGCAGACTGGCCACTACCGCGAAACTCAGCAGCAGCATGAGAAAATAGTGCAGCAGCTTGACCGGAATGCCCATCGTCTGAGCAACAACTGACTGAAAGGTGGAGGCATACAGATAGCGGTAAAAAACGGCGACAGCCAATAAAACGTAAACCATGACCAGCCCCGTCAACAAGAGGTCGGTATCCCCTACCCCCAGGACATTACCAAACAGGAAATCTTTCAAATCCAGGTGGACGCCATCATTGCGGCTAATCCGGCTGATAAGAATTACCCCCAGGGAGAACATCGAAGTAAACACGATGCCAATGGCAGCGTCATTTTTCGTCTTGACCCGTTGCTGAATCCACGTGATGGCAAAAGCCGTGACTAAACCTGCCGCAACCGCACCCACAAAAAATGCCAGTGCACTGTATCCCGCGATTAAAAAGCCAACCACAACGCCAGGCAAAATGGCATGGGCCAATGCATCTCCAACCAATGACATATTACGCAGGACAATGAAGCACCCCAGCACACCACACATCAGGCCAACCATACTCGAAGCAAGTAAAGCCCTGAGGGCCCAGACTTCGGTTAAAATTTCTAAAAGCTCGGTCATGGTGGGTAAACAGGTAAATGAAGCTAAAGTTAGAGTAGTATAACAAATGTACGTATCATTAGCTTATTAGGAGTAAACCTACCCTATTGCACTGTAACATAAATTGTCAGCACTTTCTACTTAGTATTTTTCATGACGTCAGCAGGCAAAAGACAGTCGCAAAACCTACCTCAACTTATGTTAAAGTGCACTAGCTGTTAAATCTCTCTACTGTCTCTTAGCTGCTACTCTTCTCCCTCTTTTGGTCCTTGCTTCTGTTGGAAAACCCGACGAAACCTCAACAGCATACCTATCAGCATTACGCTGATGCCCACTGGAATGAGAAAAAAGTAATCAGTACTCCCCGTTTTAGCCGTATAGCCAATATGGAATCCCATAAGTCCAATACCCACAAGCATGAGGGCCATCCCCAAATTATGCATCAGTCCGTTTTTTATGTGTTCACTACCACTTTAATTAGCGGAGCCGCTAAATCTACGAAGAATGAGATACTTGCCGGCTAAGCGCAATTAAGCCTAAGCAGGGCCCTATCCCAAGCAATAAATACATCCATTCACCGACGCCGCTCAGCTGCAAGCCTCCCAACACTTGAATACTTACAATAGTGATCGCAAAGCCGATGCAGTTCACTATTGTCAGCGCCGTTCCCTTTACTTCAGCGTCAGCATTCTTAGCCACCAGGGTCGAGAACAAGGGAGAATCCATCACCACCACCATTCCCCAGAAAAGCAGGAAAACAACTAAGATGGCAAAAGGAGCAAAGAGGAGCATGAACGGTGCCAGTAAACAACATACTCCTGACGCGGTTAGCGCAGCAAAAGCGACCTTCCTCGGCCCAAACCCTTGCGAAAGATAGCCACCTGCCACGCAAGCTAAGCCGCCAACGCCAATAATAGCAAAGGACAACAAGGACACGCTGATACCTACGACCGGGTGCGTTGCCAGATAGGCCTTCAGCATGACAGGGACAAAGGCCCAGAAGGCATACAATTCCCACATGTGACCAAAGTAGCCAAAGGCTGCTGACCGAAAGGCTGGTTTTTTGAATACTGACAAGAATGCGCCCAAGCGAACCCCCTGCCCCGCTTTGCGGTGCGGGCCATCTGGCACGGTGAGGCCAATCATCACTCCGCCCACAAAGGCTAAGCCTGAAGTAACGAGTAAGACATTACGCCAGGGCAGCTGTTCACCCAATCCGCTGAGTAAATGCGGAAATGCGGTGCCAAGCACTAAAGCCCCAACGAGGTAGCCCAAAGACTTCCCCAATCCTTTGTCAAAATAATCTGCCGCAATCTTCATCCCTACGGGATAAATTCCTGCAAGAAAAAAGCCGGTAAGCAACCGCAGCACGAGAATACTGGCCAGTGTATTGCCCTCCCAAATTACCAATCCGTTGGCAGCTGCGCCCAGAAGGGCGCAGACCATAAATACCCGGGATGGTGAAAACCGGTCCGTGATCGTCAGCACCGCAAACGCCAGGGTTCCTGAGATGAACCCGAATTGCACGGCAGAAGTCAGGTGCTCAAGCGCAGTAGGTGGCAAGCCGAAGGTACTAACCAGGTCTGCCAACACGGCATTACCGGCAAACCAAAGGGAAGTACAACAGAATTGCGCCAGGACGATGGTGGGAAGGATGCGGTTTGAAACAGTCATAATCGCGAGGTAAGAGAATAGACAGAAGACAATAATCTCATTGTACGGAAAGGAAACTTGTCAGGAAGTGAGCACAGCTGTAATCAGCTCCTGGTACATTGCCATACCAAAAGGCAGCAGCTCATCGGGGAAATCATAGTCAGCGTGGTGCAGTGCCGGAGTGTCCAGCCCGGCACCTAAGCCAAACATAGCCGTTTTGTAGCTACGGGAAAACCAACCAAAGTCTTCGCCAAAGCGGAAAGGATGAGGGCGTTGCTGCCACGGCAAGCCCGCCCTCCGGGCGGCTGCGCCGATTCGGGCATTTGCCTCCGGGTCATTCTGACTAGCCGGAAAGTGCTCCAGCCAGGACAGCGTATACTCAAGCTGTTGTTCGTGACAAACTGCTGCCACCTCCCTGGCCACCTCTGCCCGCAAAGTGGCCATAGTGGCCGCAGACCAGGTCCGAATCGTGTAATGCAACTCCCCCTGGCCGGGGGCAATGCCGTATGCCTGCTCGCCTACCCGGCAATGCACTGGCGTAAGCACCGAAAAGTCATTGCTATCAGGGTCAGGAACCGCCAGCGAACCAAGCCTGGCCAGGATGTCTGCGCAGGCGAAGGCAGGATTGCGGCCGTTTTCCGGCTCCGCTGCGTGGGCTTCCTTCCCCTGTAAGCTGATGACACAACTGATGACCTCTGCCGAAAAATAATCGGGTAAGCCAATGATCGTCCCCATGGGTGCCCCGGGGATGTTATGCAGGGCAAAGACGTAGTCAGGTTGAAGCGCATGAAATTGTGGGTCTTCGCAAATCAGGGCAGCACCCGTTCCGGTTTCTTCGGCAGGCTGAAAAAGGAGCACTACTTTCCCACCCGCAAAAGGTGCTTCCTGCAGCCAAAGCGCCAGACCTGCTACCATTGCCATGTGGCCATCATGGCCACATTTGTGCGAAGCCCCGGGTTTGCGCGATTTCCAGGCGAAGGTGTTTGGTTCAGCGATCGGTAGCGCATCCAATTCACAGCGCAGAACAACTGTTTTTCCTCCCGGACCAAAGTCAGCTTCGGCCATGAAGCCGGCACCTGCCAGCTCAGTGATGTGCAGTCCGGCATGGTACTGCTTCAGAAAACGTTGTACCCGGGCAGCCGTATCCTCCTCTGCACCAGAGCAGTCAGGATACTGATGTAACTCACGCCGCAAATCAATGATGGGATTTTGCATACTGCAAGGTATTAAAAGCAACCTTGGGCTGTCTTGACAGGTCATTAAAGCTTGAGTTTTAGCCATTCAAATGTGGCGCACTGCCGTATAGGCTACACATTGCACCTGCGTTCGCGCCCTATCATTTGGCGGGGTCGCAGGTGCAGAGACAAGCTGAACGAGCAGGCCAGTTCCTTTTCATCAGCTACTACTTATCACCCAATGCAATCAACCCAGTTCAAAAAAGTATAACTTCCACCCTAAACCATCGCTTATGCTCTTCAGATTTACCCTGGCGCTGGCAGTCCTCTGCGCCCTGACCACCACTTTGTCCGCTCAAACCCGCCTGGTTGCCGACCCGGCTATTAGCGCAAACCATATTGCTTTTGTTTATGCCGGCGACCTTTGGGTCGCCAACAGGGATGGCAGTGATCCCCGACGCCTTACTGTTGACGACGGGGTCGAGGTAATGCCCGTTTTTAGTCCCGACGGCAAGACCATCGCCTTCTCCGCCCAGTATGACGGGAACTTCGATGTGTACACCGTGCCAACGACCGGCGGCATCCCCAAACGCCTTACCTGGCATCCCAGCCAGGATGCCGTCCGTGACTTCACCCCAGACGGTAAGAACGTACTATTCAGCTCCATGCGTGACCGGTTCACCGGAGCCTTCACTCAGGTTTTCACCATCGGCCTTGAGGGCGGCGCAGCCAGCCCGCTCAACATTCCGACCATTAACCACGCTAAATACTCGCAAGACGGAGAATACCTTGCCTACACCCCACTACGCGACCGGTTCAGCATGTGGAAGAACTACCGAGGCGGTACCATTTCCCGGATCTGGGTAATGAAAATGGACGACAATTCCGTCGTCGAAATCCCTAAGCCAGAAGGTGGTTGTAATGATACGCAGCCCCAGTGGATCAACGGAAAGGTCTACTTCATGAGTGACCGTAAGAAAGAGTTCAACATCTACGAATACGCCCCCTCTAGCAAGGCAGTTAAGCAGCTCACTAAATTCAGGGACTTTCCCGTCCTCAACCTGAATTCTGGTGGCGGCAAGCTGATTTTCGAGCAAGCCGGCTACCTCCACGAAATGGACCCGGCCACCGGGAAGCACCAGCGGATCAACCTGACCATCAATACGGACATTATTGATGTTCGTCCCTATTGGATCTCCGGCGCGCGCAACGTGCGCCACGTAGGCGCCTCACCTTCGGGGAAACGGATTGTAGCGGACTTCCGCGGCGAAATTCTGACCGCGCCAGTCAAGAACGGTGACGTGAACAACCTCTCTAACAGCCCCGGTGTCCACGAAACCCACCCCCGCTGGAGCCCTGACGGTAAAACAATTGCCTACTTCTCAGATGCTTCCGGTGAGTACGCGCTCCATCTGTATGACAACCTCACTAAAAAAGCGCGCGCCATTGAGCTGAACGGCGCTGGTTTCTACGCCTTCCCGCATTGGTCGCCCGACAGCAAACGCATCGCGTTTGTGGACAACGGCCGTACGCTCTACGTCCTTGAGGTTGCCACCGGCACTGTGAGTAAGGTGGATGCCGACGCGCTGTACACCCCGGGAGATTACCGGGACCTGTTTGGTTCGTGGTCTAAAGACGGAAATTGGCTGGCCTACTCGAAACTGAATGACAACAACTTCGAGCGCGCTTACGTCTACAACGTTTCCACGGGGCAAAGCACCGCCGTTTCTGACCCGCTGGCCGATGTTACGGAACCAACCTTTGATGCCTCCGGCAAATACCTGTACATGGCTGCTTCTACTGATGCCGGCCCCGTACGGAACTGGTTCCAGCAGTCAAGCAACGACATGCGTTCCACCAACGGCATTTACCTCGTCACCCTGCAAAAAGAAACTACCTCTCCACTAATTCGTCGGAACGACGTAGAAGAAATTGCCAGCGAGGAGGAAGAAGAAAAAGGGGAAGCTGCAGATACGGAAGAGAATGAAATGATACGCATCGACTTCGCTGGCCTCGAATCCAGGATTATCCACTTGCCAATTCCCGACGGAAACTATGGCAACCTCGAAGCACTGGGTGACGGGGAACTGTTGTATATCTCCTACTCCCCGGATGGAGCTACGCTGCACAAGTACTCCCTCAACAGCCGGGAGGATAAAGAACTAATGCCGGCCAACTGGGTAGAGGTTACCGGAGATGGTAAACACCTGTTTGTGGGGCATCAGAACCGCTGGGGCATCACCTCCGCCGGCAATCCTCAGGCAAAAGACCTCAAGCCAGGTGATGCCTACCGGATGAAAGTAAAAATTGACCCCGTTGCCGAGTGGAAAAACATCTTTAACGAGATGTGGCGGGTGAACCGTGATTACTTCTACGACCCCGGCATGCACGGCGTGAACTGGGATGCTATGAAAAAGAAGTACGAAGTCTTTTTGCCAGAAGTAAAAACCCGCCCGGACCTCTACCGGGTCATGGAGTGGATGGGATCCGAGCTCGGCGTTGGTCACCACCGCTTTGGTAGCCGGGGTACCCGGCTGAACAACCCCGACCGGGTTGGCGGCGGTCTTTTGGGGGCAGACTATAAGGTTGAAAATGGCCGTTACCGGATTACGAAAATCTACGGTGGCCTCAATTGGAATGGTAATCTGCGCAGCCCGCTGACTGAGCCTGGCGTTAACGTCTCCGAAGGAGAATACATTCTTGCTGTAGACGGCGAAAATGTGGCTGGTACCGATAACCTATTCCGCTTTTTCGAAGAAAAAGCCGACCGGCTGGTCGAGCTTTCCGTTGGCCCAAATGCTGATGGCACCGATGCCCGCACCGTGATGGTTACCCCCGTCAGCAATGAATACAGCCTGCGCAACCGGGATTGGGTTGAAGGAAACATCGCGAAGGTTAACGCTGCTACCAACGGACAGGTAGCCTATGTATACGTCCCCAATACCGGCTACGGCGGCTTCGAATACTTCAAACGCTACTTCTTCCCGCAGGTAAACAAAAAGGCAGTCATTGTAGACGAACGATTCAATGGTGGTGGTCAGATTGCCGATTACTACATCGAGCACCTCATGCGTCCTTATCAAAACAGCTGGACCTACCGGTATGGCCAGGACCAGCATGCGCCGGTAGCTTCAATCCAGGGGCCAAAGGTGCTGTTGACCGACGAGACGGCCGGTTCCGGAGGCGACCTTTTCCCTTACCTGTGGCGCAAAAACAAACTGGGCCCGATCATTGGCAAACGGACCTGGGGCGGACTCGTTGGAGTACTCGGCTATCCGGAGTTTATCGACGGTGGCAGCGTGACGGCGCCAAACGTCGCTTTCTGGGACAAAGATGGTTACCGCGTCGAAAACGAGGGTGTTGCCCCCGATATAGAAGTGGAACAATGGCCAGCGGAAGTAATGTCGGGTAAAGACCCTCAATTGGAGCGGGCGATCGAAGAGATCATGCGGTCTCTGAAGGCAAATCCACCGGTAGATCCCAAACGGCCACCGTTTGAGAAACGAGGAAGCGCCGGGTACTAAAAGCCCGCAGTTTTTAAGGTTGGCGGTTGTCCGTTAACG
>CAZTTF010000265.1:0-10078 GCA_964616365.1 uncultured Lewinella sp. | reverse complement strand
GCCAACCTGAATATTGTCCTGGAGCAACAACCCGATAATCCGTATGCACTTTACGACCGGGCAGTTGCGAAATCTGAAATGGGTAACAGTACGGCGTGTATTGACTTGCAGCGTGCGATTGAGTTAGGTAAAGAAGTTGCTCCGGAAATATTGGGTAAAATATGTGGACCCTGATCTCCCACTGTCGCCTCCCGACATTTTAACCCCTCTTCGAGGAAAAATCGACATTATCCGAGGAACAATCGGTTAGCCACGCAGCCCCGGGGCCGACCAACTTTGTAGTGTAATCAGAAATAATAATCACTACAATTTTCTTAATCATGTTTAGATCTTTCTTCACCTTCCTTGCTGGTATACTGGTCATTACTTCATTATCAGCAGCAGGCACTCCTGCCGAATTTTTCTCTGAAACTGATGCCCTGCTTACCCGATACGTTAAAAATGGCCGGGTGGACTATGCCGGTTTGAAAGCTTCGGGCGCACTGACGCCGCTCGTTAATGATATTGCTACTGCAGATTTATCGACCCTCAGCGGGAATGAACGCAAAGCCTACCTCATTAATGCCTATAACCTTTTGGTGATCAATCAAGCTTTGGCGAACTATCCGCTCAAATCAGTGCTGGATGTAAATGGCTTTTTTGATGGTAAGAAGCAAAACGTGGGCGGCCGCAAGCTTACGCTGAACCAGTTGGAAAAGGATTTACTCCTGAAGGAATTTAATGATGCCCGACTGCACTTCGTCCTGGTTTGTGGAGCAACGGGTTGTCCTCCGATCACGAGTTTTGCCTACCAGCCCAACCAGCTGGAGGCCCAGCTCAACCGCCAAACGCGGTCGGCCCTTAACGACAATACCTTCATCCGGGTAAACGGTCAGCAGGCGGAGTTATCTAAGATTTTCGAATGGTACGCTACTGACTTCGGTGGTAGTAAGGCCAATGTGCTCAGCTTCATTAATAAGTACCGTACTTCCCCGATCCCGGCCAATGCAAGTGTGCGTTACTACGAGTACGACTGGAACCTGAACAACACCAACGGCCGCGCTGCGGCCGATGTGCCAAACGCTGCCGGAGGCGCCGTCCCTACGGGCGGCGGCAACAATGCCAGCCGCTACGTTGTCTCCAGCACCATCCCAACGGGAAGCTTCGAAGTCAAAATCTTCAATAATCTTTATAGCCAGGAGGCCGCCGGAGAGCGGTCTTCTTTTTTTACTACCAGTACCAGCGTGCTTTACGGACTAACGGACCGGGTGAACGTAGGCTTTGACCTGCGTTACCGCCGGGTACGTTATGATGAGGCTGGTACGGCCAGTAATTTCGATGTATTCTCCGAAGGCGGGACGTTCTCGCGGGCTGCGGTGACGGGCTTTGGCCCTAAAGTCCGGATTGCCCCCTTCAACCAGCTGCCCAATTTCTCCATTCAAAGTGCTTACTGGTTTCCGGTGGCAGATGATCTCAGCGGGGCCGCCACCGGCGGCCGTTTTACGGAGTTCGACGGCGGCATCTGGTTTACGCAGGTGTTCAATGATTTCCCCATTGGTGACAACTTCAGCTTCTTTGCTGAGGTGGACGTCGTCCTCGAAGACATTGGTGCCCGGGAAGATAACCGCCTGAACCGTTTTTCTACGCCGGTGACCGGCATCTTTAGCTACTTCCCGACGCCCAAAACAACCTTGTATGGCCTCGCAAGCTACTCACCCTTCTGGCAGGAGGACTTTGATTACTTCTACCAGTTTGGTGGTGGCGCTAAATACCAGTTTACCCCTAACTTTGAGTTGGAACTGTTGGTGACGGCTTTCGACAACCAATTCCTCAATCGCGTAAACGGACAGGCAGGAACGGCTAACCTTGGTGTTCGCTTTAATTTCTAAGACTGATGCATGGACCAAGGTCTATATTTACGCATCACTGCCTTTGTCCCTTTTCTTAGCACCCGCGTCCCCGCCACATGAGACACCTGTACGTCCTGCTGTTTTTCCTTCCCTTACCCCTGCTGGCACAATTGCAACAAGAGCTGACTGGTTTGGCGCGGACGCAGGTGCAATACCTGGTTGATAACAGCAGGGATATTGCCGAGGGAGAGACCCCGGAGACTACCGTTCTGCTCCGTGAACCGGGCACATCATTGCCCCAACAACTGAGCAGGCTAAGGCAGCAGCTGGTCAACTTGCCGGTTTTTACCCGGGCAGACTGGACCATTGACACGGTAGGATCCGATACCATCGTTCGCTGGTCTTTTGAAGAAAGTCGGACCATATTCCCCCTGTTCAACTTCGGGGGCATCGAAGGAAATACCTACTATCAACTCGGCTTTACGGATATGCACTTTCGGGGGCGTGGACAACAGCTCACGGCTTACTACCAGAACAATGACGGCGAGCATAACTATTTCCTGGCGCTGACGAATCCGGCTTTTAAGGGTAGCCGTTGGGGCTATGCGCTGGAAAGCCAGCGCTATGCTGCAATTGAACCACTCTTCTTCGCCGACGGCGGCGTCACTTACCGGTATTCAAACCTCAGTTTTGGGGTAGGAGGGAGCTATACTTTTGAGCCCCGTCATCATGTTAGCGTAGGCGTCAGTACGTTTAACGAACGCTACACGAAGCTGCCCGATCAGGAAGGGACCCCGGGCCCCGACCGGGCCAACCTGCAAAAGTTTCTCGTGAAAACCCGTCATACGCTCGATCGCCTAGACTATCTCAACGAGCGGGTCAGCGGAACCCACCACCAAACTACGGGCCAGATGGTACTCACGGCAGGAGAACGTTCCCCTTTTCTGATCGCCTGGCATGACTATCGGCTGTATCGCCTGATCGGCCGCCGTGGCAACCTGGCTGCCCGGCTACGCGTCGGACTTTCATCAAACAACGATTCTCCTTTCGCTCCCTTTGTCCTCGATTCTCAGGTGAATATCCGGGGGAGTGGGAACCGCATTGACCGGGGTACGGCACAGTTGATTCTGAATCTGGAATACCGCCATTCCATTATCCGCGATAAAAAAGAGCGCTTCGCCATTCAACTAGTAGCGTTTTCAGATTCAGGCACCTGGCGTAAGCCCGGAGGGGAAATTAGTGACCTGTTAGATGAGGAAAATATCCGCCATTTTATTGGCGGAGGCATCCGGCTCTTAAGCCTGAAAGCACATAATGCCGTAGTGCGTTTAGACTATGGATTTGACCGGCGCAACAAAAAGGAACGTGGCCTGGTAGCAGGTTTTGGCCAGTATTTTTAGCGTGGAGCGTGGAGGACGTGGTAGACAACTACAAAAGCTCGAAGGTAACCTGACTGGATTGCCCTGGTCAGGAGCCTGAGGTCTCGACGGTCGTGCGTATCTTCGCCTTCCCGAAATTCCGACTATGCTTCTCTCCATGACCGGCTATGGCCGTGCTACTCATACTCACAACGGTAAAACGTATACCGTTGAAGTGCGCTCCCTCAACAGTAAGCAAAATGATCTGCGCCTGCGGACCTCCATTCAGCTGCACAAGTATGAGGTGGAGTTACGCCGTTTAGTCCTTGATGCCACCAAACGGGGGAAGCTGGAGATGACGGTTGATATTGCCGATGAGACTGGCGGCGACACCCTGAAAGTGAACACCGTACTCCTCAACAATGTCTTCGACGAAGTTTCTGCTGATATGGGCGCGCGCGCTGCGCACGCTGACGGGCTGTACGCCGCCCTGCTCCGGATTCCCGGAATCGTTGAAAGTGGCAGCCACCGGCTGACGGACGAAGAATGGGAACAACTGAAACTTGCTGTGCACGCCTGTATTCACCACCTGGATGAATACCGGATGCAGGAAGGAGAGGTTATGGGTCGGGACCTCAAAGCCAGCGCCACAGGAATAGCAGACCTGCTGGAAAAAGTAGCACGGTACGAAGACGGCCGGATTACTACCGTGAGAGAGCGGATGGACAAGCACCTTCAGGACTTCCTCGGCCGTGGTAACGTTGATAAGAACCGTTTTGAGCAGGAAGTCATCTTTTACCTGGAGAAAATGGACATCAATGAAGAGAAAGTCCGTTTACAGCAAAATTGTACTTATTTCCTGGAGATCCTGGGTAACGAAGATCGGATCAAAGGGCGTAAACTCAATTTCATTAGCCAGGAGATTGGCCGCGAGGTAAATACTTTAGGGGCAAAAGCTTACTCTGCCGATATCCAAAAGCTGGTGGTCAACATGAAGGAGCACCTGGAAATGATCAAAGAACAACTTGCGAATGTCGCCTGATAAGCCTACCGGAAAACTGCTGATTTTTACCGCGCCCTCCGGCGCGGGTAAGACGACCATCGTCCGCCACCTGCTGCGCACTTTTGACGAGCTGGCCTTCTCCGTCTCCGCCACCAACCGGCCGATCCGGCCGGGAGAGACTGATGGTCAGTCCTACCACTTCCTGACCACTGCCGAGTTCGATAGCAAGGTTGCTACGGGAGCGTTCGTGGAATACGAAGAGGTGTATCCGGGCCGGATGTACGGCACCCTGCGCAGCGAAATCGAGCGACTGTGGGCGTTGGGCAAAACAGTGGTTTTTGATATCGAAGTTAAGGGAGCTACTAACCTTAAACGGCTCTACCCCGATAACTCCACGGCCGTATTCGTGAATCCACCGAGCCCGGAAATTCTCTTCCAACGCTTGCGTGACCGTAATACTGAAAGCGAAGCCGATCTGGAAGTACGCATCGCTCGCGCGGCGATGGAGCTGGACTTCGTAGACTCGTTCGACCGGGTCCTGATCAATGATGACCTTGAGACAGCCCTGTCCGGGGCCGAGGAGATTGTGCGGGAAGTTTTGGGAATTAGGAGCTAGGGGTTTAGGAGCTAGGAAGCTGATCGTACTCCCTGGCTGAAGACCTATTCGTCATCTTCCCCAAAGAACATGATTGCGCATTTACCCGTAACAAATGATTGAATGCCAGCAGGGTGGACGATTATGTCTACGTTGTCCGCGCCACAGTCGTTGGAGATGATGAGTCGCTTGGACCGGCGCTTGACGGCTATCAGGTTGCCGGCTTTTTTGTACATAATCACCTGGCCTTCAGGGGCGTTTTTATCTATGTACAGCCGGATGCGGCCCTTTACTTTGAGTAAGGAGAGGTTGGTAATCTTGAGGGTGTCAACGATGGCACCGGTGGTGTTCAGCTTAAAAGCCCCGGCTGGTTGCATGGAGGTGAAAGGCGTGAGGGGCCGTAGGCTGGTATCGGGAGCCATTGGAAGTGTAGGAGCCACCTGTGTGAATAAACCTGTTGAGGGTAGTGTGAGAGTGGCTGATGTAGGGACTTGGGCAAGTAGGACACTTGGCTTTTTCTCCAGCACTTCCCGGTAGGTTATACCAGACCTATTCGTGCTATTCAACAGCCGTGGGCCGTACAGGATTTCAGCAGCTAATTGGGGTAGAACGTTTAAGGGGGGGCGCTCCTTGAAAATGCGCGCATTGAGAGTCAATAGCTTGCGAAGATCCTTTTTGGCAAGTTGTTGGTTAGCCAGCTGCCAAAGGTCAGTTAGTTCGGTATCGGGATAGCCCGCGTCTCGCAACAACTGAATGTATTCATCGTCGATGTTGTTGGCGAAGTAGAGCAGCCACAGGAGGTTACGGGAGTCAGCGATTTTTTCGGGAGAGGATGTGTCAATAAACCAGAGTAGTGGCTTAGCCTCAAGCAGGTCGTCCGGGAGATGTTGATCACCGTAGCCTGCCTTATTCCACCGCTTACGCTGCATCTCGTTGGCAAGAAAGAGGACGCTCCAACGTCTACGAGAAAGCCTGGATTTGGTGATCTCTATGGTTCCTGCCGGCCGCTTGATCATGATGGAGGTTCCTCTCTTTTTAGGTAGTTCTTTTAATTCGCTTTCGGTTAGCTGAAGTTCCAGCTGATAGGCAACGTTACGTCCGTCCAAATGCTGGTCTATCTGGAGGAAGTATGTTTCTTTTTTGGAGGAGGCCAGGCAACTGATTGGTGGTAGTGTAGTGGTTGAGATGTAACGTCTTTTCTGAAATTCGTACGGGGCAGCAATGTGGCGAGTTAGGCTTTTTTCTTTTGCAGGATAGGTTGTTGTGGTTGGTTGGGTAGAAGTACTCGGGAAACTAAGTGGAGTTGCTGACAGAGGAGTTACGGAAGATGCAAGAAGCAGGGTAGAGGAGTAGTCTCGTATAGCATTAATTAGCAGCTCTGCTGCTTCATTGCTGGAGGGCGGTCCCACATCTCCTGATAAGGTAGTAGTTACTTCCATTGGGAAGCTGGACAATGCTGGTACAGGGCGGGTATCAGGTAGTAGGAACAAGGTGAGAAGAATGGCTATCGTAGTTATTAACATAAGATAGGGGATATGGTGCCACGGTTTGGGTGGTGGCGGAGGGTTAAGGAAGAGTTGGGTGGCTTCGGCGAGGTCGAGCTCCGGCGGCAGCGCCGCCGCGGCCAGGAACCGTTCGTTGAGTTGTTCGGGGCTCATAGCAGGATGGTTTTGGCGCTGGCCAGGAGCTGGCCCAGATTACGGGGAGTGTCGGTCAGGAGATGGCGCAACTGTTTGCGCCCCCGGCTGAGCTTCATCTTGACCGAGGCTTCGGAACATTGTTGCAGCATTGCGACTTCGCGGATCGAGAATCCGTTGAGTTCAAAGAGAATCAGCGCGTTGCGCTGTTTTTCGGGGAGTTGGTGGAGGGCCCGGTAGAGGTCCTGGGTATCCAGCATGACATCGGCGGTCGCGCCTTTGGCGCGCAGACGAGCCACACTTTGCTCCGTTAAAGCCACTTTGTTCCTGCGTCCGCGCCCCAGAGAGATCGCCCGGTTGCGCGCGGCCCTGATCAGGTAGTGTAGTAGCTTACCTTCTTCGATGCCGGAGAAGTGTTTAAAAGCCGTCAGCATAACGTCCTGAACGAGGTCCTGAACATCGCATTTACCAAACGCTACCGTCGTGCAATAGCGCAGGAAGCGGTCGTGGCAAGGGGCATAGGCCCGGAGGAATTGTTGTTGTTGTTCGGTGGGCACCGGAGGCTTGTTTGGGGGATAGTCGCAGGAACCCCGAAAAGGTAACGTGGTGCAAGGGAGTTAAGTAAAAAAAAACCGGACCTTCTGGCGAAGGTCCGGGGGTATATTTGGTCAGTCGAGGTTGGAATTTATCCGTTATTTTTCATTAGGTTGCTCACTTGTTTGCCGAGACTAAGTTGACTTGGGTCCCATTTCCCTTCCTGAACTTGCCCTACTACGTGGTTCACAATATCGAATACGCCGATATCTGCCGGGTTTTTGCCCAGTTCCATTTGGCTCTGGTACAACTTTCCGATCTCTAAGGTCAGGAAACCGGAGACAACGGCAGAGGTGGCACCTCCCAAAAACATTTTTAGCGGAGAGAAAGTATTAGCCAGCATCGCTGCGATCTGCGTCAGAATCCTGCCGCCGAGGGCTGTGATACCCGACGTGATGGCAGTGCGCATCAACTGGTCGTCAATGTCAAATTCGTAGATGTCGGCGAGGTCCTTGATCATCTTAGTTTGGACTGCTGTAGCTGCAGCTACATCTATGCCGAAAGTTGGAATCAAGCCAGTTGCCGTGCCAAAGAGTGCGTATTTTCGAATGAGGCGGTCGGCCACTTCCCGTTTCTCCGTGAGGTTAGTTGTAATCACTTCTTTTTCTACTTCGACCCTGGTAGGTGTACTATTGTTTCTTTCGGGGAGGATGGTGTTGGACATGTTGATTTTGCTTTGCCATTATGACGGAGCAGGTAACCTCAATGTTCGCCTCTCCCCCTCTCCAAATTCTACTTGACTTTGGATTTTTGACTATACCAGTACCTTTTTTATCAGCTACCGCCGCATCATGTCGTAATACTCCACGACTGCGGGGTCAACCATCACATCTCGGGGGGTGAGTGGTTTTCGTAGTACGATGCCGTCCAGGGTCCGGCAACGAGACAGTGCTACATAGGTCTGGCCGTGCTCAAAGGCACCGCGCCCGAGGTCAACGATGATCCGGTCGAAAGTCTTTCCCTGCGATTTGTGGATAGTGACGGCCCAGGCCAGTTTTACGGGGAGTTGCTTGTAAGTCCCCAGGGTCTCGGTGCCAATCTTGGTCATATCAGCCGTGTCAGCTTTATAGCGGATAATATCCCACTCTTCCGGGCCTACCTCAATGTTGCGCGGATTGCCGCCTTCGGTGACCCGGATGATGACCGACTGGTTTTTGCATTCAATGACCGTGCCGATGGTACCGTTGACGTATTTCTTTTCGTTGTCGTTGCGGACGGTCATTACCTGCGCACCTACCTTTAATTTAAGCGCGGCAGGAACGGGGAAGAGCCGTTCGGGGAAGTTGCCTTTCACTTCGGCCAGGTAAAGTATTTCCGGGTTTTCGTTCTGGGCGAGTGCCGATGCGTTGATGCTGTCGACGGTGGCGTTGCGGGCTGCCAGGGTAAGGTAGTTGTCGTCGGGGCCCGGTTTAAAGTCGGCAATGTGGCGCTCGTTGAGCGCCTCAAGATCATCCATGTCTACCGCAGCGTTGCGGATGGCTTCGAGCAAACGCAGGAAATACCGGCTGTCCTGCCGGTAGACTTCCCTGAGTTCAATCATCTCCAGGTCGATCGTATCCATGCAGTCGGCACTAAAGAAGTACTGGCTGGCATAGCGGTAACTGAAATACTGGCGTTCCTGCTCACTGCTAACCACGGGAGGCAACTGGAACAGGTCTCCGAACAGAATAACCTGGACGCCGCCAAAGGGCTTGCTGCTGTTACGGTTGAGCTTGAGGCCGTAATCGATGGCTTCCATGACGTCGGCCCGGACCATACTGATCTCGTCGATCACCAAAGTCTCCAGGTTTTGAAACAGGCGCTTGTACCGGCGGTTAGGCCGTACATCTTTGCTCTGGATCAACCGGGGAGGAAAGCCGAACAGACTGTGAATGGTCTGTCCCCCAACATTGAGAGCCGCTACCCCCGTTGGCGCCAGCACCACCACATTTTTTCTGGTACTCTTGCGGAATATCTGGAGTAAGGTTGATTTACCCGTACCGGCCCTCCCGGTGATGAATAAATTCGCTCCAGCCTCCATACGCTCGAGGGCATAGTTGAAATCGGCGGAGAGCTGGAGTGGTGTCATGGGTAGTTGTTGCAATAGTTGCAAGGTTACGGCAAAGTGGGCATACTTCCGTCCTTATTGTTTTGTTTGCAACAACTGCAACAACTGCAACAACTGCAACAACTGCAACAACTGCAACAACTGCAACAACTGCAACCCTGCAACAACTGCAACCCTGCAACAACTGCAACCCTACAACCTAAACCCTTCAATCCGCTCAGCCAGGACTTCGCGGTAGCTCTTTCCTACTGGAAGGCTGGTCGTTTTCCCTTTCTCCTTAACCTCAATCATGTTGCCATGGAGGGCTTCGATACGGTTCAGGTTGACGATGTAGCTGCGGTGGATCCGCTGGAAGCTGTCGCTGGGTAAGCGGGCGTCTAACGACTTCATGGTTTGCAGCGTGATCACGCGGTCTTCGGGCATCCGGATGATGACGTAGTCTTTCAAGCCTTCGATGTACACGATGTCGGCGAGGTTGACCCGTACGAGTTTTTTATCTGCCTTAACGAAGAAAAAGTCAGCGCCTCCGTCTTCCACTTGTCCGGCTTTGGCCTTCTGTTTGAGTTCTGCCTGTTCGATAGCGCGGTTGCAGGCGGTCAGGAAGCGATCAGTACTGATTGGCTTGACGAGGTAGTCGAGGGCATTGAGTTCGAAACCTTCGAGCGCATAGTTGGGGTAGGCGGTTGTGAAGATGGTTACCGGAGGGTCTTTGAGACCTTTCAGGAAGTCGGTTCCGGTAAGTTGCGGCATATTAATATCGAGGAACATCAGGTCCACATCATTGGCTTTGAGGACATCGTTGGCTTCAAATGCGTTGTTGCATTTGGCGATTAACTCAATCTGTGGAATCTTGGAGAGGTAAGTCTCCAGAATATCTTGTGCTAGTGGTTCGTCATCGACGATAATGGCATTAATCATAACTGTGTTGTGCTTTATTACGCTGCGATACTACGCCCAAACGTAAGGAGACCCAAAATCCCTCGACGAAGTGGGATGAAAACTCGTTGAACTGTAA
>CAZTTF010000264.1:0-19134 GCA_964616365.1 uncultured Lewinella sp. | reverse complement strand
CACTTTTAGGCGCTGCTGCTTCTCTTTAGCATCGGTGGTAAACGTCTGGACGGTTTCCCCTGCCTCCGTTTGAATTTCAAGAGATACTTGCTGGTCCGCATACTCCTTGATGAAGTAGTTGAACAGGACACCGTTCGGGTGATTCTCTCCGGCCAGCCGGAGGCTGGCATTGCCGCGCGGCCCCGCCTGTGCCATACGGTAAGCAGGCTTAGGGGTGAAGATGTGGTGAGACTTATTAGCCACCTTCTTGTCTAATTGGCGGACAGGACCGAGATCATCAATCATCCAGAAACTGCGTCCATGAGTGGCCGCAATCAGGCTTTCGTCGTGAATATGCAGGTCCCGAATAGCAACGATTGGCAAATTCATCTGGAACGGCTGCCAGTTGTCTCCATCGTCAAAGGAGACATACATACCGCGTTCTGTTCCTGCATAAAGGAGTCCGGGGCGTACGGGGTCGGCCCTCAGGGCCCGCGTGTAATGTGTGGGGTCGATCCCCTTAACGATTTTAGTCCACGTTTTCCCGTAGTCGGTTGTTTTGTAGAGGTAAGGCTGGTAATCGCCGAACTTGTAGTGGGTTGCAGCCAGGTAAGCACCTCCCTTTTTGAAGGGGTGGACGTCAATGCAGTTCATCATGTTCAGACGGGGAGAACCTTTCGGGGTGACATTGGTCCAGGTTTTACCATTGTCGCGGCTGACGTGCACCAGACCATCATCGCTACCTGTCCAGATCACTCCAGGTTCAAGCTTGGATTCTGCGATGGCGAATATGTTGGCATAAAACTCGGCTCCGGTATTGTCCTGAGTAATTGGTCCTCCGGAAGACTTGATGGTTTCCGGGTCATTGCGGGTCAGGTCTGGGCTGATGACCTCCCAGCTTTGTCCCCCATTCGTAGTAACGTGCACATAGTTAGAGGTAGCGTAAAGTCGGTTGGGATCGTTGGGGCTGAACATGACCGGGAAGTTCCAATTGAACCGATATTTCATCACCTCTGCACCTGAACCCGCGGGGTTATCCGGATATACATTAACGGAACGGGTTTGTCCGGTTCGGTGATCCTTGCGCATCATGTATCCCTTGTAGGTGCCTCCGTAAACAATGTCATTGTTGTTAGGGTCCGGAGCGAGGTGGGCGCTTTCCCCTCCGGCAGTAGGTTCCCAGTCTCGTTCGGAGCTGATGCCTCCGGCGGAACGGGATAGAATCCGGACGGTGCTGTTGTCCTGCTGTGCGCCGTAAATGCGGAAGGGGAAGTGGTTGTCGGTGGTAACCCGGTAAAACTGAGCCGTTGGTTGGTTGTAGTAAGTTGTCCAGTTTTCTCCGGCGTCCACACTTACCTGAGCGCCACCATCATCAGCGATCACCATGCGTAGGTTGTTGTGTGGATCAATCCATAGGTCATGGTGGTCACCGTGGGGGGTGCTGATGCTTTCAAAGTTTTTTCCGCCGTCGTTGGAGCGCCAGAATCCTACATTGGCAACGTAAACACGGTCTTCGTTTTCGGTGTCGGCGTAAATGCGACTATAGTACCAGGCTCGCTGGCGCAGGTTACGGTTAGCGCTTGTTTTAGTCCAGGTTTTTCCCGCATCGTCTGAGCGGAAAACACCTCCGTCCTTTGCCTCAATGATCGCCCATACCCGGTTTGAGTTCAGGGGGGATACCGTCACCCCAATGATGCCGATAACGCCTTTGGGAAGTCCCGGCTGATTGGTAAGCTTTGTCCAGGAGTTTCCGCTGTCCGTACTCTTCCAAAGATGGCTGTCCGGCCCGCCACTATCCATGCGGTAGCCATTGCGCTTGATCTGCCAGGTAGAAGCATAGAGAATCCGGTGGTTATTGGGGTCAAAGGTGACGTCAACTGCTCCGGCTTTATCACTGACGTAGAGTATCTTTTCCCAGGTCTCCCCTCCGTCCAGCGAGCGGTACAGCCCCCGCTCTTCATTCGGAATCCAGAGATTACCCATCGCCGCGACGTAGACGATGTCAGGATTGGTGGGGTGAACGATAATACGTCCGATGTGCTCTGTGCCGGGTAGCCCGACGTAAGACCAACTGGTTCCCGCATCCGTAGAGCGCCAGACGCCGTTACCGGAGGAGACGTTACCCCGTACGGTCTGTTCTCCTTCCCCCACGTAAATCACGTTGGGATCGCTTGGCGCTACCGCAACAGCTCCAATGGAACCACCGAAATAGCCATCTGAGATACAATTCCAGGAGTTACCCCCGTCGATCGTTTTCCAAACACCGCCTCCGGCGGTACCCATGTAGTACACGTTTGGCTCTCCGATAACGCCCTGGACGGTCCCTGAACGACCGCCCCGAAATGGACCCACCAGCCGCCATTGCATGGTGTTGAACAATGCTTCTTCTACATCGGCACTTGCCTGGTTGCTTTGTTGCGCCGACAGGGAAGGTATTCCCAACAGGGATACCAACAGGCAGTAGATTATTCTTCTCATTGTGTTTGTTTGCGGCGGTTCAACGCCCGTTTTCCCTCCTATTTGCTGGTAATATGGGGAATTTTAGCGGAAAAGGATAGTGGCAGCTGCTCCTCAATGCACCGGTTTCAGCACTTGCAATAAACAAGATATTTGGCGGACGGCATTATTTTGAAACAGGCATGTTTCCCAGCCTTCAGTTCGACAAACCAACAATTACATCAGAATGGCCAGAAAGTAGGGGGCGTTATTTCTTCCCAGCTGCGCCACGCAGCTCAAACACCTCCAGCGCAGCATCATTCTGACCGACAAGCAGGGCCTTCTTGCCTCCGGCAAGGTTGATGAACTGGGCATCCCTGACCTGACCATTCACCGCTATACCAGCAGCTTGATTGTCGAGGTACTCCCATTTTCGGTCTCCGCGATTGAGCAGCAGGGTTCCCCGGCCGGCATCCATGCGGCCAACCTGAGGCGTCACACCGAAAATGTTGCCTCCGAGCCAAAGGTCGGGCTGGCCATCATTGTCAACATCATCAATAGCCGTAGCGAAGTGGGTAGCCAGCTGGGCTTGCCAGGGTAGTGGACTGATGGTTACCGTTCCATCCCCTTTGTTCCAGATGACCGAACTACGAAGTTCTTTTGCTTCATACAACAGGGCACGCTCTCTTTCCGCTTCGGTGAAAAGGGACGTGTACGTTGCCTGGGCATAATCATTATACCGCAAGGTCTTTTTACGCAGGTGAGGCAACTGCTTGTGGAGGTCATTTTTGCTCGCGAAGGGGTAAGCAACCTCATCAGCTGGAGGCGTCCACTCAATGATGAAGTCTGACTTGTCGTTAGCATCAAAGTCTTTGACGTGCATCCGGATCGGTTGGCCCGGGGAAGCACGGAATTTACCGTTGAGGCCCCAGTTCGTTGCGATGAGGTCCTTATTGCCGTCGCCGTCAAAGTCGGCGGCATCGAGGCTATTCCACCAACCGGAAGAGTTGGGCAGCTCGAAGATATTGGAGATTGTACCGCCATTGAGGACGAAGGCGACCTTGACGGGCATCCAGTCGCCGACCATCACCAGGTCAGGGCGGGTGTCTCCGTTCATGTCTACCCACTCGGCATCAGTCACCATACCGGCACCACCAATGTCATCCGGGGTGGCTTTAACCCACTGGGTACCAGTGCCATCGTTCATGAAAATGAAATTTCCGGAAATAAGTCCGTAGTTGCCCGGCACGCCGCGCGTGCCGATGAACACATCCAGATCACCATCAAAGTCGATGTCATGCGGTTTGATACAGCTTACATCTCCACCAGCTCCTGGTGCCAGCAAGTTGTTGGCAATCAACTTGCCGCCGATGTTTTCGTAAGCGCGAATGGGGTAGGCCCGGAAGCCACGGCTAAATTCATTGCCGCCTGCACCAATCAGCAGGTCATCGTCACCATCACCGTCAATATCGAAAAATGCTCCGGTGCTGGATTCAAACTCAGCCGTGAGGTCGAAGCTAGAGACCGGTGTGAACCGAAAGGAGCCGTCAGCCTGCTGGAGGTAGAGTTTATCGGCATCTCCGAGGCCACCTAAGAGAACAAAATCTTCCAGCCCATCTCCATTAGGGTCACCTTTAACGATGCCCGGGCCCGGGTCAGAATGCTTGCGGAGCAACAGGGGCTCAAAGTCGAAATCGTTATGGTCATCCTCCCGATGGAGTGCCGGCTGATCAAGCCGGCCATTTGCGGAGGCAAACAGGCCCTGGAGCTGTGGCTCGTAGGGCTGCTTATCTGCGGGAGCCGCCGTGCTGTAATCAACTTCCAGAACGGTATTAACCGCTACCTGTCCGAGGACGTTCATCTTTCCGTCAGGCCATTCCACGAGGACTTCTACCGGATCACTATAATCGTTGAGTCCGAAAGCAAGTGCCTTGCCAACGGAGCTAAGGAAACCACGACTGGGGTATTGTTCCTGCAGTTGTTTCTGATGGTTGTAGCGTACTGTAACTTTAGCACCAACACCATCGGGGTTGGCTGCCGGGCCTTTGAGTTGAACGGTCAGGTGGTTCCTGCCTGCCTCAGTACTACCATTCCGGTAGACGCCGGCTGGCTGGTTGGCATTGTTGACTACCAGGTCAAGGTCACCATCTCCGTCCAGGTCGCCGTAGGCGGCCCCGTTGGAATAGCCAGGCCTGCCGAGGCCAAGGGCCTCGGCCTGATTATCAAAACGTAAGTTTCCCTGGTTGAGGAAAGCGTAGTTGGGCTGGGCGTTATGGGGAAGTTTGTCGACAAAATCCCGCCAGTCATAGCGTCCTTTTTCGCGCACCATCTTTTCTACCTGTTCCTTGTCAGCCAGGAAGTCGGCGAAGTCAAGGTCCATGATATCCCGGTAGATCCCGTTGGCAACAAAGATATCCTTATTGCCATCAGCGTCCATGTCAAAGAGCAGGGCTCCCCAACTCCAGTCGGTCGCACCTACGCCGGAGTAGTGGGCGATCTCCCGGAAGTTGCCGTTACCATCGTTGAGCTGGAGGCAGTTTTGCAGAATCTGGTTATGGTATTCTGCTGCGAATTTGATGTTGTTGGCATTATAGCTGTCGAAGAGGGTAGAGGCTTTGAGGCGCTGGTTGTCATTGGGCAGCATGTCGGTACTGAAAATCTCCAGGTCGCCATCATTGTCCAGGTCTGCTACGTCAGACCCCATCGAAGAGACCGAGACGTGATCGATCCGGTTAATGAGGTCTTCCTTGAAGGTGCCGTCTTGTTGGTTGATGTAGAGGTAATCGCGCTCCCAAAAGTCGTTGCTGATGTAGATGTCAGTCCAACCGTCTCCGTTAATGTCGCCAAGGCCACTACCGAGGCCAAAGCCAATCTTACTCCCATAAATGCCGGCTTCCTCGCTTACGTCGGTAAATACGGGGTGGCCATCCGGACCAGCGTCGTTGCGTAATAGCTTATCCCCGCCTGCGTCATCACGCAGGTTCCGGTTCTCTCCATTGGGGTTGATTTTATCCGGACTCAGGTAGGAGTTGTTGAGAAGATAGCAATCCAGGTCCCCGTCTTTATCGTAGTCCAGCCAGGCAGCCTGCGTGGAAAATCCGTTATCGTTCAGGCCGTAGGCGTCGGCCATTTCTACAAATGTCGGGTTACCATCAGCATCATTGCCCTGATTGATGAAGAGCTCATTCTGCCGTTCACTGCCATCTGACTTGCCTGAGTTGCAGACATAGAGATCCTGCCGCCCATCCGCATTAATGTCAACGGCAGTGACTCCGGTGGACCACGCCATAGCACCTGCGGCCGCGCCCGCTACTTCCCTGAATTTGAATGCTCCTTCATTGATATAAAGCTTGTTGGAACCTTGGTTAGCAGCGAAATACAGATCGTTGAGACCATCACCATTCAGGTCAGCTATCGCTACTCCGGCGCCATTATAGAAAAGGCGGTAAGAAAGCACATTGAAGTCCTCGTCCTCAGTGACGGTATTGATAAAATCGATACCTGTCTCCTCGGCAGTAGGCGCTGAAAAGAGCGCGTCAGCCGGAGGGGAATACGTTGTGTCGGCTTGCTCACAGGCAACCGTCAACAGCAAAAGCAGTACTACGGGACCAAGTTGTTTACCAAATGCGTGCATAGTCGTAATTTATTGGGCCAAATTACTTTGTTTTACCGGCTTAACATAGGTTTCCCGCATTTGCCTTGGGGTATTGTCCGCAAGACTTGGTTGGCGGCGGCGCGCAGGTGCAATGAACGGTATCGGCATAGCAGCGTCAAACGGAACACTTCACATTCAGAGTAATATGCCTTAAGCGTCTAGGACGTTTTAAGTTGTGTAGCCCAAGGCGGTGTTTTCCGTTAAATTTCACCCTGAAAGTGCGGATATCACCCTTGCCGACTTATCTAGTCAATTGGGGTAGTAACAATTAATTTCAGCTGAACGGTAGAAAAGGACCGTGAAACGAAAACCGAATTAATTGTTAGTCGTTGATAGTTGCAAACGCAACCAATTTAGTGCAATCACCTCGCGATAACCTCATTTACCTGACCAATCGGGTCGGCCGACAACTGTCTCGTTTGCTCCTGGAGCAAATGGAATTTGAAGGTTTCCTGCCGCAGAGTACCCACATGGGGCTGCTCGCCGATCTGGTGGAGGAAGATGGTGTTCGTCAGCAAGATCTTGCTATATCTACCATCAAGGACAAGGGGACCGTCGCCCGCGCCCTCGGCGCGCTGGAGCGTGCCATGATCATCCGCCGCGAAATTGACACAGCTGATCGGCGGCAAAAACGCATTTACCTCAGCCCGAAAGGGCATCGAATGTGGGCTTATGCCCGCCAAAACGCTGATCGCACGATGGAGTCAGCTACCAAAAACATTGATCCGGAAGAATTCACCCTTTGTCTTGATGTCCTGCAGCGTGTTTACGACAACCTGCACGAACAACTGAGTACACCCCAAACTAGTCACCAATGAAAAAAGAAGCGAATTATTGGCCACGTATCATCTTTTCCTTAGTTGCCGGAGTAGCAATTATAGGACTCGGTTTCTGGCTTTTTGGTTTCCTCGCATCCATGAAGGAAGCTCCCGCAAAGCGGGAAATCCCTAAGCGAATCAAGACCGTGGAGGTCGCAACTGTTAATAATGCCCCGGTCAAAGCTACGCTTGGCGTACAGGGGCGTTTGGAGGCCTACAATAAGATCAGCCTTTTTACAGAAGTCGGTGGTGTCGTACAGGAAACGGGGAAACCTTTTAAGAAGGGGACCTACTTCCAGAAAGGGGAGAAGCTGATGCGGATTGATGACACGGAGGCGAGACTTAACCTCCAGTCGCAAAAGGCCAATTTGCTTAATGCCATTGCGACAATGATGCCCGATCTGAAAATTGATTATTCCGAAAGCTTTGGTGCCTGGGAGCAGTATCTGGCTGACTTTGACGTCAATGCAGCCATTCAGCCGCTGCCTGAACCCATGAATCAGCGGGAGAAGTTATTCGTTGCCGGCCGCAACCTCTACAGCCAGTACTACACGATCAAGAGCGGCGAAGAACGGCTGAGTAAGTATACCCTGCGTGCACCATTCAGTGGTGTGCTGACCAGCACGGCCGTTGATCAGGGAGCAGTGATTCGTACCGGGCAGCAGCTCGGAGAGCTGATGGCTAACGGTTACTACGAGCTGGTGGCTACCGTCCCGCTCAGCGACCTCGATTACCTCAAGCCAGGAGGAAGTGTAGATCTGATGAGTGAAGATATTGCTGGCACCTGGAAAGGGAAGGTACGGCGGATCAGCGATCAGCTTGATCCTAACACGCAGACGGTAAATGTATTCATCGGCGTATCTGGTAAAAACCTGCGTGAAGGCATGTACCTCAAAGGAGAAGCTGATGCTAAGACCATTGTTGACGCAGTAGAAATTGATCGTGACCTCCTCATTGATCAGGAGGAAGTCTATGTGGTAGAAAATGATACCATGCTTCGCCTTGTACCTGTCGCCGTCCGCAAATTCAACCGGGAAACCGTGATCATTAGTGGCTTGCCAAATGGAGCAGCGCTCTTAACGAGCGATGTTGCCGGTGCCTACGATGGAATGCGGGTTAACATCAAGGGCAAGACCGTTAATACGGTGACTACGCCAGCCCCTAAAGAAATGCCCGTCTCGAAGTAATGCGTTGCCAGTGGTTGCCTCAGGGCAACCCTTGGCCCGTTTAAACCCCACACTACGCATGAAAAAATTCATCGCATACTTCATCAAGTATCCTGTTGCTGCCAACCTGATCATGTTCGGTATCCTGATCATGGGCGTTGTCAGCCTTTCCCAGATGAAGGCAACTTTCTTTCCGGAGTTTGAAAGCCGGAACATCAACATTCAATTGATTTATCCGGGTGCCAGCCCCGAAGAAGTTGAAGAGGGAATCATCAACAAGATTGAAGAGAACCTCAAAGGCCTCACCGGAATTGAGCGCTACACCAGTACCAGCTCAGAGAATACGGGGTCGGTCATCGTCGAAGTCCTGAAAGGCTACGACGCTGAAATCATTTTGCAAGACGTCAAAAACGAGGTTGACCGCATCAGCTCTTTTCCCGTAGGGATGGAACCTCCCGTCATTTACCGGCAGGAGAGTTTGGGCCGGGCAATTTCTTTTGCGCTTACGGGAGACAATGTCAGCCTGGGCGCGCTCAAGCGCGCCGCCCGGCAGGTAGAAGATGATCTGCTGGCCTATGACGGCCTCTCTAAAGTGACCCTCTCCGGGTTCCCCGATGAGGAAATTGAAATCGCCTTCCGGGAAGCTGACCTGCAAGCCTACGGGCTCACCTTCCAGGAGGCGGCCAATGCCGTCCGCCGGACGAACGTAGACATCACCGGAGGAACCGTAAAGGGAACAGAGGAAGAATTACTGCTCCGCGCCCGTAACAAGGAGTATTATGCCGATGGCCTGCGAGACATCGTAGTCAAAACAACCCCCGATGGCGGTATGGTTCGCCTGCGCCAGGTAGCTACCGTGCGCGATCGTTGGGCGGATTCGCCCAACCGGACTTACCTGGACGGAAGCCCCTCCGTCAACGTCTCTGTACAAAACACCCTTCAGGAAGATATGCTGGCCATTACGGACAACGTGAAGGCTTACCTAGAGGAGTTTAACCAGCGCAACCCCGACATCCGCGCAGAAATCATCAGTGATGCGAGTGTCACGCTACGACAGCGGATCCAAACCCTGATCAACAACGGTTGGCAGGGCTTCCTCATCGTATGTGTGTTACTTGCGGTCTTCCTGCACTGGCGGCTTGCTTTCTGGGTCGCGCTGTCGATTCCCATCAGTTTTGCCGGAATGTTTATCATCGCCAGTGCGCTGGGCATCACCCTGAACGTTATCAGCCTCTTTGGAATGATCCTCGTGATTGGTATTCTGGTTGATGATGGTATCGTGATCGGTGAGAACATATACAGTTATCACGAAAAAGGAATGCCCAGGATCAAGGCGGCTATTGATGGAACCAATAACGTACTGGGAGCCGTTTTTGCCGCCATCACAACAACTGTGATTGCCTTCAGTAGTTTCTTTTTCCTGGATGGCTCGCTGGGCGACTTCTTCCCCGAAATGGCCGTCGTGGTGATCTTCTCCCTGGTCTTCTCCCTCGTTGAGGGGGCAGTGATTCTGCCAACTCACGTAGCCCACAGTAAAGCCCTGGATGCAGATACCAAGCCGAACATTGTACAGCGATCTTTCGATAAGCTGATGGATTTGATGCGGGACCGGATGTATGCCCCCGTGCTTGCCTGGACCATGCGTAATAAATTCATCTCCCTGAGTATTTCTCTGGCGATCCTTATGGGAAGCTTCGGCCTGGTTACCGGTGGGTTTGTCAAAACGACATTCTTCCCCATCATTCCCGGAGATGAAATTAGCATTACCCTGCAGCTACCCGCAGGTACGCCCGAGGCGCAGACCAAGGCGCTTTTGGATGATATCGCTGCTACGGCAGAGGAAGTTGGCCGTGAGGTCAGTTTGGAATCTTACGGAAATAACGTAAAGCAGGCGGTTGAGCGCATCGAGGTTAAGGTTGGCCCTTCAACATATCAGGGAACCATCACGGTGGCGCTCAGACCCGGGGTAGACCTTGAGCCTGTTACACAGTCCGGGATGACCAAAGCCATCCGTGAGGCAGTAGGTCCCGTCGATCAGGCGGAAGTACTCTCCTTTGGCGGTCGTTCCTTCTTCGGCAAGCCAGTGTCGGTAAGTCTTACGGGAAGCAATATTGCTGAGTTGGAAGCTGCTACCCAGGAGTTGAAAGCTGAACTCTCCCTGATGCCTGAGTTGGCCGATGTTGTAGATAACAACCAGGAGGGACTGCGGGAGATGAACATCAGCCTAAAGGACAAAGCCCGGATGCTTGACCTGGACTTACAGGATATTGTCGGGCAGGTACGCTCGGCTTTCTTCGGAACCGAGGCGCAGCGCTTGCAACGCGGCGAGGATGAAGTTCGTGTATGGCTCCGCTACGGAGAAGGCGAGCGCCGCAGCCTTTCAGATCTGAACAACATGCGCATCCGCCTAGCCGGTGGCGTGGAATACCCGCTGAGTGAGATCGTTGAACTTACCCCGCAGCGCGGGGTGATCGGCATCAACCACGTTGATGGTAAACGGGAGGTGAAGGTAGAAGCAGACATCAGTGATGTTTCTGTTTCGGTAACCGATGTCAACACTCAGATTCAGGAGGAGATACTTCCTGCTGTGCTTGATAAGTATGCCGGAGTCTCTACCGTTGACGGAGGTCAGGTGCGTAACCAGAAGAAGACCGGGGCCTCTCTCGGGTTGGTGATGCCTATCGTGTTCGGCCTCATGTTCTTCGTGATCGCCCTTACTTTCCGTTCGGTACTACAAGCCTTGATTCTCTTCCTCCTCATTCCGTTTGGTTTCATCGGCGTCATCGGAGGCCACTGGCTGATGGATAAGCCCATGTCTCTTTTCTCGGGCCTTGGTATCATTGCCTTGATCGGTATCATCGTAAATGATGGCCTGGTATTCGTTGCCAAATACAACGATAATCTACGGGACGGCATGTCGATGATGGATGCCCTGGCTGATGCCGGCCGGAGCCGTTTTCGGCCAATTTTGCTGACGTCGGTAACGACTTTTGCGGGTCTTGCACCGCTGCTGCTGAACAAGAGCCGCCAGGCGCAATTCCTCATTCCAATGGCGATCTCGGTGGCCTTTGGCTTGCTGGCCATCACCTTCATCCTGTTGATTCTGCTGCCAGCCTTGCTCGTATTGCTTAATCGTTTCCGCTACAACTGGGAAATCGCGAAGCAACCGGATGCTGACCTGGAGTATCGTGATGTAGAACCGGCCTACAAACAAGCCAATTTCGACATCGAAGCAGAGCCGGAACCAGAAGTGGAATACGGATAAACATAGAAACACCCTGTCTGTCGGACCTTACCTCTAAGGGGCTACGCCTCCGGAATTGAACAAGCATAATAACCTTCTGACAAATGCGCATCATTGTTGACATGGATGAAGTCCTGGCGGACACCTACCAAGCGTTCGGGCAGCTTTACGCTGCTCGCTTCGGAGCGGTGCCCGGTAAAGAGGTGTTGCAGGGTAAGAAGTACTACGATCTTCCGGGTGCGGCAGATTTACGCAATGAGATGTACAAGCCTGGTTTCTTCCGCCACCTCTCCGTGATGGAAGACGCTGTGCCCGTAATGGAATCACTGTATGCCAAGCATGAGGTTTTCATTGTGACCACCGCGACGGAGTTCAAATACAGCATGCTGGATAAATGGGAGTGGCTGGCGGATCATTTTCCCTTCATCGATCACTCCCGGATGGTGTTTTGCGGTAGCAAAACCATTGTCTACGGTGATTACATGATTGATGATAAGGATCGTAACCTTGCTCCGTTCAACGGAACGGGTTTGTTGTTCGATTCTCCGCACAATGCCTTCACGAAGGGCTATCATCGCTTGCACAACTGGCAAGAGGTGGGCGCTTACTTTGACCAGGTAACCACAAAAGCGACCGAGGATGCTCACTAAGCTTTGGGAATTTGTGCGGGAAAAGATTCCCTTCGCAATTACCGGAGCAATTGCAACGGGAATCAACGGAGGTGTTTATCTGCTCTTGGTTGACCGGGTACTGCCTCCAGGTCCAGCGACCCTGATTGCCTATTGGAGCAGCGTTGTGCTCAACTTCTTCATGCAGCGCTACTTCGTTTTTCAGTTGAATCGTAGCCTGCGCAGCGCCTTTGTGCTGAGCATGTTCGTCAGCATTGGCGGAATGGGGCTCGATTGGCTCATCGTCACCGGTTTGCACCGATTCCCCCTGGTCGGGGAGGCGGAATGGCTGATTAAAGGCGTTGCCATCTTCATCGTATTCTTCTACAATTTCTACCTGAAGCGCTTAGTGTTTGAGGGCAGAAAAGATAAAGGGGCGCGGACGCAGGTGCAGGGTGAGGATACATTTAAAGCGCAGGCGATTATCCCTGAAGAGGACAACAACTTGCCTGCTGCAGAAGCATTACCGACAATTCCGGAGACCGACAAGGCTTCGGACAAGATTCAAAATCACGGACCGCCATAGTCCGTTGCTGCTAAAGACCCACACCTACTCAACCGCAACAAGCACTCAACCGCTGTATCCCCTCAGGGGACACCAATTTTAAAGACTAAAGAAATGCGTTTTATCCTACTTTGCTGCTCGCTTCTCTTACTTTGCACCAGCGTCCGCGCCCAAACCAGCGGATTAAGCCTGAGTGAAGCCATCCAGGCCGGATTGGCAAACAACTTCCAAATCAGGATTGCACAGGCGAACCTGGCGGTTGCTCAGAATAACAATAACGATGCACTCACGGGTAAGGCTCCCGTCATTACCGTAGGGATTAGCCCCGGAGTCTCCTACCGGAATAATACGAACCCTGCCAGCATCGTATCACGAAGTTCTATTTTCAGTTATAGTGCTGCGCCGCAGGCCAGCCTGAACTGGACGATCTTCAACGGTGGCCGGGTCGAAATGAATAAGGAACGCTTCAACCAGTTGCAGCAATTGAGCCAGGCGCAGGTTCAGTTACAGGTTGAAACCAGCATCGCCAACATTATCAATGCCTACTACGATGCGGTTGTCCAGCAAGAGCGGATTAAAGTGCTGGAGCGCGTACTGGGATTAAGCCGTGACCGCATCTCTTACCAGGAGGTCAGGAAGGAATTCGGGCAGGGCGGTACATTTGATGAATTGCAGGCGCGGGATGCTTTCCTTTCCGATTCAAGTAACCTGGTTATTCAACAAGCGAATTATGCTGTGGCGTTGCGCACGCTGCTGCAGCTGATGGGAGAAGAAGACCTTAATCAGTCAATGACGCTTACCTCCCCCCTTGAGGTAGAAGGAATCGCTCCTGACTTGTCTGAATTGGAAGAAAAGCTACTGGCTGCGAACCCTCAGCTTCGGGTACTCCGTCTGAACGAGCGACTGGCCAACACCAACCTTCGCCTGATCGAGACCGAATACAAACCAACAATTGGCCTGACTGCTGGTGCAAATTATGATATCAGTATTGCCACTGGTACGCAGACCTTTGATTTTGGTGGTGACCAACCTACACGTGAACAGGACTTACCCGGCGTAGCGGCAAGAACCCTTGCTGGTCAGTTGGGCATCGGCGTGAACTACACAATCTTTGATGGTGGATCACGCTCGGTTCGTGCACAGACTGCGCGGTTGGAGGAAATCACGAGTCAGCTGAACACGGCTTCTACGGCACAGCAGCTGCGTAGCAATCTGGCCAATACCCTCACCAGGTACAATAATCAACTTTCAATTATCGGGATCACTGAAAGTCTCATCGAAAATGCTGAACGGAATATCAGCATTGCGGAGGAACGGTACCGGGGCGGTACGATTAATAGTTTCGATTACCGCGCCATTCAGTTGTCACTGGTCAATGCCGAATTTCAGCTGCTGAATGCCCAGTTAAACCTGAAGAACACCGAGACGGAGTTGTTGCGCCTGACCGGGCAAATCGTAGAGTAAAAGGACAAACCTGAGTTAGTTAAGTAAGGGGTCTTAACGCAACTTGTTTTTCAACCATACGAAGGTTGGAGCACCCGGAACTACACGTCTTGTATTGGGCATACCATCAGGCAGATAGTTTGCGAAATTCCCCAGGAGTAAGTCTTGGTCACCGTCCTGATCTACGTCTCCTTTCGTTATGCAGATGTAGAACTGGCCGTCGGGTTTCGCAAAGCTTTCAGACTTGAATTCGAGTGGCCCTGTTTGCTCGAGATAGACAAAACTTCTGGTGCTCCGCTCAGCTTTAGGGACGAAATACCCGATGGCGGCAATGTCCTGATCGCCATCCTGATCAAAATCGTCGACCTCAACCCCATAGGCGCCATTGAGGTGGTAGAACCAGGCTTCAGCAAAATTTATGCTGCCATTGTTACGCAATAGTCTGAGGCCGTGGTAAGCCTTGGTAACAGGCTGATAGTCGTAATTGTCTCCGCAGGCGTGGATAAGGTCGAGGTCTCCATCACCGTCAAAATCAACCACTTTCAGGTCGGCAGAGCCGTAGCTCGGTGGAAAGCGATACAGGAGCTTTCTCTCTGGGGCTCCCGGTCTGGCAAGCCAGGCTTCAATGCGCTCATTCCCCTGAGCGAACAGCACAACCAAGTCGTCGTTGCCATCCTGGTCCATATCTGCTATTTCTAGTTTAATGGCGCCAGGCGTTTCGGCCAGGATGGTGACCTGCCCGTCATGACCATAGCTAAGCCGTCCCGTCATGTTGCCGTATTCGGCAACGATATTGTCTCGCTTGCCGTCGAGGTCCAAGTCGCAATAGTCAAAGTCTAGCGGACGTGTAAGTCCTGTAACAATAGAGCCGGCTTCGGGGTGCTCGATGCTGCCGAGTGGCTGGTCAGAAGGAACGAGGCTGCCCATTAGGAGGGTGGTGCCCTCGGAGGGCCTGAAGGCAACAGGAGGGCTTGTGGTATTGAACCGGTTAACGACGGTCTTTTGCGGTAACTGAAATGTTCTGACGGTTCCACCACGACCACTCAGACTTCCAACATAGACTAAGGCTTCTTCAGCTGAATAGTCGATTGTGGTTGTCAATGCTGGCAGGAGTGGCGAGCTTGTATCGGAAACGAATGTGGCCGTAAAATCATCCATCTCGTAAACTACCGGAGCTGTTGGTGCTGGCGGTAAATTGATGGGGGCTTGCTCGATGTAAAAGGCCACGATGCTATCCCAGGTCATGCTATCAATGGTAGCTTCTTTAGGGTAGAGGCTTTCAAGATACTGTGCCTCATCTGCTCCATTCAGGTAATGTGATCGTGGTCGTCCCCGGTATACGCCATAAAAAGCTCCCATATCCGGTAGGATTTCGGTTACCCATATCTGACGGGGCAATAAATCCGGCGCCGGATACTGGTGACAGTTGACACAGTATTGCCGGGCGAGCTTTTCGCCCGGTGCAGCTACCACAGGCTCGGAACAACTATAAGTGCTGATAATACTCACTAGCATTCCCAATACGAGGAGTTGTAGGACTGTGGTAGAAGGTGCTCTCATTACTTGATCATCATTTTACCTTCGCTGCCTGCTCCCAGGTATTGTCCGAAGCGGATGGAGGAGGCATCCCGGTTGATTTCCCGACGATTAACCTTCAGGTTTTTAAAGGAGTAGAAATTCTGGGGATCATCCATAAAGGCAGTAATCAGATCAATCTTTCCGTCCTGATCAAGATCCGTTATCAATGGGGTTGAGCCTAGGTTTGAGCCTCGAACCACCGGAAAAGCCTGCAACGGCTCTCCTTTACCATTTGGATAGACGTAGAGCCCATTCTCCAGAAAGTTGGTGGGGGTTCCAATGACATCATAAGTGGCGTTGCTGTTAATGGCAAGCAAAACATCGTCAAGACCGTCCTTTGTGAAGTCGGCTACCGTTGGGGAGGCATACTGGAAGGTCCCGAGGGTGTCCATGAACACAATTTCTCCAGTCTTTCCGTCTACCAGGGTATGGAGAGTGAATTCAGTTTCGGGCCAGGCTCCGCGTCCAAAGGACGCAAAGAAATCGGGAGTATCGTCATCACCGTGAAAGTGTCCGGGCGCAGGCATGACGTAAGTGTCAAAATCTCCCGGCGGGTCAGCGGTCCAAAGCAGATCATCAGTCTTTCCGTCAAGGGCTACTAGGCGGCCATCGACAGTAGCAATGATAATATCGGGGGTCTTGTCAGAGGTCACGTCCGCAAGCAGTGGTGGAGCAATAAACCCTTTGTCTCCACCAGACAATAGTGGTTTAGCTGAGACCAGGCTTTCTCCCACAATATCTTTGAGGGCAATTCGGTATAAAGTTCCGGGCAAGTCTTCCCCTCCTGAACCAAAAATCACTTCAGTACCACGACCGAAGTCGTGGACAATTGGGGTAAGGTAGGTTTCCTGTCCATCGGGCATAGGAGCTTTGGCGAGGACGCTTCCATCAATTCCACTGAGGATCATTAGGTAGCCGGCTGGCCGGTTGGGGTCTCCGTGTTTAGCTTTTACGAAACCTCCATAGGGAGCGATGAGATCCGGAACACGATCTCTGTTTTGATCTGGTATCCACTGCGGATTGAAGAAATTCAGCAAAGTGGTATCGTTGATATAATCACTGTTAGGATTATAAGGCAGGTATTCCCAGATCTTGTTGCCTGTTTTGCCGTCCAGCGCGTAGAACATCCCGGAACGCCCCCCGATAAAAATGTCTTCAATTCCATCATTCGATATGTCGCGTAGCAATGCGGAGCCCACCATTTGGTTGTGTCCTGCTACAGACCAGAGTAGCGCTCCCGTAGCTCCGTCAAGGGCAACAACTGCTGTTTCAGTGAGGGTGAATTCCTTAGCGCCACCGCCCATGACGATGTCTAAAATCCCATCACCATTCAGCTCCACGGCAACGGGAGAAGATGATGACCCAATGCCTGGAATATCGTGTTCCCACTTATCCCCTTCAAAGCCGCAACTAAGCAATATTGTAGAGAGGATTAGCAAAAGGAAGGGAACACTACAACGATTAATGGGCATGGGGCAGTTGTTTAAATGGGGCTGAGCAAAGGTGGTGAAGTTCGGTAAAGGTAGACGTGTAAGTCGTGTTTTTATAGTGGAGTATTGGCTATCTGGTGCTTTGGCCGTGTTTTTACGCTCATCTGCCAATGGCCGAGCCCGGTTAATACAGACTTGGACTGTGGAAAGTAGGGTAGGGTATAAAAAGAAAGCCCCCCGATGAGTTGATCACCGGGGGGCCGTCTTTTACTAAGGAAACTAAGTAAGACTTAGAATCCGTCGTTCTGCCGGAGGGTAGGAACACCGTCCACCAGCGAGAGCTGGATGGCAGCAGTAGGAATTGGGAAGCGCATGTGGCGCGACTGTACTTCCTGGTGAGCCGTCATGAAAGGACGACGGTTCTGCTCACGATCAAAGTAATCGTTCATGGTCTGGATCATGTAAGATTCACCGTAACGACGGAGGTCGAAGAAACGGTGGCCTTCCATAGCCAGCTCAAGACGACGCTCGAGACGAACCGCTTCGCGGGCTGCGTTCTGGTCGGTCCATGCATCATCGTAGGTTCCAACAGCGTAAGTAGCGCTGGTAGAAGGGTCATCGATTGGCACTGGAACTGCATCTGCACCCTGGGCACAGTTACCTGCACGTTCGCGTACCATGTTAACCTTGGCACGAGCATCCTCGAGGTTGCCGTTTTCAACGTCAATCTCAGCGAGCATCAGGATAACATCAGCGTAACGGATAAGCGGAACGTTGATCGGAGAAAGCTGGTTCTGTACCCAACCTACGCTAGAAGACTGCTCTTCAGTCTGAGCAAATTTCTTAACGTTGTACTGAGAAGAGTAACCACGGTCACGTACCCAGCTTGGATCGTGTGTACCCCAGTTAAGGAATGGAATTCCGTCACGGCCAGCAACCCAGTCAACCCGTGGGTCAACAGGCTCGTCAGCAGTTGGGTTTTCGTCGCTGCTGTTGTCCAGTGCAGGCAAACCGTTAGCGTCAACGCGGTAAGCGTTGATGAGGTCCTGCGTTGGCTGGTGGAAACCACAACAGCCAAGTGGAGAACCACCGTGTGGGTTAGCAAGACGCTGGCTGAAGTTGGCGTTGTCACCGTTAGGGTCACCGTCGTTAGCAGAAGCCTGGCTAGAGAAGATCATACCGCTGCCATTCTCACCACCGAGGGAGAAAATGTCGTGGTAACAATCCTGAAGCTGGTAACCAGTAACCTGGTCGAGAGCAGCCTTAGCACCTGCGTAGTCACGGCTCATCATCAGGTGACGACCCAACATTGCGAAGGCAGCGCCGCGCGTTGCACGACCAACTTGTGCCTGCGTAGCTGGGAGAAGGCTTGCAGCCTCCTGGAAGTCAGCTGTGATAAGCGGGTAGATGTCCTGGTCGTTTGGCTTGCGGAAGTCCATATCCTCTTCAGTGTAGAAGGGGATGTTCTGCCACATCTTCCAGCCATCAGCGTGGTAGTGTGCACGGAGGAAAAGCGCTTCTCCACGGATGCGGTCTTTGTCCGCCTGGCTAAGGTCAGTGTTGTCAGCCAATAGCCCCAGGGTTTCGTTTGCACGACGGATACCGTCGTAAAGTGCTACGAACTTACTTTCTAGGTCACCGTTGGATGGGCGCCAGATGAAAAGCTCAATGTCCTGAGTTGAAGCACCATCCGCAGGCTCAGAGCCTTTGTGTGCATCGTCAGAGGTTACGGAACCCCAGATCCAGTTAGATCCTGCCATACCCCAGCCGGAACGGCCCCAGTCGACGGCCCAGCCGTCAGTACGGGAGTAAGCGGAAATCAGGGCGGCATTTACACCTTCTCCTGCGGAGAGGTTACTTGCTGCCAGTACGCCCTGTGGGGGCGTATTGAGGAACTCGTCCTCGTTACATGTCCAAAGAAGGACACCAAGCCCCATAAGGGCGAATATTCTGAAAATTGATTTCATGATTGGTGTGGTGATAGTTTAATGATTAGAATGCCGCATTTACGCCTACGATGAAGGTGCGGAGCGATGGGTAGTTACCAAAGTCCACGCCCATGAACAGGTCGTCAGCATCTGCATTACCATTACCGAAAGAAGACAGTGCGGGGTCGAGGCCCGAGTAGTCAGTGATGGTGAACAGGTTCTGACCCTGTACGTAGATACGCAGGTTACTAAGGATATCACCACCGAAATTGTTCGGGAAAGTG
>CAZTTF010000263.1:0-18097 GCA_964616365.1 uncultured Lewinella sp. | reverse complement strand
GCCTTACCTGTTTTTTCAATTTTGACTACCTCACTACCTTATGTCTAACCTCGACTCTATCAAACGCCGCTACGGTATTGTTGGCCGCTCGCCTGCTTTGGAGCATGCGTTGGTCACGGCTGTACGGGTTGCTTCTTCGGACTTATCCGTTTTGATCACGGGAGAATCCGGTGTTGGTAAGGAGGTCATGAGTCGGATTATTCACGACAACAGTACCCGGAAGCACGAAGGCTTCATTGCGATTAACTGTGGCGCACTACCGGAAGGCACGATTAACTCCGAGCTTTTTGGCCACGTCAAAGGTGCCTACACCAGTTCTACGGGTGACCGAAAGGGGTATTTTGAGACACTAGACGGTGGTACCATTTTCCTGGATGAGATCGGAGAAATGCCGGCCGAAACGCAGACCTACTTACTGCGCGTACTGGAAAACGGGGAGTTTATCCGCATGGGCTCTAACAAGGTCCAGAAAACGGATGTCCGGGTGGTAGCAGCGACTAACCGTAAGTTACTCGAACGCGTACGCGACGGAAAATTTCGGGAAGATCTCTTTTACCGGCTCAGCACGGTGCCGATTGAGATGCCAAGTCTGCGGGAACGGCCGGAAGACATCTATTTACTCTTCCGTTACTTCGCCAACAACTTTGCTGAGAAGCAAAGCATCGAAGCTATCCAACTTGACGAAGAGGCGCGCTGGTTGCTCGAACAATACAGCTGGCCAGGCAACATCAGGGAGCTAAAGAATGCAGCTGAGCGACTCAGCATCCTTTCGGAAAAGCGCGAGATGACGGCTACTGACCTCGCTGAAATGATGCCACAGCTGCTGAAGCGCAACTTGCCGGCACTTCGTCAGGAAAGCGTCCCTTCTCCTACGACCGAAGGGGCTTCGCTCGAACGCGACATCCTGTACAAATACCTCTTCGAGATGAAAGAGGACATGGGACAACTCAAAGCCCTTATTGCTGAGCTGATTCACAACAACAACCTCCGGGTATCTGATCGTGACCAGCTACGCAACCTCGCCTTGAACAGCCCCTACCCTTCTGGCGCTGCAGCCCACGCCGAGTACGTAGAGAACCTCAACAACGAGGACGCTGCGGTAACTTTTGACGACCTCGAATTTCAGCCTCATCCCCGATCCGGACGAACGGCACCTCCCCCGGCCTACCCGGAGTCACCCGGAGACGGGCCAATCATCGTTGACAACAGTCTTCGACAGTTATATGATGACAGCGAAGTTGTAGATGAAGACCTAAGTTTAGCAAATGCTGAAAAAGAGCTCATTTACAAAGCCCTTAAGAAGCATAACGGTCGCCGTAAGGAAGCTGCCGCAGAATTGGGCATAAGCGAACGGACGCTTTACCGAAAAATCAAGGAGTACGAGGTGAAGGAATAATAGTTATAAAGCATACCCGCTTAATCGACGGCATAGGGATTCTCATCCTATATTGTGGTTTATACCTAAGTCAAAGTGGTTTGGGTATATAAACCCTTTAGCCTGATGCCTATGCCTTCTATCAAACTACTTTACTGTTTCCTTTTTGCAGCAGTACTCTCCCTTACAGCCTGTGGCCCGAACCCCGTGGAACAGAAATACGGGGAATTAACCCAAAGTATCCATAACGGAGAATACGCATTGGTCTACGAGAACCTCGATCAGTATTCGAATAAACACTTCACGCAGCTTGTAGAAGCTGCGAAAAACAATAACCCCGGAATTGCACGAAAACTTGGTCAGCAAACGGGAGTACCGATTATGACCTATAAGCTCTATGATATGCTGAGCGGTATGCAACGTGATACTCCATTAGTCGCTAACCCTCTGGCCTCTGAAGACTTGTTAAAGCTCGTATTACAAATTGGTGAAACCGGGATCTTCAGAAGTTCTGCCGAACAGCCTATTAGCCTCAAGCAAGGAGATATTTTCAGCGAAAATGCGGCAAGGGTTGAAGTAGTTATTCCCATTTCCCGAACTGAGGTTTTTGGTGACACCTACACCTTCTACCTGGAAGACGAGACCTGGAAACTCAACTTTCCTTCTACCCTGACTTTTATGGAGACAATCCATACTCAGGGAATGCGTAGGCTCCAAATGAATAGTTTTGACTACGCAAAACACCTCAACGACAGCTCCGGCGATATTAACTTCACTTACCGGCGACCAAGGAACCTGTAAATAGCCATCACTGTTACCTCTTGTCCGGGCGCATCCCTCGAAAAGCGCCTGAGAACGAAATTAAGTCTGGAACACATAATGGTGATCGGTTATGCTTATGCGCTAACGCTTCTGACCAGATAGGATCAGCCGCCCCTTCATTGCTTTTGATACGGTCTGTTCACCTGCGGCCGCGCCCTACAACCAACCCGCTTCAACCACTATATTTACCTCATTCAAAACAAGCGCCCTCCTCAATGAAGCAATCGTTATTTTTTGTCCTACTTGTCCTGCTGATCGGAACTGACCTCTCCGCACAAATCAGTCTTGATCACCTCCAATACCGCAATGTTGGACCTACCCGTGGAGGGCGGGCCACCACCGTGGCGGGCGTTCGTAGCCAGCCCAATGTTTACTACATGGGCGCAACCGGTGGCGGTGTCTGGAAAACCGATGATTACGGCACAAGCTGGAAGAATGTTTCGGATGGTTTCTTTAGTACGCCTTCCATTGGCGCCATTAGGGTGGCGCAAAACGACCCAAACATCATATATGTTGGCACGGGGTCAGACGGTCTTCGCTCGAATGTCATTACCGGTAAGGGCGTGTACAAATCCATCGATGCCGGTAAGAGCTGGAAGCACATCGGCCTTGACAAAACAGGCCATATCGGAGCGGTGGAGATCCACCCCACCAATCACAACATTGCATTCGTAGCCGCGATCGGCAATGCTTTTGCCCCGAACCCGGAACGCGGCGTTTTCCGGACCAAAGACGGAGGCAAAACCTGGGAAAAAGTACTGTTCATCTCGGAAGAAACCGGAGCAGCAGACCTTGAATTCATGCCAAGTAACCCCGACATTGTCTATGCTACTGTGTGGCGGGCCGAACGCAAACCCTGGACCATTATCAGTGGTGGAGAAGAACAGGGCATCTATAAATCGCTCGACGGTGGTGACACCTGGACCAAACTGGAAGAAGGACTGCCCAAAGGCATCGTGGGGAAGATCGACCTGGCCGTTAGCCCGGCCAATCCTAGTCTTGTTTATGCTCTCGTTGAAGCTCCTGACGGTAAAGGCGGGCTCTACCGCTCGGATGATCAGGGAGAATCATTCACCCACGTTTCCAATAACCGTAACCTCTTAATTAGGCCCTTTTATTACACCAACGTCGACGTTGACCCGCAAAATACCGACATCGTTTACGTAATGGCCACGCCCTACCTCAAGTCAACCGACGGCGGCAAAACCTGGGGACGGCTGCAGCCGCCGCACGGGGATAACCATGACATGTGGATCAACCCGGACAACCCACAACTCTTCATTCAGGCCAATGATGGAGGCGCCAATGTCACCCACAATGGAGGTAAGACCTGGTCCAGCCAGCTTAATCAGCCAACCGCAGAAATTTACACTGTGGAGGTGGATGACCAATACCCCTACTGGCTATACGGAGGCCAGCAGGACAACTACTCTACCGTTTCTGTACCAAGCATCCCCCCCTACAGCCACCAGGCTGGTGCCATTGGGTTAGTCATGAATACCGGAGGGTGTGAAACCGGCCCGGCCGTGCCTAAGCCCGGCAACTCTGATATCGTTTACGCAAATTGTAAGGGCCGCTTCAGCGTCTACAACAAAAAAACAGGGCAAGAGCAGAGCTACGATGTGGGCGCAGCCTACATGTATGGGCACAACCCCAAAGACTTGAAATTCCGCTTTCAGCGCGTTTCGCCCATTCACGTGTCTCCCCACGACGCTAATGTAGTATATCATACGTCCCAGTTTGTGCACAAAACAACAGATGAGGGTAAAACCTGGGAAATCATCTCCCCTGATCTGACTGCCTTTGAAGACGACAAGCAGGTTATTTCCGGGGCGCCGATCACGCGGGATGTTACCGGCGAAGAATTCTACAGTACCATCTATGCCATCCGTGAATCTTCACTTGCCAAAGGGGTGATCTGGGTAGGTGCAAATGATGGCCCGGTGCACGTAACGCGTGACGGCGGTGACAATTGGAAAAACGTAACCCCCAAAGACCTTCCTGGAGGTGGGCGTATCGACTGTGTAGAACCCTCTCCGCATGAGGCAGGTAAAGCGTATTTCACCTCTTTGCGCTTTCAGCTTGGTGATTGGAAGCCCTACATCTACAAAACCACGAACTATGGTAAAAGCTGGGAGCTGCTTACCGATGGCAGCAATGGCATTCCCGCAGACTACCCCGTGCGTGTAGTGCGCGAAGACCCAGATCGCGCCGGACTCCTATACGCAGGAACAGAGTTTGGCATGTTTGTTTCCTTCGATGACGGGAAACAGTGGCAACCTTTCCAGCAAAACCTACCGGTGACCCCGATCAATGATATTAAAGTGCATCGCAAAGACCTCGTCCTCGCGACGATGGGACGGTCCTTCTGGGTACTGGACAACCTCTCCAGCCTACACCAGAAAGCTGAGCAGCTGGCTCAGGGCTCCCCCCGTTTATTCCAACCACGGGACCACATCCGCTACCGCTACCGCGGACGGAGCGGTAGTGAGTTTGTCGACTACCCCCTCCCCGGTGCTGATATTGAGTACTTTTTGCCGGAAGACCAGGCCTCCCCAATTAAACTTGAGTTTCTGGACGCTGAAGGAAGCGTTGTGCGCACCATCATCAGTGGGAAAGGCGGGAAGCAGAGCGCACAAGTTGTTCGGGATATGGCAACCAACGATGTAGCCTACGACCTCAATAGCAGTCTGGGAACTACGGCTGGCATCCATCGTTTCCGTTGGGACATGCGGCACCATGGCAGTTGGGACGCCTCCAAACGCCGGCGGTATGCCGGCGGCCCCATGGTCAGCCCCGGCACTTATACCGTAAGGTTGACCGTCGGCGCAAGTACGATGGAGGCCTCCTTCGCGCTCCAACTTGACCCGAAGGTTGCCGCCAGCGGTGTCTCTCAGGAAGACGTAAAGCAGCAAGAATCAGTAGCCTTACGGATTACGGAGCTGCTTTCAGAGGCTAAAAAAATGGCAGATAATATCACCAAGCAGCATAGTAAGCTAAAAAGAGCCAGCTCATTGAGTAGTGAACAGCAAGAGCAACTTGCTCAGCTGGAAGACATGAAGAATCAGCTGGTGACGGCAAAGGGAATTTATATGCAGCCCAAGTTGATCGGTCAGATAAGCTACCTGTTTGGTATTGTTCGTCGGGCGGATCAGCTACCCGGCCGCGATGTCATGGAGCGCCTGGAAACATTGACTGCTCAAAAAGAGGCGCTGGAGAAACAATTGAAAGCCGTCATGGACTAATTCCCTTCCCCAACCCGCGTATTATGTCCCCTTCCCTGTTAACAATCTACAGCTTTTGGTTCCTTGCGTTACAAATCTTCTTCCCCGAAGTTGGTTTGGCGCAGGGCTCGACCGATGGTATTTATTTTATACTCGATGAGGGACGCTGCCGGGACAACAAGGTCAAACTGATAAATGCCCGGGGTAAAGTCTGTGTACCGGATAACCCCGTGATCTTACTCGAAGAGATTGGTGAGATCGGTGAAATTACCGTCAACGAAATAACAGGCTTACGGGTCCTTCCCCTGCAACTCACTGAGACAGGGGCCGAGAAACTGGCGGCAGTCACCAAAATCTATCAAGGCAAGCGACTTGCCTTTCTTCTTGAAGGCAAAGTGGTCTCCATTTTGCAAATCAAACAGACCATTGTCAGTGGAAAGGTAAAATTGGTAGAGTCTGAGCAAGGAAACACCCTCGACTATACCATCGCGCTGCTTACTCAAAAGCTAGAAAATTGACGTAGCTTCTTAGTTTGCGGGAATGGGCGCGGACGCGGGTGCTTTGTAATATATCAAGGAGCAAGGTATGCTTGTGCTAATATGGAGAGTAAATCTCCTGTAAATGCGTCGTATCTCGAGTTATCCTTTCCCTGAGAGCAAATATTATACTGCGTTAATTTCTTATCTTATTAGTATGGTTCGTTATCAATGATTACGCCACCATACTACTAAGACATGTGGGGTTATATCCACCGTAAACGTGTCATTTCGTAACACCCAATGTAAACAAATGCAAAAGATTGTAAAGTTGCTTCCACTGCTGTTAATCAGTGCCCTAATAAGCTGTCAGTCACCTACTCCTCCGGAGAGAGCTAACTTGAAAAACAACCCGTTGGTAACCGAAATCCTCCAGCAGTTACCTCCTGCAGGGAAAGTACAGCAGCAGCCTACCCCAGGTGCCCCTCAAAGCATTACTAGAAACATCATTCAGGATAATAATGGGGACATCTGGTTGGCTACCTTCGAGGGCATCATCAAGTATGATGGTAACACCTTCACCAATATTACCAAGGAAGTAAGCTCCAGTCGTTTTTTTGCTGTTCACCAAGACAGTAATGAGGATTTCTGGTTCGGATCGATTGGCGATGGTCTTTATCACTACGATGGTACGAAGTTCACCCCCTTCAGCCAGGAAGAGGGGCTGGTGAGCGATAAGATCACGAATATTTACGAAGACCAGGCAGGTGTGCTTTGGTTCGGAGGCGTAGAAGGCATTACCCGCTATGACGGATATGACTTTCAAAACTTCACGGAAGACCACGGACTGTGTGATGACGATGTTAATGACATTACAGAGGATAAGAACGGTGACTACTGGATTGGTACCAGGGGGCTTGCTTGTATCTACGACGGTAAATCCTTCAGAACTATCACAACGGCATCGGGAAAAACCTTTAGCAACGTAAGACACATTATCCGTGATCAGCACGATAACATGTGGCTGGGCGGCTCGGATGGCTTATGGCGCTTCGATGGGGAGCAATTCACCCAAATCACCAAGCGATTTACTGGTCACATCATCGAAGACTCAAAGGGTAATATCTGGACCAGTGCCGAAAGTATTACTTCGATCCAGTGGGCACTTAGGCGATACAACGCTGCTACCGTAAATAGTCAGGAGCCCGCATGGGAAGAGTTGATGGCTGGTGAGGGCATGTTTTTTGGCATCCTGGAAGAGGATAGTGGTAAAATATGGGCAGGAACCCTCCAGGGCGCTTACCACTATGATGGTACTGCCTTTACCGATTTCAAATACACTAGCGATCAAAAAGAGTAGCTTTCAGGATATTAGACCTAAGCCGGAGTGGTTTGGGACAATTAGCTCGCGGCTAGCGTGGTTGTTGATGAGGCAAAAAACGTAGGCGAAGCCTTAGTTTCGGCGAGGCTTTTTAACGAAATCAGAAGCCGCGATAGCAAGTGATACAGTCCTAAACCACTTTGACTTAGGTATAAACCAACTATTATGCTTCGACTAGAGCGAAAAAGTCCGGACAATCCAGACTTCCTACAACTCGTACAAGCGCTAAATGCTGATCTTGCCGCCAGAGACGGAGCAGAGCATCTTTTAGCCCAGTATAATTCGGTTACTGAACTGCAGCATATTCTGGTTGCGTATTGGAATGACACCCCCCTCGGCTGTGGAGCGATGGCCCGGAAGGAAGAAAAGAGAGTAGAGATAAAGCGGATGTATGTTACTCCGGCCTTTCGGGGGAAAGGATATGCCCGGCAGATTCTTCTTGCCTTAGAAGCCTGGGCAAAAAACGAGGGAAATGAAAGTTGTGTCCTTTTCATGGGTTCCAGGCAACCCGAAGCATATCAACTTTATCTCAGTAACGGCTATCAACGCATTGCTAAATATGGAGCGCTTAAAGATATACCAGACTGTATTTGCCTCGCCAAGCGTATCGTCAGCAAAAAGCTATAGCGGTGCAGCTAATCCACCCCGAAAAGTTAGCAATGCGCTTCTGCCCCAAAGGACAATAGATTTTCTGCCAATTCACACCTTCCTTATTTAACCGGTAACCGGTAAGTCAATTATTAGCAAGTACTGGAATGTAGGTGATGCGGTGTACTACCTCAAGTTTTGTAAATTGGCCTTAGCCAGGGGCCTACCACTACACATAATGCCCGCAAAACCTGACCAATGACTGATATAGAAATCGCCCAGAAAGTAACAGCACAGCACATTCGCGACATAGCGCAAAAACTCAATGTTGCGGAAGAACACCTGGAGTACTACGGCAAAGAAAAAGCAAAGCTACCTCTTGAACTAATCGATCAGGAAAAGGTCGCTGACAGTAATCTCATCCTAGTTACGGCAATAACGCCTACTCCGGCCGGGGAAGGAAAAACAACAACTTCAATTGGGCTGAATGATGGTTTGAACCACATCGGTAAGCAGTCTGTCGTAGTACTCCGGGAACCAAGCCTTGGGCCCGTGTTCGGAATCAAAGGTGGAGCCGCCGGAGGCGGCTGGAGTCAAGTCATCCCGATGGTAGACATTAACCTCCATTTCACCGGAGACTTCCATGCCATCAGTATGGCCAACAACCTCCTCGCAGCACTGATTGATAACAACATCCAGAGTAAGAGCAGAAACCTGAATATCGATCCGCGTACCGTTATCTGGAAGCGCTGTATGGACATGAACGATCGGGCCCTCCGTAATATCGTTGCCGCCCTCGGCGGCAAGGCCGGGGGAATCCCTCGTGAGACCGGTTTCAACATAACCGCTGCCTCAGAGATCATGGCCATCTTATGTCTATGCGACGACCTGGACAACCTCCAGGAAATGTGTGGTAATATCTACATCGGTGACACCTTCGGCGGAGACCCCGTTTACGCCCGCGACCTTAACGCATCAGGAGCTATTGCAGTGCTCCTTAAGGACGCCATTAAACCCAATCTGGTCCAAACACTTGAAGGGAATCCAGCCATCATTCACGGTGGACCATTCGCTAACATCGCGCAGGGGACAAACTCCATCATTGCTACCAGAATGGGGCTAAGCCTAAGCGAGTACGTTGTCACTGAAGCTGGCTTTGCTGCTGATCTGGGCGCAGAGAAATTTATAAACATCAAGTGTCGTAAAGCAGGCTTATCTCCAAAGGCCGTAGTGGTAGTCGCGACTATCCGCGCGCTAAAGTATCATGGTGGTAAAGCACTTGACACCCTCACTGAGGAAGACCTTGATGCTTTGGCACAAGGACTACCTAATCTGGAAAAGCACATCGAAAGCATCCAGAGCTTTGGTTTACCCGTAGTTGTTTCGATAAATGCTTTTAGCAGTGATACGGAAGCAGAGAAGCAACTAATTTATGATCACTGCAACAAGCTGGGGGTTCCCGTGGCACTCAGCTATGGTTGGGCGGACGGTGGTAAAGGTTGTTCTGAGCTAGCCCAAAAAGTGGTTACTGCAGTTGAAGGTTGTCAGCAAACCTTCCAGCCAACTTACGATTTGGAAGACCCGCCCCTCACCAAGATTGAGAAAATCTGTACCCAAATCTATGGAGCCAATGGTGTAGAATTGACTGCAAAAGCAAAACGACAACTCAAGCGTTTTGAAGCACTCGGCTATGGTAACCTTCCGATCTGCATGGCAAAAACACAGAAAAGCCTAAGTGACAACGCCCGCCTACGCGGGCGCCCGCAGAATTTCAACATTCATATCCGTGAATTCGAAATTGCTACCGGCGCAGGGTTTCTCATTCCGATCGCCGGAAACATGCTCAGGATGCCAGGTCTCCCTTTAGTTCCGTCAGCCGAAAACATTAAGATGGATAGCACGGGGACCATTGAAGGGTTATTTTAGCCCCTTACTCCTATAACAGTCGCGAGATAAGCTCTGTTATTCAAGATCAACCTTCCGAAGGATTGTTGCTAAGTACGTAATGTCCGCAACTCATGACTGTACCCCATATGTACCACGCATAAGTAACATATCGACGCTTCGATACCTCTCCATATTTTTTCTCTGTAGTTTTTGCCCCAGTATTACCTCAGGTAGTACATTGGCACAATGCGTAACCTTCTAATGTTCCTCTGCCTAATTCCATTGTATGTTACTGCTCAGGTTGAGCAGATTGCCCCTGAATTCAGGAGGCTCCCCTTCGGCACATCAGTGAAACGATCGGCAGCCATCGATTTCGGTGACGTTGACGGCGATGGCGACACGGATGTCATCGTTGCCGACGGCAGGCATTGGCCTGACCAAAACATCGTCTATCTCAATACTGGTAAAGGCAGGTTTAGTGTCGCCTTTGACTTGGGCAGGTACCGCTCAACAAGCTATGCAGCTAAACCCGGAGACTTTGATGGAGACGGTGATCTTGATATTGCCGTGGGCAACGACAAAGCGCCTAACCGTTTATTCCGTAACGACGGCGTAGGGAATTTTACGGAATACGGCACCTTTGGTGACGATTACTCTAACACCCGGGACATTACCCTCGGAGACGTTGACAGTGATGGAGATCTTGATATTATCATCTGTAATCGTTTCTTCGAAAACGAAATCGCTCTAAACGATGGATCAGGTGATTTCTCCAAAGTCATCTATTTCGGTGAAAAGAACGACGCTACCCTGGACATCGTACTACAAGATATGGACCAAGACGGTACCAAGGATCTGGTAGTAGCCAATCGAAACGGTCAACAGAATTATATCTACCTAAATAACGGACTGCGCTTCGATAAGAAAATCCCCTTCGGAACAGGTAGTGACAATTCACGCTCAGTGGCCGTTACCGACCTCAACAATGACGGTTTTCTTGACATCATTACGGGGAATCTCCAGGGGCAAAACGTGGCCTATTTCGGGGACGTAACAATGAGCTACCAACAGTCCGTTAACATCGGTGATGCCGAAAACGACACCTATGCCATCGATGCTGGGGATGTTGACCGGGATGGAGATATAGACATTGTAATTGGCAATTCGGAGAAGCCCAACATGTTATTCATCAATCAGGGAGATGGAACCCGCTTTGTGGGTACCACTTTAGCCGATGACGCACTGGATACTTATGACATTAAGTTTGCCGACTTGTCGGGAAATGGCTTCCTTGACATTATCGAAGCAAATTCCGAAGGTCTCAACTACTACTATCTCAATCCAGGTAATAAGTAAGGCTACTATTAGCCTGGCCCGATAAGGAACAAAAGTGGCTTAACTCATTGCTGATGCACCACCTACTACAGAACAAGCTGCTGACGGTCCAAGTAGCGCTCCCGGCAACCGAATATCTTGGCACGAGGTATGACTGGACAGGAATGCTCACGCGAGTAACCTATAAGGGTCATCTCATGACCAGTGCTGAAAGACCTTCTTTATCGGCTAAAGATGGCATCGGCCAAGGCTTCTGTAATGAATTTGGGATAAAGGCGCCGGTCGGTTACGATGAAATACAAGCCGGCGAATGGTTCCATAAAATTGGAATCGGTCTGTTACAAAGAGATAAAGGGCCCTATAATTTTCTCAGAAACTATCCTGTTCGAAGCGCAAAATTCACCACCGAATTAGACTTGGAAAAAGTGCATATCTCCTGCGAAGGTCCTCTGGAAAACGGATATGCCTACAAACTCGATAAAACCTTTCACTTACTGGAAGATGGCTTCGAGATACTGTATCAGTTAAAAAACACGGGAACGAAGTCCATCATTACCAACGAGTACAATCACAACTTCATCGCTATCAACGGGTCAACAACCGGCTCCAACTACCAAATTAAATTTCCTTTCCAGCTCGACGAAAGTGTTTTAGATGAGCGTATTAATCCAGAAGCGCTCGTACAGTTTGGTGCAGATCAGATAGGCTTCAGTGGAGCACCTGAAAAAGACTTCTTTTTCAGCGATTTATCCGGAGGAAAGGTTCAAACTGCCCACTGGGAATTGAGCTGTACAACATCAAGGCTGGTAATTTCGGAAACCGGTGACTTCCCATCAAAAGCATTTCACTTATGGGGATCAGGTCATGTTATCAGTCCCGAAATGTACATAGATATCAATCTTTTACCAGGAGCAACACAGCGTTGGAAAAGGACATATGCCTTCAATTCTTTACCTTAATAAAACGAAATTGGACACACTATAAACCAAGATCCATTGAAGGTCACTCCCGAACACAACGCCAAAGTAGCAAAATTGACTTTTGCTTCAGTCTATCCTCACTACCTCACCAAAGTCACTAAAAAGGGAAGGTCTGAAGAAGAATTGACTACAGTTATTGAATGGCTCACCGGTTACAATACCCCAACACAGCAGGACTATATCAACAGTAAGGCAACATTTGCCGAATTCTTTGCCAACGCCCGACTTCATCCTAATAGTGAGTTGATCAAAGGTGTTATCTGTAGGTACCGGATTGAAGAAATAGACAATGAGCTCACCCGCCAGGTACGTTATCTGGACAAACTGGTAGACGAGCTTGCCAAAGGCAAAAAAATGGAAAAAATTCTACGGTCATAACTAAGGTATTCAGTATTTCTCTCCACTGAGAGTCCAAACTGGTAGCATCACACCTATCTATGCATCTATTGCTTATTTCAGCGCTGTACTTATTTAGTTTCTTTTGTCCCCAGGAAGAAATGATCGTTCCGAAAGGGCTATTCTCCGTTACAATTCCTACAATCGAAGAAGAAGCAACCTCCGTTTGGCGAACCATTAATGACATTCAATTCCTTGAGAAAATGGGGTACCAGATCCACCTTCCGGACCACCCCAAGGTTAAAGTATTACTTGACAAATCACGCAAGGGAAATTTTGGTAATGATGACTACCTGACAATCGTCAACCTGTTGAGCGATGGTATCTACTCCCCTGCTGCTTATCAGGCAGCAAAGCAAAAAGTTGACAAACGCCTCAAACTGCTCAATCGAATTGCCAAACAAGTAAGCAAACAGCGTAGTGAGTGGGATTGGGACTTCAAGATGTACGCTGGCTATACCGTCACTTTCACCCGCTATGGCAGTGGAGGGAGTTACAATCCCGAACAAGGATCCATCACCTTGTTTACCACTACTAAAGGTGATTTCAAAAGATATTCAGACCCCGCCAACACGATCATCCATGAGTTTATTCACTTAGGAATAGAAACCTCTTTGGTGCAGACCTTTAATCTCTCGCATGTGATGAAAGAACAGGTAGTAGATCAAATTGTAATCCTGCTTTTTGGCAAACAACTGCCAGAATATGAGGTCCAGGATATGGAAACGACTCCCCTGTCCGGCCACCTCAACAGGACGAAAGACATTAACCACTTACGTGACACCTTGATCCGCTGTACCAGGTAAAAACTATTAAAAACGCCATATCTCCCGTTCACTTTAAGTATATCATTATTGCCACCTCCAGCTTCTTAGCGGTCTGGCATTAGTCGTGAGCGCTTTAAGTATAGAAAGCTCTTCAAGCTGGCTAACCATCAAATGGATCACTGATATTGGCTTCGTACTAACACAATTCCCAAGTATCAGGGGGCAATATCAGCAGTAAAATCTGTCAATATCCGCATAACATACTTCTGACGTATTTCCTACCTTCGCCATCCCATGGGAAATCACACGCGTAAATACATCTGCATACACGGTCACTTCTACCAACCTCCTCGCGAAAACGCCTGGTTGGAGACAATTGAGGTCCAGGATTCCGCTGCCCCCTACCACGACTGGAACGAGCGCATCAATGACGAATGCTACGCTCCCAATGCTACGGCACGCGTCCTGAATGATCAGGACCACATCATTACGATCAGTAATAACTATAGTCGAATTTCCTGGAACTTCGGCCCTACCCTGTTGTCCTGGCTCGAAGCGCATGACCCCGCCACCTACGCCCGCCTCCAGGCGGCCGACAGCGATAGTATGGCTCGCTTCGGCGGCCATGGTAACGCCCTGGCTCAAAGCTATAACCACATCATCATGCCCCTGGCCAACGCCAGGGACAAACACACCCAGATTCGCTGGGGTATCGCAGACTTTAAAGCCCGTTTCAACCGTATGCCCGAAGGGATGTGGCTTGCAGAAACCGCAGTAGACACTGACACACTTGAAGCCCTTGTTGACAATGGACTAACCTTTACCGTACTTGCCCCAAGACAATGTAAAGCCGTCCGGCACGAAAACGACGAGCATTGGCATGAGGTACACGGTGGCGTAGACCCAAGACGCCCTTATCGCTGTCCGCTCCCCAGCGGACGATCCATCGACCTGTTCTTCTACGATGGTGGGGTCTCTAAAGCAGTGGCTTTTGAAGGATTATTGAATGATGGACAACTCCTCGCTGACCGCTTGATCAATAGCCTTGATGATAACGATGAGGTTCAGATTGCGCAAATTGCTACTGATGGAGAAAGCTATGGCCACCACCATAAAAAGGGGGAAATGGCTTTAGCTTATTGTTTAAATAAGATTGAGGAAAACCCTGATGTTGAGCTAATTAACTACGGCCAATTCTTAGAGCTTTACCCACCAAAATGGGAGGCTCAGATTCACGACAACAGCTCTTGGTCTTGTGTCCATGGTGTTGAACGCTGGCGGAGCAATTGCGGCTGTCACACCGGTGGCGGACCCGGTTGGCATCAGTTATGGCGGGCACCGCTGCGCGGTGCACTGGACGATGTCCGCGAGCGCCTGATCACCGTTTTCGAGGAAGAAGGAGCTGCCCTTTTCACCTCGCCCTGGGAAGCACGAGACGCCTACATCGAGTTGGTCCTCGACCGGAAATTAGAAAACAGTAACACCTTTCTTGAACGGCACAGCAAGTTGCCCCAGCTGGAAGCATCAGATAAGGTCCGGATGCTACGGCTCCTTGAAATGCAGCGACACTGCATGCTGATGTATACCAGCTGCGCCTGGTTCTTTAATGAAGTTACGGGTATAGAAACACTGCAGGTACTACAGTACGCCAACCGGGCACTGCACCTGTGTCAGGTAATTACCGGAAAGGACCATCATCCGGATTTCGTCGCCAAACTGGAACAGATTCCCAGTAACGTGATGGAGAACGCAGCAATTTCTTACCGGGAAAACGTTATGCCAAGTCGGGTGGGCCTCCGACGGGTAGGCATGCACTTTGCCGCTTCCAGCCTCTTCGAGGCGGACATGCACAATCTGGAGCTATTCAACTATCGTTCGGAGATCCATACCCTCCGGCAACTACGTGCCGGAAGCTACCGTCTTGCAATGGGACGGATGACCATCCTGAGCAACCTAACCCACAGCAGTAACAGTTACTGTTTTGCGGTACTTTACCTGGGGCAACAGACCATGATCGGAAGCATCAGAGACGATATGTCCGTAGCAGATTTCGAGGCAATCTCCCCGAAGCTCGAAGAGCAATTCCGCGGAGGCCATGTGGGAGAGGTGATTGGTGCAATCAATAACAATTTCGGTTCCGACACCTTCTCGCTGTGGCACCTTTTCCGTGACGAAAAGCGACGCATCCTGATGTTCATGACGGACAGAACACTCGATATAGCGGCAAAGAACTTCAGTGATGTCTACTACGATAACTATCAACTAATGAGTACCATGCGGGAAAACGGTCTGCCGTTACCCGACGCCTACAAAGCTGCGGTACGCTTTACCCTGCACCGGCGCTTACAGGATGTGCTGACGGATGAAGTCTCTCCGGATACTCCCTTCGATCAACGGCGGCTTGAGCGCGTGGTAACCGAGGATATTCACTGGAACCTCCCTTGGATTGACCGCGCCGACCTGAATAAGACTGCCGCAACGAAGTTGCACTGGCTCATCAGCAATGCCTTTTCAACTTCCGACTACTGGCACGATGCACACTATTTACTCGAGGCCATCCCCAGGCTCAACCTTAGTCCCAATTTTTACCGCTCTCAAAATGCCTTTCTCGCTGGGTGGACTGAAGACTACCAGGTCAATCTAGACCCCAATACCCGGGATCTTTGTTTGAAAGTAGCTAAGGATTTAAACCTTGAGTTAGGGTATAACAGCAGTGAAGGGTAAATTCATGCGACTTGATTACTTGACTTTCCCAGCATGCGCCTAGCCATACTCGCTCCCCTGCGCTTCCCGATCGCAGAACCTTTTCATGGAGGGCTGGAGATGCATACGCATCTGCTCGCAAGAAAGCTGGAGGCCAGCGGACACGAAGTAACACTATTTGCTCACCCTGACAGTGATTCCTCATTCAGACTTCAGCCTGTTTCGTTGGCAGAGCATGCTGGATTCGGGGGCCAGGTATTTGCCTACCGCAAAGCGGTAAAACAAATTAAGGCCGGTCGCTTTGATGCAGTACACAACAACAGCATCCATTTTCTGCCACCACTTCTGGCAGGTAGTCTTAACTGCCCCGTGATTACCACCTTGCATACTCCTCCGTACAAGTCACTTCGGATCGGAGGGAGGCTGAGTGTTGCCAGCAACCACCAGTTCGTAAGTATCAGTAAACACCTGCACGACACTTGGTCGCCTTACATCGGGGAGCATCAGGTAATTCACAATGGGCTTGATGAAACACAATGGGCTTTCAGCTCCGAAGCCACGCCAAACACCGCCGTTTGGTTTGGCCGTTTCACTCCGGAAAAAGGAGCTGAATACGCTATTGCTGCCGCCAAGTCGGCAGGTTTCCGGCTGACCCTTGCGGGCCCCGTTTACAATCAACAATATTTCCAGCAGAAGATCGCACCGCTTTTTGATGAGCAAATCACCTATGCCGGGCATATTGATCAACAGCAGTTATCTACCCTGATAGGTAGCTCCTCAGTTGGCATGGTCACCTCCGTCTGGGACGAGCCCTTTGGGCTAGCTTACATTGAAATAGCCGCTTGTGGTACGCCAGTAGCGGCCTTTGCCAGCGGTGCTGCTCCGGAGGTGGTTCTCCCGGACATGGGCACAATTGTACCTAAACGCGACATCAAGGCGCTGGCGCAGGTGCTCAGTTCGGTACAAAGCAAAGACCGTGCACTGTGCCGCGCTGCGGCACTGGACAACTTCAGCGCAGACCGCATGGTAAAAAAATACCTGCATTGCTATTCATCGCATCGCGAGGCCTAGCCCTTTGATAGGTGATCACATTGCACCAGCAACAGCAGCTCCTAAGACCAATTGTCTTCACTACTCCTCCCTTGCACCCGCGTCCGCGCCCTATATTGCTTCCGAAACCACTTATCATGAGCAGAACCTACGATCTTGATGATCTGGACCGTAAAATCCTGGCCCTTTTGATGGAGAATGGGCGAACGCCTTACACTGAGCTCGGGGCGAAGCTGTTTGTCTCCGGGGGTACCATCCACGTTCGGATGAATAAGATGATTAAGGCCGGGATTGTTAAGGGACAAACACTACAAGTTGACCCCACTAAACTGGGTTACGACGTAACAGCCTTCCTCGGCGTATACCTGAAAAGTAGTGGTGAGTACCAACCAGCCACTGCCTACCTGAAAAACATTCAAGAGATCGTCTCTGCCCATTACCTGACCGGCGTGTACAGTATCTTCCTCAAAGTCGTTTGCCGGGACACTGACCATCTGCGGGAGGTGCTGGCTAAAATTCAGCAATACAGTGGTATCCAACGGACGGAAACGTTCATCTCCCTAGAGGAGAGTATCAATCGGCCCGTGCAAGTAATTGCTCCGGAAGAGCTAAAAGAGCTGCTGGATTGATGCATTGGGAAACCATCCAGAGACAGCGACTCAGAACATATTAGACTACCTGCGCCCAGCGCTACTTCTACTCCATATCACACTTACCTTTTCACCTATGCGTCACTTATTTTCATTATTAATAGTAGCCACTGCTTTCTCCGCCTGCGGTACTGACAACCCCGTCTCGGGTAACGAAGCGGACCTGTTGGTTTACAATGCCCGCATCTGGACGGGCGTGGACTGCCCCGGTGTCGAACAAGCCGCTGGTGACGACTACTGCGCCACAGCCATGCTCATCGGCCAGGACGGTGTCATCCTATCAGTGGGTAACGACACCTCCGCCTGGGTAAATCAACTCACGTCCTCCACCAAGCGGGTAGATGCCAACGACAACTTCCTCATGCCAGGCTTTATCGAAGGGCACGCGCACTTTAGTGGTCTGGGCAGCAGTTTGCGCAACCTCAATTTCCTGCGCTCCAAAAACTGGGACGAAATTGTCAAC
>CAZTTF010000262.1:0-4860 GCA_964616365.1 uncultured Lewinella sp. | reverse complement strand
CGTTTCAGGCGCAGTATCACCAACCCAATTACCCAAAGTGGACCGGACGATTGCGTGGACATGTCAAGTGGCGTATATCATCTGATAGGTGTCGAAGATTATCAAAGAAAACACACTACTTAACATAACATAAATTATAGGCTTTCGTGTTTCGGTAACATGACTGGGACTGGGAAACCGGCATCCGGTTCGACATTATGGCCTACAAAGACTCTGATTATAACTGGACTGCTTTCCAGCGAAGAATAAAGGAGACTTTCCTTAAGCGGGAGGTTTTTCTCTGTTCCGTAGAGGATCTCATCATCGGAAAGCTACAGTGGTACGATATATCGCGCAGCGAGAAGCAGCTGAGCGATTTGATGTATCTGCTGCAGTCTCCAGAACTGGCCTGGATCAAAGAGCAACACCCGTCGTTCTCGGAGTTGGAGGTGACTCTGGAGTTCGTCCCCATGAGCTATGAGGCGGGAGAGATTGAGGATTGGCACTGGGAACAGGTTCAGCGGATCATGGCGCCGAAGATCCGAAGGGACTGGGCGTGGCGGTTTCAGGCGATGATGAAGGCGCAAGGGTTGACCTATAAGGACGTCGCTAAGCTGGCGGGGTTCAAGAATGGGAACGTTGTTAAAGCTACAGTTAACCGGGGGGTGCCGCACTTTGCGCGGCTGATGGTGGTGGTATGGGAGAAAGATTTCTCAAGATCGCCAAGTGTATCGCTGGCTCCCTGAAAACGAATCTCCATGTCAACGGCTACCCCACCCACGAAGAGACTTCAGAAACATACGATGACGTAGCCAAAATAGCTGGAGCATGGTATAGCTAACTAAGTTCGGAGTGTTAACTCTATGAAGTTCTTTCATGGTGTAACCTGATCAGGTGAATGCCCAGACTAGAGAACCAGATAATTTGGAGCAGTCCAAATACTGCGCCGAGAAAAGTCAATCCAGGCAGGACGGTAAGTACGCCAGCGATACCTACTACCAGTCCCGTACTGTTAATGAAGGTGGTCAGCTTTTCTTCGCGATAAGCCAGTAGGCTAACCAAGAGCACCCAGAGCCCCCCGACAATTTCGACGCTGCCGCCAAGACCGTCCTGTACGGCTTCGATCGTTGCCCATACAGTACTGGCGGTGTGTGTATTCGTATCGTACAAGCGCCCGGCGGCAGCTAGCCCAACCTGACCAATCATACCGCTAGCAATGACCAAAACGACCCAAACATAGCCAAACAGCGTGCTGCACTGTTTTAGTGGATGGACAGTGGTAGGCAACTGCCGTTCTAAAGCAGCGACAAGAGGAACTAAGGCGATGCCAAAGAAAACGTAGATGACCATCATCCATAGCTGGTAGAGCTCTTGGTGCTGGAGCAAATGCTCCAAGCGATCCTGAGCCGATGAAGCAGCGTCTCCTGCTGACGCAAAAACAAGCGCCATCATTAGGAATCCGAAAAGGTAGGCTGAAGCTTCAAACAGCGCGGCTATACCTCCCCATTTTGCCCAGGAGCTTTGTTCACTTGGAGGAGGTAAGTTTTCGCCCGTCCCGGAATTCACCTCCGCAGAATAAGGGGTTCTTTCTAAAGCAAGCCAGTACATGGCGAAGAGAAAAGTATCAATGGTATGCATAGTGTGAACTTGTGTCGATTTTTTGTTGACACAAAGTTGCAGGCATTAGCATAGTCAGTCGTACGGAATGATAAACCCGAACGTAATCAGAGCATCTGCGATTTAAGCCAGGCCCGGGGGGTGATACCTTCTTGTTTCTTAAAGAAGTTGTTAAACACCGTTTTAGAGTTAAACCCACTTTCGTAAGCCAACCCCAGTAGGGTCAGATGGCTATTGGCTGGCGATAGCGCTTTTCTTTTAAATGTTTCAAGTCGATAGGTATTAATATATTCATTAAAGTTCTTGCCGACGGAGGCGTTTAGCAGCCATGATAGCTTGTTAGGGTGCAGCTTAAGATCAGCTGCCAGGGACCTCAGCGTAAGCTCAGTGTCGAGGTAAGCTTCTTGGTCTTCTACTGCTCTGGTTAAAAGCATCAAATATTCCTGACACTCTTGATCGGAAAGCAAAGCTTTTTTTGCAGGTTTGGTCATAGGCGACCAAGCGGCTCCATTGGTCAGTTCCCTTCCGCTGGAGGAAAACTTCATACGTTCATACAAACGTTCGAAGCGGGGATGTCCACGGAGGCCGTCCCATAGCCAATAGTGTTTGAGGCTAACCATCATGGTAGAACGTTGCTCGAAGGCCAGTTCCAGAAAATCGATGGCTTTTTCTGGGAGTTTAAGGAGGACGTACAACTCCGCAGGATCACAGGGGTCCAGATAGCTGGTTTGCTTGATGTCCGCAATTACGGTATCCCGCTCCCCCATCATAGCGCGGACTTGCAATAGGTTGAAGCTGGCGGGCCCTTGCCCCTGGGTCAGGTTAATGGCGTGCTTAACGCTCGCGAGCGCCTCGGCAAACTGACCGTGCTGTGCTAAGGCTAATCCACGCCAACGATGTGCTTCTGCGAATTGGTCGTCCAGAAGAATGGCCCGCTCAAAGGCTTTAATGGCCTCGGGGAATTTCTCCGCAAAGTAACAGCAGAGCCCAAGTTGCCAGTGGGAAATACTGTGTAATGGATCTCGCTCTATACCTTGCTGGGCAATTTTGATGGCTTGATCATACGCTTTTTCGAGGAAGATATAGTAGTAAGAGATGAACTCATTATCTTCTACAAGACCCGCCTGAATGGCCGCTTCGTAAGCTTTGCGGGTAGCGGGCCAATCCCAGTCGTAAAACAGATGAACATAGGCTAGGACTTTATGTGCTCGGGCGGTACTTTTCCGTATCTGGATAGCGCGTTGGGCCGCTTGACGGGCTTGTTCGTAGGCTTCACCGGTCGCCATAACGCCGAAGCCAGCCAGATGAAGGTAAGTTTCGGCGAGAAAAGCGTGTGCTTCCGCGTACCGTTCGTCCGCAACAATGGCAGCTTTAAAGTAACCTTCCGCCAACTGGATGTCGGTTAAATCTTTGCGCTTAAAGTGGAAGCTACCTTTGAGGAAGAGTTCGTAGGCATCAATCTGGCTAGTGGGCTTAATCGTGGGCGCATCGGCCATTTCAAAGTGGCCAAACTGTTCCCGGATTTGATCCGCAATCAGGACGCTGAGTTCGTCCTGTACGGCAAAAATGTCGTTAATCTCGCGGTCAAAGTTTTTGGACCATAATTGAGTGCCTTCGGCCGTCTCGATAAGTTGGACGGAAATCCGTACCCGCTGGCCCGCTTTGCGAACGCTCCCTTCCACTAAGGTAGCGACCCGCAGTTGGCGGGCAATTTCCCGAACGTCAATCTGCTTGCCTTTGTAGGCGAAGGAAGAAGTGCGGGCGATTACCTTGAGCTCTTTGTCTTTGCTCAGGGTATTAATGATTTCCTCCGTAATCCCGTCACTGAAATACTCTCCGTCTCCCTCCTGGCTCCGGTTGATGAACGGGAGTACGGCAATTGACTGGTCGGATATGGGTGGTTCGGTTGTTGGGAGCATAGTAGACTCGGGCTACTGTCGTAAAGATAACACAAGTTTGACGTTAGCGTGAAGCCATCTCGTCTTCCAAATTCTCGTCCTTTTATCGGTGTTCTCCGAAGGTGTTTTTGATGTAATTCCCAATGGCCAGGTACGTCTGGGGGGAGGGTAAATATCCACAGTTCGGCAAGATGGTTTCCGCCCGCAGGCTAGGTATTTGCCGGCTTATTTTGTGGTTGCCCGCAAAATAGGTGGTGTGGCTACCAAAGAAACAATAAACTGGCGTGGTTACCTCACTAAAGGAGTCTCCCTTGAGGGTAGATAAGTATTCAGTATCAGCCCGATACCGAGGCAGGATAGTCTCCCAGAAAGTGAGTAGTTGTTCATCCGGATACCCCCAGACACTTTTTGCCAAGCGATTTAAGTTATTGGGCGAGGGATGGTTGCTAAAGCGCGTAAATGGCCTTTGTAACTGCCAGTAATGTTGCCAGCGGCTGGCGGAATGCAGGCCAACGGGAGAGATAAGGTAAGCCGTTGCCACCCGGCGAGCGTCGAACTGCAAGCTCTTTAAAACGGCGTAGGCTCCTAAACCAACGCCGACCAGATTGGCGTACCAAATGCCTAATTTAGAAAGGAGTTCGTGCATCCACTGTCCGTAAGCATTGGTTTGGGGTGGTAATCGGACCTCTGCGCTGAGGTTAGGCTGGCCGGGTAGGTCTACGGCATACAGCCGGAAGTCAGGCAGTAAGAACTGAAAGTGAGACGCGAGCAGTGGAGCGCAAGCGTTACGACCGTGCAGTAGTACCAGGGCGGGTGCCCCAGGATCACCTGCGTGCACGACGTTCGTTGGCCCGAAACTCGTTTCAACGCTTATTAGTTCTGTATTTGTAGGGAGTCGTTCCAAGTAGGTTTGGTAGAGCGCCTCCATTTTATCCCGGTCGAGGGGAGTGTTGAAAAACGAGGTTTTACGTGGAAGATAATTAGGCATGACGGAGTTGAATTGGTTACCACAAAAGTGCCGGAGGAAGGGGTAACTAATCGTTCCGAAGTGTAAATCTATACTTCTTTGGCAATCTGTTTTTTCAGGTCCCTTACCCTTGCTTCTTCGTCATTCGCTTTGCACCTGCGGCCGCGCCCTAAAAATAATTGGGGCGCGGCCGCAGATGGGTATAGTAGTCGAGTAACTGAAAGCCACCCAGTTGATGGGTGTTATTAATCAACAGCCGGTTACCATTAAAATGGTGGAAGTCGACGAAGGTCAACCGTTCCTTACCGATGAAGTCGCCCGCCTCTATTTCGAATGCTGCCTTACCAAGTTTCCCCTCCCCTACCCGACCGTTGAGGCGCAATGCGACCTTCGCGTAGT
>CAZTTF010000261.1:0-20534 GCA_964616365.1 uncultured Lewinella sp. | reverse complement strand
GTCCAGCAAACCAACTGAATACCCCTGTTCAATATGACTTAGTAAAGTCCCTACGGCGGAGAGTTCAACGTCGTCAGGATGGACTCCAATGGCTAAAATATCTACTTGCATGGCCACGAAGGTACATCGCTTAACGCAGAGGAAGTACTAGCTTTTTTACAAAGTCTTTTCCCGATACATCCCTCCCCTGCCCAAGATTTTGGTGGCGAGAACGACAACACGACACTACAAAAGTTATTGCGATAGGGGGGTCATATCACTATGCCAGGCACAGCAACTATTCTTGCTCCTGCGTCCGCGCCTTAAAAAAAGCTTAAGCACCAGCCTTCACCATACTAGAGCGGGGAGACAGAACGTTTGCTGATCGTCTTTACCACATACATTCATATCAACCTTACGCTCCGTCACGCAATCATGCACACGCCATCAACGGCAACATCTGTTAGCGCGCCTTTTTCTGAAAGTCATTTGCAGTTCGTCAACTAAGCAACACTTTCCCAGCCTGCTACGCTAACCTGCGCCTGGTGCAATTATTGAAATAACGGGCCACTGGTACATAACCGCAAACGAAAACCTGAACTCATGCCACTGCAGAGGTTACTATTCCTGTGTCTTTTCCTGATAAGTACCGTTCAACTAAACGCTGAAACCCGTCACATCCATGTTATCCAGATGCTTGACGATAATAGCCCGACCTACCTCATCCGGGAAGGATGTCGGAGCATTGATTATGGCGTGCAACGTGAAGTAGATCGTATTCAGGACGCATTAGGGATTTCGAATGTCCACTATTACCGACTGAGCGGTATCAATTTCAACCGTGCCAGTCTCGATTTCATCATTGACTACCAGCTCGCTTATCAGGAGCGGGACATCATCATCTTCGTTTATGTAGGCCATGGGTTTCGTGATGCCGGAAGTACTAATCAGCTACCCAAACTGTACTTTACCGGATACGATACCTCAATGGAAGGCGACGAGTTGCGCTTAAAGCTGATCGAGAAAAACCCCAGCCTGCTGATTAACCTTGTTGTTGCTTGTAACGCCGTCCAGCGGGACCACCGGGTTGCCCCCGGGCAACCTCAGGACAACGGTCCTACGGAGAATCGCCTGACGGCCGGCCCCAGAGCAAGGCAGTCTTACGAGGTCTTGTTCAGCGACCAGCCGGGATTCACCAAAGTGATTGACCTGGCCAGTTCTGACCGCGAATACGAAACCTACCTAAGTCGGGACGGTGGCATTTTCTTCAGTGAAGTGCTTTACGCCTTCGAAGAGGTATTTGTTGACCAACGTCTCACCAATTGGCCAGCCATCTGTAGTTATATCAGGGAGCAGACCATCATGCGTACCAATAACCGTCAACTCCCGCAGAAACCCTACTGTGTTTATAATGTATTCCGGTCGATGCATGATGCACCGGTCGTGATAACCGCCTCCGATTACCCTGCAGGGCCCATTAATTGCCGCAAGGCCGCAAAAGAGCTCCGTAAGCGTCAGCGTCAGGAATTAAAAGCACTACGACGCCGGCACCGCAGTGAAATTGCTGCGATCCCCGTTCGCGCTGAGCGCAAACTTGCGGCAACCCGCCAGAAACAGGAGGTTTCACAGATGAAATACGTCCACCTCCAGGATTACCAACGAAAACAAAGCGCCTGTAAATGATGATCAGCTAGGGGTACATGCAAAATAAAGAAAGGAAAGGGTTGGCCCGCTACATTTAAAACCGCCACCACTTCCTAAATAATCGTGTCCTTAACATTGCGTGTGCATTTTCAGTGGTACTTTTGCCCCCGCTTTAATTATATTATTTGTTGCGGTGATTCTTCCTCCACCGACTTCAGGTTTACCCCGGATTTCTGATAAAGTAACCCATAAACACCAATTACCCCCATCTGGCCGTTAGAACTGATAACTCACACGTTCACCGTTTGTGATTACCGGTTTTGCGACCTCGTTTTAAATCGTAATCCCATGTCCGTTTCTACCGGACGGTAAAAATCTGTTTATGAAGAACGCCCGACTATTTGGTCTAGGGTTAGTGTTGGCCCTAATGAGTGCCAGCAGCCTTTACGCTCAACAACTATCGCTGTTCACCCAGTATCGGGAAGCAGCCACCATGATTAATCCCGCCGCTATGGAAAGCGACTGGTTAACCTACGGTTATAATATGACCTTTGGTGCTAACTACCGTAAGCAATGGGTAGGCCAGGAAAACACGCCGGAGACACAGTCTATCCGATTCTCCTACATCAACCCCTATAAAACGGGAGCTACGTTTACGGCCGGTGCACACCTGTTGAATGACCAGACTGGCCCGACGGGATACAGTGGCGTCTATGGCCGTATTGGTACGGTCATCAGTCAGAATCCTGAGGAATATGGCATCAGCGTCGGACTGTCAGCCGGATTTGCCGGCTACCGGGTGCGCAGCAGCGAACTGGTAGTACGTCAGGAAGGAGATCCGCTAACGGGTGTTGATCAGAGTCAAAGTCACCCAGACATTGGCCTTGGCGTTTATGCTTACGGCCTCGTGGACAATGACCATATGCTGTACGGTGGTATCTCCGTACCACAGCTTCTTGGCTTCGACCTGACTTTCCAAAATGACAACGGTGAATTCGACATCACCCGACTTCGCCACTACTACGGTATGGCTGGATGGTACTGGTTTACCGGCAGTGACAGCTTCCTTGAAGTTTCCAGCTGGGTAAAATATGTAGAAGGTGCTCCCCTGAATGCAGACATTAATTTCCGGTATCAGTTACCAAGTGCTCCTTACATCGGAGCAGGCTTCAGTACTGCGAGCAACTTCACCTTTGAAGCGGGTTTAAATGTGGGGCAGTCCTACAATGCTGACACCAACTTCCGGATCGGCTATGCCTACGGATATTCCTTCCGGAGCTTTGGTCCCAGTGTTGGCGGCACTCACGAAATCCAGCTAGCAGTTGCCCTGAATCGCTAGTAAGAAAGGCTGAGGCCTTTCCGTCCCAAAATCTTACACTTCTACGTCTTAAGAACTTTACCCATGCGGTACCTATTCCTAGTGTTTGGCTTGCTTTGCGGTGCATCAGCTTTTGCCCAAACATCTACCACTTTCTCCTTACCTGACATTCCTGCCGACAACGGCACTAACGTCTGTTTGCCGGTAACTGTCGTCAACTTTACCGGAGGTATTGAATTCGGCTTTTCCCTGGCTGTTGATCCCGGTGGTGCGCTCAGCAACCCTACAATTACCAATATTTCCGGTGACATTCCTGGCTTTAGCCTGGCGGATTTTGACCTTACCTCTTATGTTGCCAGTGGTATCATCACAGTCCGGTGGCGCAACTGGGACCCCGATGCCGGAGAAACGTGTGAAGACGCTCCCACCACCATTACGCTCGACGACGGGACCATCCTCTTCGAAGTCTGTTATGACGTCAACGGAGGTGTTGCCACGCAACACCCGGTCGAATTCTTCAACAAACCAGATAGCGACCCGAACGACGGCATCGACGACTCAGCTCCCGTCATTTTCAACAAGCGTGCCCAGTGTAACATGGGTAACGATGCCTTCCCTGGGATCGATGACGGTTCCGTTACGATTGGCGTTAGCCCGCTGGAGCTCACCGTAGTTGATGACGATGGCATTTACCAGCCAGGAGACATCTACTGTGTGGACGTCGTCGCCGTTTCCGGTTTTGAAAACCTGAAGGGTTACCAGTTCGGAATGCAGTTCGACAATACAGTATTGAGAGCCGTTTCTGCTACGGCAAATACAGTCCTCCCCCAAAATACCGATGGTGGATATAACCTCTTTGGCGGAGATGCCTTTTACGGCATCTGGGCACCTTTTGGCGACCTTTCTGAAACACTACCCGACGGCACCTCACTGGTTACCGTTTGTTTTGAAGTAATCGGCGATTGTTCCTCCAGAACAGACCTGACAATTGGAACTATTCCCGCCTCCTCTGGAGGTGTGCGCCCCGTAGAAGCCAATGGCTCAGGAACTGGTTTAACCACCATCCCTGTAGTAACCGGTGGCACACGTCTGGTGGTTGACAATTGTAACCCTGCTGGATTTGACGTCATTGTTGATTGTCCTGACACGCCCGTAAACTTCGGCGATACCGACGTTTGTATCGCCATACGGGCTGGAGATGATTTCATTGACATGACGGACATTGATTACCTGATCACATGGGACCCAGGCGTATTGCAATACTCTCGGGTGCAAAACTTCAACTCAGGGCTTATTAACCTGAACAACGATGAGTTTATCCTTGATCAGATTTCAAATGGCGTCCTCGGCTTTGAATGGGAGGCCTTTAACTCAACGGCTACAGAGACGCTTAGTGAGGGTGAGATTGTTTTTGAGGTTTGTTTTGACGCCGTAGGTTTTGGTGGTATCAGCCCAATTACGATTGCCGATTTCAACAATGATATCCGGGCAAATAATGTCTTGGGGTCATTCCGTGGACTCAACCCCTCCAACTGTGCTATCGAGGTGCTGCAACCCGACGGGGTTGCGGTGAACTTCCCGGATGTGGGCTTTAGCTCATCACAGGAAAGTTGCTTTGATATTGAGGTTGATGAATTCAACGACGTTACCAGCTTCTCTCTGTTCGTTGGTTATGCAGCCAACCTCTTTGAGTACACGAACTTCGTGGCGGCTGTTCCCGGCGTAACGGCAACCCTTGTAACGGATGGACTGGTAAGTCTGAATTACAGCGGTCCAACTTTAAACCTACCCAATGGTACTGCCCTCGGGTCTATGTGTCTGATGGCATTAGGCGATGCCAATCCTACAGATTGTGATGTTATTGGCTTAGCTGGATTCATCCCCAGTTCAGTTGTCACCAATGAAAGCGCGGGCAATAGCGTTAGTATCGAGTCTTTCGATGGGGAGGCCTGTGTATTGTTCCCCAATGGCTACGGCCTTATAGCCGGTGATGCCAATGGCTTCATTATGGATGAGGTCTGTGTTCCCTTTAGCGTTACCCGCTTTACGGACGTAGTGGATACTGATTTCAATATCACATTTGACCGGAATCTGCTTTCTTACTCCTCCTTCAACAACAGCGGTACCTGGCCTGGCCTTTCGGTGGCCAACCTCGATGCTTCGGATGCAGGTATCGGTGTCCTTAATATTAACTGGTCCTCCGGCGACGGCTCAGGAACGAGTATTGCCACTACGGATACCGTTACAGTATTTGAGATCTGCTTCACGGCAAGCACCACCCCGGATTGTACTGAAATTGAGTTGAGTGACGGTGCTGCCCCAGCAACGAATACGGTAACGGGTGCTGGAAGTATTGTGTACAATGAGGCAGATGTTTGCATCGAAGACCGACTCGTACTTCTCGACATTCGGGTAGTTCCAGCTACCTGTGATGATACTGATGACGGTATGATCATCTTCGAGGTAGAACAGCGTCCCGGTAACGAAGATGTCTTTATTCGTGTAGATAACCCCGTCAGATTCGGTAGTTCCGAAGGTGGAACAGGCCCTAACGGCGGGATCACGGGAACCATTGGCGGCCTCCTGCCAGGTCCGCAGAACTACATCATTTACGACCAATTCAGCACCGTTAGCTTTTCCGGCACTATCGAAGTTGGAGTTAACCCAGACAACGCAGCCGTTGCTATGGCTGGAGAAGATCAAACATTAAGCTGCGGAGACAATCCCTCCACAGTCATTAGTAGTCAAGGTAACGTTGGTGAGACTTTCGAACTGTTCTTCCTCCAGTCAGACGGAATTACCCGTTCTGAACTTGAAGGAACTGTGGGAGCCGGTGGTAATATCGTTGGCCTCGTTACTGATCCAGGAACCTACATCCTAGAAGTCACCAGTGAACAGGGCTGTACTGCCACCGATACTGTAAGGGTAATTGGTATTGGCCAACCCATCGCGCAGGCTAATGGAGACATCAATCCTGTTATCGATTGTAACAACCCTACCGTTATCCTCGACGGTGATGGCTCAAGCACCGGAGGAAACGTTAGTTACAGTTGGGACCTTATCAACGCTGAAGGAGATGTTATTCAAAATGTCGGAAACGGCATTACCGCAACCGCAGATCGTGCTGGACGCTACCGCCTGACAGTTGAATTTGTTGACCTTCAGTGTACTTCAACGGACATTGTAATTGTACTTGATCAGACGCAGATTCCAAATAGTATCCTGCCAACCTCTGCCAACCTTAACTGTGACGGCACACCAGTAACCCTCAGCATCGGCGATGCCGAGGACAACGTCGAATACGACTGGGCAAGAATCGAAACCCCTGGAAATGTTCTGGGTAACAGCAACACCTTCTCCGTTGATCAGACTGGCACCTACGTAGCCATGATGAACAACACGCTTACCGGGTGTATGCGGACAGATACAGTAGTCGTTGAAGAAAGTACTGGCTTCCCTACAACCACTTTCGCAGCTAACCTTACCCTGGGTTGTGACCCGGACACAACAGTCCTGACCCCAACGTACACAAATGTAAATGAGACTACTACCTATTCATGGAACACAACAACCGGACGAGTAGTAGTTACTGATTTGAGCCTACCGAACCCCAGAATTGTCCTACCTGGCACCTACCGGGTTATTGTAGCTAACGGTGAATGTCGGGACACCTCCTTCGTAGAAGTAGGCGCGCCAGCACTACCTACCGTTGAAGCCGGAATGGGAGGAGAGCTTCCCTGTACGACTGAATTCCTCCTGATGGGTAGCGGCAGCTCCAACGCCGGTAACGGTGTAAACTTCCAGTGGTTCCTTGAAGGCGAAGAAGTTATGATGGGCAATGCAGCGGTTATCCCCGTAACCTCCCCTGGTACATACTTCCTTCAGGCTACGGATGACGTAACCGGTTGTGTCGCCATTGACTCAGTCGAAGTACTTCCCCCCTCGGGCTTGCCAGTTTATGCGCTGCAGGATACCGTTACCGGACTGGGATGCCAAGGTGATATGATCTTCCTTACGGTTGATGCGGATGACCTTAGCTACACTTATCTATGGTCTAATCCCTTTGGCCTCGAAATTGGAGAGAACGCAACAGTAGGTGTTTCTGAAGCAGGAATCTACACAGTTGTAATTACTAATCCTGCTACCGGATGTAGCGTCACCGAAGAAGTGGAGGTAATTGCCGACGCAACCACCCCTCCTTTTGTTGCTTTCAATCAAAATACGCTTGACATCACCTGTGTCTTTGACGGTGTAATTATCGATGCTTCACCTTCGGTTGACGGAAATGACTTCCAATACGTTTGGGAAAACATTGTTGACGGAGAAACTCCGGAAATAATATCCTTCGATTCCGTACGGGTGAATACCGCAGGTACTTACCGGTTAACGGTCACGAACCTGGCGACGAACTGTGCATCCTCACGAGAGATCACCATTACTGATTCCCGAGAATTTCCCAACGTAGTTGGAATTGATGGCGATGTCCTTGATTGTGATGTCCGAGAAACGGTATTGAGCCTGGATATTCAGGACCAGCCCAATGATTATCAAATCCAATGGGCTGGATCAGCAGGAACTGATCCACTACCTACTGACACGACTAGTGTTACGGTAACGCAAGGAGGAGAGTATATCGCAGTAATCATCAACCCGATTACCAGTTGTGTTTCTACGGTCGAATTCAGGGTCGAAGACCTGGCGGACAGTATCGCTACGCTGACCATAATGCCTACCGATAGTTTTGATTGTAACAATACGACCATCACCATCGATGCTTCCGACAGTGAGCTCAACAATGCTTCTCCTGACGGTATTCTTTGGACGAGTCTGGATGGCAACACCATCACTCCGGCTACCGGATCCCTCATCGTCTCCGTCAATGGCCCGGGAGCTTACGAGCTTTCTGTAATGGACGCAAGCGGATGTACCGTGCGGGACACTGTCAATGTGCCCGCAGCGAGGGACACTCCATTCGCTCAGGCCGGAGAAGATGTCGATATTGATTGCGGAGAGATGATTCAGCTGGACGGCTCGGCCAGTTCACCGTTGCCTGGCGGCAACGTGCTCTACAGCTGGACTGCCAGCGACGGAGGCATCATCGAAAACGGTGATGACACCTCGATGCCCATCATTTCGGCTCCTGGAACTTACCAGTTGGTTGTCACTAACCTCACTAATGGGTGTGCCGACACCTCAGTGACGATTGTCAGTTTACTGGAGCAGGAGCCCGCCATGCTGCCCACGCCTTTCACAACTTGTGAAACACCGGTAGTCATCACCGGTAACCTGCCGGTTGGAACAACCGGAGCCTGGTCAACTTTCAATGACGACGGAGCCATTGTCTCCTTTAATAACGATGTAGCTACCATTACGGACATTGCTGATGGTATTTCCCTGGTCTGGACGCTATCTAAGCCGGGTTGTGAAGACTACAGCTCTGATACAACGCGCGTTTCTCCGGAGGCTGCACCTAATGCCAATGATGATGCACTTCAGGTTGGAGGAACAAACAACATTGGAACCGTCAACGTGCTGGCGAATGACCAGCGGACCGGTCCGGTAACCGTAACCCTGCTCAATGACCCTGAGTTTGGTGAAATCCTCAGTAACCTTAACGGAGAGATCACCTTCGAGGCGCCGGTTGGTTTTACGGGCACGACTACGATCGATTACGAAATCTGTAGTACCGTTTGTGAAGGACTCTGTGATCAGGCAACTATCCTCATTCGCAGTGATGCCAACGGAGCAGATCCAACGGTATACAATGCCATCACGCCAAACGGAGACGGCCTCAACGAGACCTTCGTCTTCGACATCCTCAACCTGCGTCCGGACGACTTCCCGGACAATGAATTGATCATCTTCAACCGTTGGGGTGATGTCATCTTCGATGCCAAGCCCTACAATAACGATTGGGATGGTGTATCGAACGCTGGCACGCAGGTTCCCGAAGGAACATACTACTACATCCTCCGCCTCAATATTGGGCAGGGAGAGATCATCCGTGGGGATGTTACCGTGATTCGGTAAGGGATAGCTCACAGCATAGAAATGCCCCGGTAGTTTTGAACTACCGGGGCATTTTTCTTGGCCCTACTACCCTACTTTGCACCTGCGTCCCCGCCGCTGCATTCTGCTAGTTGGGCGCGGACGCAGGTGCCAGGTATGGTTATAAGAAGCGGGTTCTCCCGGGCTTATCCCCCAAGTACAACTTTATCGAAGGGGTTTAGCGCCACCCCTTTGACATTAGCCTCTGCCTCAAGACGGTATTCAGAAACTGCATTACGGGTTTTTCTGGCGACCCAGGCTAATCCACGAAAAACCAGGTTGCGCTGTCCAAAATCGTCAACAGGAGAATTGTAAGGAGTGAAAGCGATGGTAAACGGAACATCAACAGGTTCCCCTTCCGCGGGAACGTCAAATTTCTCATTGATGGTCAGTGTTCCCAAGTTGTACTCATCCACCAGGGTCTCTTCATTACGGCCACGGGAGTACTTCTCAATAAGGTCCATCCGAATGCTGGTTACGGTCTGCGCCCGCATACTCCGCAACCGAATAACCCCTTCGAGGGTTCCCTGAGTAACGTTGAAGTCATCAGGAACAACCAGTTCCAATTTAACGCCTTCAATGCCTAGCCACTCTTTTACTTTACCTAACATAAGCCCGTATTATAAGGGTTTAAACATGTTTGTAATCGATTTACTCACGCAACCAATTTTTAAAATTTCTGTCCCGCCGCTCCTTACGGTTTCCGGCGGGAACGAACCCGTTTAGCTCAATTGGCCTGCGCCGGGTCTGCTGACAAAAGAGCAGGAAAGCGCGGTAGGCAAAAAGTTTCAACAGGTTCATTCAGGAAGTTAGTACGATCCGTACATTGCGTCCGTTATAGTTAGACAAACGACCTGCCAGCATAGATAGTTGGCAAGTGTATGCCCCAAATTAAGCCCCATGCAACTCCTTGACAACGAACAGGTACGAAATCTTGGCAACTTTGAGCTCCTCGCCCGTCAGGTGGTTGAAGGTTTTATTATTGGCCTGCACAAAAGCCCTTTCCACGGTTTTAGCGTTGAATTCGCGGAACACCGGATCTATAATCCCGGGGAACCACTGCGTAATGTTGACTGGAAGGTTTTTGCCCGCACCCAGAAGATGTACACCAAACGGTATGAGGAAGAAACCAACCTGCGTTGTCAGATTGTAGTGGATACGAGTTCCTCGATGTTTTTTCCCGAGGTTACCAAAAACTCGGAGGCCTACGTCAACAAGATTCGGTTTTCGGCCCTGGCTGCGGCCAGCCTGATGAACCTCCTGATGAAGCAACGGGATGCCTTTGGCTTAAGCTTTTTTGATGAGACACTCGGCTTACACACCCGGCCGAAATCCAGTACAACCCATTACCGTCTCCTGCTTACCTACCTGGAACAACTGATCAGTAAGCCGACGCGAAACGTCGGAACGAGCACCGCTGATGCCCTCCACCAAATCGCTGACAGCATCCACCGCAGGTCCCTGGTGATGATCTTTAGCGACATGTTTGACGACACAGAGAAGGAGGCAGAGCTCTTCGCGGCCCTCCAGCACCTCAAACACGCTAAGCATGAGGTTATTCTCTTCCACACAGTAGACAAGTCAAAAGAAATTGACTTCGAGTTTGACAACCGTCCGTACGAGTTCATCGACATGGAAACCGGCGACAGCGTTAAACTTCAGCCTAACCAGGTAAAAGATTACTACGTCGAGCAAGTAGCCGCCTACAAAGAGCGGCTGCGCATGAAGTGCCTTCAGTATAAGATCGATTATGTGGAGGCAGATATCAACCAGGGATTTCGTTCAATTTTAACTGGTTACCTCGTGAAACGAAATCGGATGGGCTAATGCTTCTACTGGTATCTACACCTTGATGAAGATACCGCGTCGGTACAGCAAATTGCCTAAGGCGACATAAAAGGCCACCACCGATAAAGCATAGAGCAAACTACTCAACTTTGGGGGTAGAAACTCTTGTACGTAGATATTCTGGAACAGCCAGCCATGGATTCCGAGAATCCCGAACACCTTCGAGATAAAGCTCGACAGGAAGTAGAGGATCAGGGCATTCGAGCCTACGCGTTTGAATATGCCACCTATCGCGACACGCTGAACATCAGTCAGATAATAAATTGCGGCGAGCAATCCCGTTGCCAGTCCTCCGGTGACCAAGACAAAAGAACTGCTCCAGAGGGCCTTATTTAGTGGAAACACCTGAGCCCAAAGCATGCCGACAACAATCATGCCTACGGCACCGATCAACATGTATTTGAGTTTGTCCTGCTGCTTACCAAAGATCAAGAGCCTCCCGATCAAGACACCAATCAGCGTCGTAGCAATGCTCGGCAGGGTACTTGGTAATCCTTCAGGATCGTAGTCAGGCTGCCAGGTATGGCTACCGAAAATGAGTTTATCGAGATACATCGCCCAGTTATTTGGAGCCCGCTCAAAGGTCGGGGAACTTCCATCAGGTAAGGGAATGAAACCCATCCATATCCAATAACCTAGCAATAACGAAGCGGTTACCCCCACAATCACCTTCCAGTTTGCGTTGAGGGCGATAATGGCCGCGAAGAAAAAGCAGACACCAATACGTTGTAGCACGCCGGGAAATCTAATGGTTGACCACTCCTTGAAAAAGGGGAAACTCAGCGTGAAGGCACCTAAAAACAAGCCGAGGCCAATCAGTTTCAAAGCACGAATGGTGATCTTCTTGTAGGCCGAGAAGTCTGGCTGGCGATTCTTGTAGGCAAAAGCGATGGAGCAACCCACGATGAACAAAAAGAAAGGGAAGACAAGGTCGGTTGGCGTAAGGCCATGCCAGGAGGCATGCAACAAAGGAGGATAAACACTACTCCAGGTTCCGGGAGTGTTCACCAATATCATAGCCACAATGGTGATGCCCCGTAGAATGTCTACGGACTGAATACGGTTTGAGATCGACATAAGCTTAGCTGAGTGTTCTGCCGCTAAACTTACAACATCTGCTCAACTAAGGCCCAGATTTGATCGGATATCTCAACTGGATCGCCGGAGGCATCGATGATGTGGATATTCTCCCCTTCACCAAAGTGCGTAAAAGCCAGGTGGAAGCTCTCCCGGACGTGCGTCAATTTCTCCCGGGTTTCAAATAACTCCTGTTGCTCTCCCCTTGTCTGAATCCGGGCCAGGCTGACTTCAGGGTCAAGGTCCAGAAATATCGTCAGATCTGCGGGGAGTGTTCGCTTAGCCATCATGTTCAAAGAAGCCACCCAGGCCGGATCAGCATACTCGCTCTGGTAAGCAAGCGAGCTAAAGTAATACCGGCTGGCGATGACCCGATACCCATCAGCGAGCTTGCGCAGAATGCCCTCTTCCTCATGAAAAAGGTGTTCGATTCGGTCAGCAGCAAAAAGCGCCGCAACGGTTCTGGGGTCAGCTTCAATCTCGTGGCGCAAAATGGACCTCAGGAATTTCCCCGTGGGTAGCTCCGTTGGTTCAGCCGTTAAATAGCAAGCTTCTCCCCTGCCCTGCAGCCGGTCCCGCAGCATTTCAATCTGGGTTGTTTTGCCCGAGCCATCAAGCCCCTCGATTACGATAAACATAGTTGTTGTTTTAAGGCACCAGAAAAGTGCGCCAGATGACCAGATGATCTACTCCTCCTCGCTGGAAAACCGATCTCTTCCCGAGCGGTCTACCACCGTGGAGCTGGCTTGCTGGGTTCCCTGTAAAACGACGTCCATTATATTGACGTGTGCGGGTTGGGATGCCATGAAGTAAATCGCTTCCGCAACGTCAGGGGAGCTGAGGGGTTTGAAATCTTCGTAGATCTTTGCCCGTTCTTTATCACCATCAAAGCGGACCACTGCGAACTCAGTTTCTTCCACGTGGGCCGGGCAAATCTGGCCAACCCTGATGCCGTGTTTTACCAGATCCAGGCGCATGGCGTAGGTCAGGGCATCGACAGCATGCTTGGTAGCACAGTAGACGTTACCGTTGGGGTAAACCTCCTTTCCGGCAGTGCTGGCCACATTAATGATCATCCCCGATTGACGAGCGACCATGAGAGGGCTTACCTCGCGGGTTAGAGTGAGCAAGCCTTTTAGGTTGACATCGATCATTTCGTCCCAGTGTTCATAATCACCAGTATGAATGGGGTCAAACCCTTTTGCTTTACCAGCATTGTTGAGCAGTAGGTCAATAGTCTTCCAGCTGTGAGGCAGATTAGCAATCACCATTCGCACCTCTTCGCGGTGCCGGACATCAACCTTGATCAAAAAGGTTTCCGTTCCGAAGGAGGTCTGCAGTTCATTGCTCAGTTCATCGAGCCGTTCCTGCCGGCGTCCCAGTAGCAACAGGCGGTAACCATCGGCGGCAAGGCGGCGGGCGGTAGCCCGGCCGATGCCCGAAGTTGCTCCGGAGATCAGGGCAGTTTTGCCCGCCCCTTTTTTGGGCGGGGCCGCAGGTGCCATGTCTGTTTTTGTAGCGAGGTTCTGGGCAGCTAGCTCTGCTTCTAAAGCGGCGATATCTTCCTTAAGGGCAGCGAGTGCATCTGCCGCAGAGGCAGTAGTCACTGGCTTTGCCGGTGGGTCGGCGAAAATTGCCTGATTGTCCATAGTCTGGTATTTGGGGTTGAGGCTTGCTGCGACCTGGAAGGCATTCTTAGCGGCAGCAACATCTCCCCGCCCTTTTAGCAACTGGGCGAGTAAATAATGAGCATCTGCGTGATTGGGAGCAAGCTCTATTGCCCTCCGTAATTGCTTTATAGCTTTCTTTTTGCGGCCGATTGGGCCAGCGAGTAATCTTCCGTACCGGTAAAAGGCATCTCCGGAAGCCCCTGTTTCCTTGGTTGCCCGCCGCAGGTAAGCTGCGGCGTCCAGGTAATCATCCGGATAGTGGTCATCAATCAAAGTTCCTAGACGGAAATTAAGGTCTGGGTAAAACGGTTCCGTATCACTAAGCTGCTCCCAGTTTTCCCGGGCACGGTCAACATCCTGGCCGGCCTCAGCCAGCTCACCGTTGAGGAACAATGCTTCGGGATGATCGGGAAATTTATCCAGCAAGCCTTCAAGTTGCTCCTGGGCAGCGGCAATATCCTCGGTAGCCGTTACTAGCAACAAGGCATGGTTATAGTGCAGAATCGGATGATCCGGCAGCGCATCACGCCCAGAGGCAAGGAGCTCAAGGCCCGCCACCGCGTCTCCTTGGTCAAACATTGACCAGGCTCTTGAGACCCAGGTAGCAGCTTGTTCCTCCGGACTTAAGGTTTCGGCAGTAACCACCACCGGCTCTTCGTTATGCTCTCCACTAATGGGTAGGACCTCCGCTTCCTCCTGAAGAGGGACTACTGAAGCTGCCAGGTCATCGTTGATCACGGCGGGGTCCTCAAGTGTATCCGGTTCGGTTGTCTCAGCAGTGCGCTCATCCTCCTCCGCTGCTCCTGCGTCCGCGCCAAGTACTGGCTCCTCCTCAGGTGCGGAAGTTTCTTCCTGATTGCTCCCGAGCATGGCTAGTCCGGGAATACCGGAAACATCAACGGGCGTTTCTTCGTAAGCCTTGTAGTCTTCCCACAAGCGTGGCCGCTCAGCAAATAAGAATAGCTGATGATAGTGGTTGGCCGCAAATTGCTCCTCAGTCAGCGACCACTTATCCTTCAAAAGGTACAGCAACTCTTCAGCCTGGGTACTGGCCTCACGGATTTTGCGGAGGTACTTCTGGAAGGTATCGCCACCCGCTACTGAAAGTTCATCGGCTTGTGCCCGCAGGTCGATGTAACGATCCTGCCAGTGGTTGATGTAGTGCATGACATCAGCCTGGTTGCTTAAGGAGGTCTGACTGGTAATTACCTCGTCGGCCAGTTCGTCGTAATGATGGCTCCGGATGAATACGGGCAATACTTCCCGCGTACCGTCAAACAGCGGGTGCGCGTTGTACATGCAATTAGGGCTCTGCAGAAAATCACTACTTATCAACAGAATAACCGGCTGCGGATCTTCCGGCAAGAGCTCAACGAGTAAGGGACCTTCATTGGCCTTGCCAACCGGCACGTGGGTAAAGGCCACGTGTGACTCCAAATCGCCTGCCAGGCGCTGCGCCGATCGCTGATTATCTGTAGCGTACGCGAGGATAATTGATAACATGAGGCGAAGATAATTAAGTAGCCCAAAGAGCTTGTTCTAAATAAAGCAGCTGGTCTAGAATGGAAGGCTATCAACATCGACATTACCCCCTGTGAGAATTATACCAATCTTCTTTCCGGCAAACATCTCTGGATACCGGAGTACCGCAGCAAAGGGAACGGCACAACTTGGTTCGATAATGATCTTCATTCTTTCCCAGATATGGCGCATGGCCGTAACGATCTCCTCCTCAGTCACGATCAGGATTTTTGGCACCCGTTTGTGGATCACGGCAAATGTGCGTTCACCAAGGTCGGTACGCAGACCATCTGCTACGGTGAAATTGGTCTCATTGTGCTCAATCTTGCCGCTTTTCAGGGAGCGCGCTGCGTCGTCCACATTTAGTGGCTCGGATCCCCAAGCCACCGCCTGGAGGCTAAAGTAGCGGGCAGCAAGAGCCGTTCCGGCCATCAATCCACCGCCACCCACCGGAGTAAGCAGCAAATCCAGTGTTTCTTCGGTATCCTCAATCAGCTCCATGCCTGCGGTAGCTTGCCCGGCAATTACTCCCCAATCATCAAAAGGGTGAATGAAAGAAGCTCCCGTTTTAGCTACAACTGCATCTAATGCTTGTTTCCGATCTGCAGGTGTATTCACGCAGTAACTAATGCTAGCGCCATACCCCTGAACGGCTGCCACCTTCACCTTCGGAGCATCCTCCGGCATTACGATATGGGCCGGAACACCTAGTACTTTTGCGGCCATTGCCACCGCCTGGGCATGGTTTCCACTACTGTGGGTAGCCAGCCCTCTGGCTCGTTGTTCTTCCGTTAGCCGCAGCGCCGCAGAAGCGGCGCCTCGCATCTTGAAGGCTCCGATTTTCTGAAAATTCTCACACTTGAAAAACAAGTCCGCTCCAGCCATCGCATTAAGGCTGGAATTGGTCATCACCGGGGTACGATGAATGAAAGGCTGAATCGCTTCGTGGGTAAGCAGTAGATCTGCTTGGTTTGGCGCTTGATGTAGAGGCTGGAGGTTAATCATGTCTTAAACTAATGGTCGCGACAACTTAAGGTTTTCGATGCGGAGTAGAGATACCTGATGCCAATTTTCGTTTGTGAACTTAGGCTTGCCCTGACTTCCTCGAGCGTTACTACGAATATAAGCTGTTAGCTTCAGCTGTGTACAGGTAAACCTTAGAGCAATCGAAAGTTCGCTTTGCGACATTTACCGGTCACAGAGTTAAACAGAATTTAGCAGAGTTTCCGTCGTTAGGTTCCACAGAGCATGGCGCTCCGCGCTAGTAAGTAAGCTGAGGAAAATGCCTTGTGATTATCCTTCGTGCAAACCTCCCTCCCTGCGCCGTTGTCAGCAGAACTAGTACATTGCGACTTTTGCCGCAGTAGTGCGGTGACCTAACAAAAGACATTACCATTAATTTTCTAGCTCACCTTACGCTTTCTTACTTCGACGCCGACCTCCAGGTCGGCAACTATCTCGGTGATTTCGTGAAAGGAGCTAAGGTAAAACTGATGCCACCCTCCATCCAGCGGGGCGTAGCCATGCACCGCGAAATTGATCGTTTGACGGATCATGATCCGGATGTTAAAGCACTCAATAAATTAATTGCTGCCCGGCACGGTCGCTATGCCGGTGTGGTCACGGATATTGGTTTTGATTATTTCCTTTGGCAAAACTGGCCAGCCTTCGGCCCTGATTCCTTCGACCGCTTCACAAAAAATACTTACCGGAATCTACAGGGGCAGCGGCAATTGATGTCTCCCCGGGTTCAGGGCTACGTGGATGGAATGGTGAAAGATAACTGGTTGCAACTCTACACCACACCTGAAGGAATGCAGATGGTTTTTAATCGCCTTAAACCAAGACTATCTCACCCAGAGTATCTTGAGGGGATAGAGTATCTCCTCGATGATTTCGAAGAACCGTTCAACCACACCTTTCTTTTGTTGTTTCCCCGCTTGCAAGCACTCGCGAATGCCTACCGACCAGACTCCACCAAGACCGATTGATCTACAACTGCAGCGCTTTAGCTCGCAGCTAAACCTCAAACAGGAAGGCACCAAGCGCCTTGTATTGGGCACTATCCGCAAGAAGTGGTTAGTGCTCCAGCCTGAGGAGTTTGTACGTCAACTCCTTCTTCACTTCCTCATTCGGGATATGCGGTACAATCGTAACCGCATCACCGTTGAGCGGGGCGTTGCGGTTAATACTGAAAGGAAGCGGACTGACATTTTGGTTTTTGATCAGGACATGCGCCCCTTCTTGCTTATTGAATGTAAAGCACCACAGGTTCCACTCAATACCAGTGTATTCCGCCAGGCAGCTAATTACAACGGTGCTTTGAAAGTCCCTTATCTGATGATCTCAAATGGTCGGGAATCTTATATCGCCGAGATCAACTACGAAGAACAAGACTACAGGTTTATCAATTCCGTACCTGAGTGGTTCTGATCTAATCATGCATTACTCAGTTTGTAGCATTCTTCCATCTCCCCGCAACCTTCTATCTTCGCCCCATGAAATCACTGGTTCTATTCTTCTTCTTTGCGCTTACGCTCCCGATCATGGCCCAAGACAGCACTACGGCAGACGACTTCCCGGCACGCGCCGAATGGCAAGCTAAGTGGAAAAATTCTCTTGCTTACACGCAGGAGGCATTAGCATCCATTCCGGACTCCTCGCTTAATTTCCGTCCGACGGAGGGGCAAATGTCCGTTCAGGAACAAATCCAACACCTATCGGGAAATGTCTATGGTCTTAGTCGTCGTTTCCTGAATTACAATCCAGCGGGATTCAATGAAAAAGCTTTAAAGGACAAGCTATCCGCTGAGACCCTCACGCGCCAGGAGCTCGTAGAATTACTGGATGAAGCCTATGCTTTTGGCATTGCAGCAGTCTACAGTTTTGAAGCTGAGGACTGGGAGACAATGGTTACTAATTTCTTTGCGGGACCCCGGTCACGCCGCACCATTATTTATCTGCTCCAGGACCACGCTACCCACCACCGGGCTCAACTACTGGTCTATATGCGTTTGCTCAACCTTGAGCCGCCGCGCTACCGTGGCTGGTAAAGCGCCTGCAGACCTTGAGTCGACAATTGGAAAATTCAGATATGTTTACCACAACACCTATTCCTGGTCTTATTCAGTTTGAGCCCCGGGTTTTTGGCGATAGCAGAGGCTACTTTTTTGAGTCCTACAACGCTAAAGCATTCAAGGGGGCAGGTATCGACTGCACCTTCGTCCAAGATAATCAGGCGAAGTCCTCCCGTGGTGTGTTGCGCGGTCTACACTTTCAGCACGGGGATGCAGCACAAGCCAAACTGGTCAGGGTAATATCCGGGGAAGTGTTCGACGTAGCTGTCGACTTACGGGAAGGTTCTCCTACTAAAGGTCAGTGGTATGGTGTGTACCTGAGTGGGGACAATCAACGTCAATTATTCGTTCCCCGTGGCTTTGCCCACGGGTACCTGGTTACCTCCGAAGAAGCAGTCTTCGCCTATAAATGTGATAACTATTACGCACCGGAGGCAGAAGGCGGGCTGCGGTATGACGACCCGGCCATTGGTATTGAATGGCCCGTACTAGACATTGAACTAACCGTAGCGGCCAGGGATTTAGCCTGGTAAATCGTAACCCTACCAGAGTATGTTTCTGTACACTATCGGTGGCTTAGGGGTTCTACTACTGTTTGGCTTTTTCGCCCTCGTTGGAACTGGCCTTGTCCATTTGATTAGAGAATTTAGTTCCTCCCTAGCCTCCACTGAAGACAACAAAACACTCAATAAGCCCAACGCCAGTGTTTGGGGCAGCTGCTATTTCTTTATCCTGCTTGTGCCCTTATCATTAATCGTGTGGATAACAATAAAGGTCCTTTCAGGCTTAGTTAGTACCTAATTACCCGTAAGTCTCCCGATACAACTGCGCGTGGTGAAACACGTGGCCACAAATGATGAAGCCCAACGCGCGTACTGATACGGCGGTATTACTCATGGTGCCCGTCCGCTCTAAGTCTTCTTTGGTAAAGGTCTTGAACATCCGCAGGTTGGATTGCCGTAGATGACGAAACTCTTCAATCATTTTCCGGAAAGACCGATGCCCCAGTTCAACGACCTTCATGTACTCATTCTGGTCAAAGCCCGGCAAAGGAGTTTTGTCTCCGCGAGCAATTGCTAAGGCGCGGTAGGCAAAAATGCGTTCAGTATCAATAATGTGTTGCAGGCATTCCTTGATGGTCCATTTTCCAGGGGCATAAGCATAATCTACCCGGTCGTCAGGAACGTGGGTCAGGTAGTCTAGGAGTGCCGCAGCACTCTCATCCAAGGCAGAACGCAGCGTAATGTCAGGTACCTTACCGATGTAACCTGCGTAGTACGGCGCATATTCAGCTGAAGTTAGTTCTTGAACTCTTACCATTTGGGGTGTTTTCGCGCAAGGTACTACCAATTGTAATTTCGAGGGAGTTTCCTATCTTCCGGCTGAGAAGAGTTGCAGCGGTTGTAGTTGTTGCAGCGATTGCAATGATTGCAGTAAGGAATACTGTAACCTTAACAACAATGCTGCAAGAACTGTAACCACCCCACAACGCTCCCCCCTTAAATTTCACTAAAAAACCAAAGTATGACCACCATCCAGGGACCAGCCATTTTTCTCGCTCAATTTATGGGTGACGAACCACCATTTAACAACCTCGACGACATTTGTAAATACATGGCCGGTTTGGGGTACAAAGGAATTCAGGTCCCTACCTGGGATAGTCGGTTGATTGACCTTGAAAAAGCAGCTACCTCGAAAACTTACGCTGACGAATGGAAAGGTCGTATTGCGGAACACGGGCTAACGGTAACGGAACTAGCTAGTCACTTGCAGGGACAATTGGTAGCCGTTCACCCCGCCTACCAGAAAATGTACGAAGGTTTCGCGCCTAAAGAAGTCGCAGGAAACGCCAAGGCCACCCAGGAATGGGCGGTGCAGCAAATGAAGTGGAATGCTAAGGCGAGCCAAAACCTGGGGCTTACGGCACATCCCTCGTTCCCCGGGGCACTTTGCTGGCCCTACCTCTACCCCTGGCCGCAACGGCCAGCAGGCCTGGTGGAAGAGGCTTTTGGTGAGTTAGCCAAGCGGTGGAAACCCATCCTCGATGTTTTTGATGAATGTGGTGTTGATGTCGGCTACGAACTCCACCCTGGTGAAGACCTGTTTGACGGGACCAGCTTCGAACGCTTCGTAGAAGCCGTCGACGGTCACCCACGTGCACAGATCAATTACGATCCAAGTCACTTCGTCCTCCAGTGCCTCGATTACCTTGAGTTTATCGATATCTACCACGAAAGAATCTGTGCCTTCCACGTGAAGGATGCTGAATTCAATCCAACAGGTCGCCAGGGAGTATACTCTGGCTACGCTGGCTGGGCAGACCGTGCCGGGCGCTTCCGCAGCCTAGGCGAT
>CAZTTF010000260.1:0-4239 GCA_964616365.1 uncultured Lewinella sp. | reverse complement strand
TTATATTACCAGCCAACTATTCGATCATGACCAAATACATGCTCTCCCTGGATCAGGGAACGACCTCCTGCCGCGCCATCATTTTTGATCATGCAGGAAACATTGTAGCAGTAGCTCAGAAGGAGTTTACGCAGATTTATCCCCAGCCGGCATGGGTGGAACACGACGCGAATGAAATATGGAGTACACAGTTCGCGGTAACCCAGGAGGTATTAGTCAAAGCGAAACTCAAAGCAAAGGACATTGCCGCGATCGGAATTACCAATCAGCGGGAAACAACCTTGGTGTGGGACCGCAAAACTGGCGACCCTATCCACAATGCTATAGTGTGGCAAGATCGCAGGACAGCCGCCTTCTGTGATGAGCTTAAGGCCCGTGGCCTTGAAAGCCACGTTAAAGCACGTACTGGCCTGGTGATTGATGCTTATTTCTCGGGCACAAAGATTAATTGGATTCTGGAGAATGTGGAGGGCGCGCGGGCGCGCGCCGAGGCTGGTGAATTGGCCTTCGGCACCATGGACAGTTGGTTGGTCTATAAACTGACTGGTGGAGAGGTTCACGTTACCGATGTAACCAATGCTGGCAGAACGATGCTGTTCGATATCCGGGATCGTAAATGGGACGAGAAGATGCTCAGTGAGATGAATATTCCCGCCAGCATGTTACCCGAGGTAAAGGGTAGTAGTGAAGTCTATGGTCATACTGAGGAGGGGCTGTTCTCCGCACAAATTCCTATTGCCGGTATGGCGGGTGACCAGCACTGTGCTTTGTTTGGGCAAGCTTGCTTTGACCCCGGCCAGGCAAAAAACACTTACGGTACGGGCTGCTTCATGCTGATGAATACTGGAGAGGAATTCGTAGCAAGCCAAAATGGCTTGTTGACGACCGTCGCCTGGGAAGTCGACGGGAAAATGGAATATGCCCTGGAAGGCTCCGTATTTATTGCGGGAGCTGCTATTCAGTGGCTGCGTGATGGACTCAAACTAATTGACGAGGCGCCCGATTCTGAGTTCTTCGCAAAGAAAGTGCGTGACACCGGAGGCGTTTATGTCGTCCCTGCCTTTGCCGGACTGGGCGCGCCCTATTGGGATATGTATGCCCGGGGAGCCATCTTTGGTCTGACGCGCGGTACCAACAAGGCCCACATCGTGCGGGCCACGCTGCAGAGCCTTGCCTACCAGGTCGCTGATGTCTTGCTCGCTATGGAGCAGGATTCTGGAAAAAGTTTAACTACCCTTCGGGTCGACGGCGGTGCGAGTGCCAATAACTTCCTGATGCAGTTTCAGTCAGACATCCTTAACACCAATGTCGAACGCCCCGAGATTGTCGAGACCACCGCACTCGGTGCGGCAATGTTGGCCGGGCTTGCCGTCGGGTATTGGACCAAAGGCGATCTGGAGAAGACCTGGCAGCTTGACCAGCGCTTTGAGACCGCCATGGCGGAGGAGCGGCGCACCAAGCTCTATGCTGGCTGGAAAAAGGCCGTTAAGCGGAGCATGGAATGGGAGGATGCGGAGTAATTGTACTAAGTATACTCAGTTCCTGAACACCGTTTATTGTGCTTCGGCGGGAGGGATATGCTCAAGGAGTGATTCCAGGTTCCACATCTGAGCTTCCGTGTAGGGACCAACCTGTGTGCGGCGTAAGGCCGTCAGGTAACCACCGGAGTCCAGGGCCTTGCCCAGGTCGTAGGCCAGTGATCTGATGTAGGTCCCCTTTGAACAGCTGATGACAAAGTCCACTTCGGGCATCTCGATCCGGGTGATGCGAAATTCGTGTACCGTAACCGGGCGCGGCTTCACCTCAACCATCTCGCCTCTGCGGGCCCGCTTATAGAGTGGCTGGCCATCAACTTTGATCGCCGAGAAAATGGGAGGAAGCTGTTGCAGATCACCGGTGAGTGATGCTGCGGCAGCAAGGATTTTTGCTTCGGTAATGTGTTCCGTAGGAAAAGTTGCGTCAATCGGCTCCTCGGCATCGTAACTTGGGGTAGTGGCTCCGAGGGTGACTGTCCCCGTGTAGGTCTTGTCCATCCCCTGAAGTTCCGCCAGGCGCTTTGTCCACTTTCCGGTACAAATGTTTAGCATTCCGGTAGCCATTGGGTCTAGTGTGCCCGCATGGCCGATCTTGAATTTCTTGACGCCCAGGTGCTTTCTGATGGCCCAACGTAGCTTGTTGATGACATCGAAACTTGTCCAGCCTTTAGGTTTGTCAACAAGTAACAGGCTCCCTTCGGCAAAGGGGAAGGGCGGTTCGGTACTGGGAGGGATCATGGTGGTTTTGTAGTCTTTTGCGGCAAAGATAAGGGGGGGGACGCAGGTGCAATGGCATAGCCGCTGTATGGCAAGCCGTTTTAGCGTACTTGTACGTACTGTTAAAGGAGCGATGTACTGCTAACAGGTGTATTTAAGCCAGCAGTTTTACGCTGAGGACAATGGCTGCTACGGCAAAACAGTAGTAGGCAAACCACTTGAGTTCAGCTTGTTTGACGAGCTTGATCATCCAAACGCAGGCGATAATGCCCGTTACGAATGCAGCAACGAAGCCAATACTCAGTTCGGGCAAGGAAGTAGAAGCGCTGAAGTCGCCATCCAGAACATCTTTGGCCATCTTGCCAAAGATCAGGGGAATGACCATCAGGAAACTGAACTTCGCCGCCTTCTCCCGGTCAATCCCCAGAAGAACGGAGGTGGAAATCGTAGCTCCGGAGCGACTTATCCCCGGCAGGATGGCGATGGCCTGGGAAATGCCGATCAGAACAGCGGAGGTCCAGCCTACTGATTTGTTCGTTTCTTGGGCCCGGTCAGCCAGAAATAGCAAGCCTCCGGTGAGGATAAGCATTAAAGCAACGAGGATGACCTGCTCATTAAAAAGCGCCTCCAGGGCATCGTCGAAAAATACACCGACAAGGGCTGCGGGTACCATGCTGACAACGATGAGCGCCGCGAATTTTGTCCCGTCGTTCCAACTGAACTTAAGTAAGTCGCGCAGGATATCGAGTACTTCTTTGCGGAAGACAACCAGGGTCGCCAGTGCCGTAGCGGCGTGAAGGGTTACGGTCATCAGCACACTTTCTGCGGGGACTTTATCCCCGCCAAGTATCCACTTCGCCAACTCGAGGTGGCCACTACTACTTACGGGCAAAAACTCGGTTAAACCCTGAACGATACCCAGGATAAGGGCCCTTAAAATACTGCCCAAGATTATTTCTTTAGGATGCCGTAAATAACAACTCCGAGGCCGCCGAGCATTACAATTGGCGCAAGGGTGATCCGCCGAAAGCCATAGATTTGATCTACGTCAAATTCGTTGTATTCCGTCCCGCGGCCACCAGACATCAGCAGGAGCCCGAAGAGGACAAGGGCAAAGCCAATACCCATGAAGATGTAGGTCTGCTTCCCGAAGGTGAGTTCACGCTTGGGGCCGGTGTTTACCGGCCGTTTGCTGCTGCCGGGAACCTGTGCCCGCGTAGTACTTCCACTTTGCACCTGCGCCCGCGCATTATCCCTGCTGGCTGCTGCTGCCCGCTGTGCTGCTTTATTGTCTTTCTTGGATCTGCGTTTACTCATAATTATCTCGTAGGAACCGACGCGAGATGGCCGGTAGAAGTTTGTTGTATGTTTGGTAACGATTGCGCGGAGGTGAAGCCGCTGCTAGTATAAATCGTCTAAACGGAGGCGAAGGTAGCGACGAACGACGACATAGTGGCTGAGGAAATTGATCAGAATTCCCAGTAGCAGTATGCTACCATAGAGGATCAGCAAAGGGACCGGTTCGGCAAATAGTTTTAGCTCCGGTAATTGTCCGTTAATCCAGTATTGTAAGCCAATTACCCCCGCAACAGCCAGAGTTCCACTAACGATTCCCTGCGCAATGGAGCGGAGTAGGTAGGGCTTGCTGATGAAGCCCCAACTGGCGCCCACCAGCTCTTGAGTTTTGATGGTGAACCGATTCGCGTACAGAGATAGCCTTACGGTGTTATGGATTAATAGGCCAGCAACGAAGGCGAAAAGGCCTGCCAGGCCCAGTAAGATGTACGTGAGCCTTTTGGCATTTTGTGCAATTCGTTCCACGAAGTTTTCCTGATAGAACACGCTGGCTACACCCGGCATTGCCTGAACTTCAGCCGCGATACCTGACAGTTCATCTGGCCCTAATTGTTCGAGGGGAATATTAAAGGTGATAATATCAAGCAAGGGGTTGTTGATGCCGAGCTCTTCGAGGTCCCTTTGTAGATCT
>CAZTTF010000259.1:0-7470 GCA_964616365.1 uncultured Lewinella sp. | reverse complement strand
CCCTGTACTTCTATTTTTTCCGAAAAATCAATTCGTATAACGGGATTGCCGGCAAAGCACGATGGCTGAGGCTGATCGGGATAAACCGTAAGGTCTTGCGGAAGCGTAAATACAGACAGTGGCATCTGCTGCAAGTCTATCACCCGGGACATTCCTCCTCCCAGCGCATCAAGCTCTATGTGCTGCAGTACCATATCGCCTATTCGGTAGGCCGCACCAGTTGTCTGTAAAATACGGCTACCGGCAACCTCGCCCAGCAGCGGACGTCCCAGCCCTTTACGCACATCTATCACCATCGGATCACCGCCTACACTAAGCGCATTCAGCAGTTTACTCCCTCGTTTGCCGGTTATCTCGGCAACCTCAAGCTGCTCCGTACCAAGCTTAAGTACTTTCTGGCCAGCTTTCAGACACAAGCATTGCCTGCCATTGATCAATGCATAAAAATAGTGCTCTTCAAAACCAGGCACATCGAAGACGGCTTCAGGTTCCATCCCCTCAACGGTAAAACGCTGCTCAGCGTCCTGATCGTAAACAAAGGATTGGTGTTCTGTCCTCACGTTACACAACGTAGACTCCTTAAGTAGGACCCGTTCTGAACTAATGAAAGTAATAAGTTCTTTGCCTGCTTCTGGCAGTAAATAGGGCGCCTTTTTTTCCAGGTCAAAATAGAAACGCTTTATTCCGTCATCAGCAAGGGCAACCTCCGTTCCATTCAGGTTAAGGTAGGTATCTAAATCAACCCCGATGGGTAAACCTTCATAGCGAATCTCACCGCTAGAACTGTTCTCCAGGACATAATCCCGATTACGGGAATAAAAAACCTCGAAGTGGCGCACGCCGCGTGTCACCCCGCCCACATGACCGACGATTTCCTCGTTATTGATCAACAAGGGTGCCCCCGTAAACTCATTAATAAAGGCTTTGTCTTTTATTCCCCGGAAGATCTCCTGCCACTGGTCGGTGCCACCAAACGAAACATGGACAACTCCCAGACCGGTTACCTTCTCACCGAAAAAGTGAACGGCCTCCAGCTGCTGATTAAACACCATCCTGCCGATCTGAACCAATTGCATATTAGGACTGGCAACCAGCTGCTGATCGCTGAAGGCCCAGGATTGCCTGCTGGTTTTCCCAGCAAGCGAAATCAGAACGTCTGTCTTTAGAAAAATCGGCGATGCCAAACGAAAGCCCTCCAGGTCATACCAATAGCCACGCTCATCCTGTCGATAAAGGCTGTTCGTGATGGGCTCAAAATAGAAGTCTGCCCATTGCTCCTGTTCCACGATGGGTTCATTAGTAAGCGTCCGCAAAAAATCGCGCTGATCAGTACGCAACAGCATAAAATCATGAAGCGGGAACAGTATGACCTCCTCTACTGCCAGTCCATCAACATTATATACGACGGGTGAATCAGGAAAGCTTTCGGACGCATATGCTTTTATTTTTCCGGCATCATCCGAAACAAGTATTAGATCAGCAATTTGTTGCGTAGCAATCATAGCGTGGGTTTAAAGAAGCAGAAGGCTATTGAGTCTGATTGGCCACTCCGCCCAATCCCAGTAGTTTTTTCCGGCGCTGGGCCTGTCGGTAGTCCTTACGTTGTTGCCGGTACGTTAAGCTCATGGTCTGGACGAAGGTGGCAATTAACTCGTCAAAGCTCGAAGCTTCTACGGCGTGTTCGGGTCCGAAGATACGCGCAATGAAATCCGATTGATCCTCGGGATGTTTGAGGTAGATTCCTTTTAGGGATACATCCCCATCTTCACGGTGCCGTTTGACAAGTTCATGTAATTCATCAAGGTTGATAACACCGACTGTAGGCTGGCCATCCGTCAGGATTAGAATAGAGCGTACATAGCGAATATCCGGACGCTCCTGTTCCAGACGGCGGGAGAAGGACATAATTTTTTCATGGCTTTTGGCCACGGCATCGCTGATATTGGTACCTCCAAAACCTGAGTATACCACCGAATTCAATTCAACGGTTGCCACCTTAGCGAGAATACGTCCTAGTGCCTTGCGACTCGTAAATCCGTCGGCGTCGGTAAAGTCAACGGCCTCTTCAAAGCCTGAGCCAAAGAAATGAATAGCATCATAGGTATCTCTGCCTTCCAGGCCGGTTACCAGCAAAAAGACCACCTTAAAAAGGTTACGCATGAGGTCATGATGCATGGAACGGGAATAATCCAGGCAAAAGGCATTAACCTGAGTGATTGGAGCATACTCCTGTCGGCTACGTAAGGTTTTCATTACCTCGCCACGCAACCATTTATCCTGATCCTGAATAGTCTCAGGATCGAATTCGACCCCGTCACTGCGGTGTCTAACCGGATTAAACTCAACAGTTGTGCCTACTGGCAGTGCTGCCTGGAAAGCCTTACGAACGTAGGCCATATAGGGCAAGACTTCTTCTTCTACTTGCAATAGCTCGTCGAGCCAAACATCCATTTCCGAAGGAGGGAGATCCGCTAAAGACAAGCCAAACTCTTCCATCTTCTGCTTACGGTACTGGCGACGGTTATGGATTTCCTGACGTTGTCGTTCAAGTGCGGCCTGCCACAAAAGGTTGGCTTTACCGGTGGAAAACGGTGTCCGTTTTCTTTCTAATTCCCGAATAGCGACCAGGGACCGCGCTCCCCGAAGTTTGGGTAGCAGACGATTCACCCGATCAAGCTCCTGCTGTAATTTGCGTTGTTCTTCTTCGTAGGCCTGAGCAGCTTTCTCAACCAGGTGATTGGGAGCAATTGCCCATTGCGGAATACACTTATCGAATACAAACGACCATACGATCACCGGGGAAGTAAGCTGACAGAGTAGTTGCCGTTGGTGCTCCACAGTCCTCGGAGCCACCTCCGTAAGTATTGTCGAACGCTGTTCTATAAAATTAAATAAAGCCGTCAACTCTTCGGAGTCCAATCCATACCATGAGGGTGTCTCTGCGGACGTAAGGCCTTCGTAATCAGGATAAAAAAGGGGCGCGGCCGCAGGTGCAGAGGAGGTTGGCAAGCGTACGCGATCCAGGATGCTTAATCGGCCGACCAGGCGCTTTAGCCGATCCCCTAAGCCGTCACCAGCAATGCTGGTTAGTCGATCCCGGTACGTTGCTGGCAACTGGGAACGTAAGTTTAAATTACTGGCATTGTCCAGCATGTCCTGCACGGCAACGAACTTTAAGTCTGCCTGACAACAACTTTCGAATAAGGCAAATAGCTCAGGATTATCTTCGTCATTCAGCACTGCCCCGATGGCTACCCGGTCAGCCATAAGCTGACGCACCTCAGGGGCGGCCATTTCAAACTTCCGGTTGAATGCAAGCTCGTCCCATAATCCAGGCTCCTGCCGGATGGCGTACTGCAGCAACAGACTTACCGCCTGATGTGATGGCACTAAACTGGAAAAATCGCCCTCTCCCGGAACCTGCTGTAATAGTTGTTTCACCTCCTGACCATAGATGCGAGCACGTTTCAGCAGTTTTACGTAGAAATTTAGGTATTCCCATAGCCCCGCAGCAACTACGTCTTGCTGAGCAGATGAGCTTGCCCGCTCGTGCGTACGGTGAAGGTAATCGTACCATGCCACCTGTTGCCTTTGGAATTCGAGTCCTTGAGCAACTGTTATCAGCTGATGAATACCTAGTCGATTCAACTCCTCCGGCGGCATTATCATGCCGCTCCAATGGACACTCGAGGCAATATTTTCCCAACGCTTGGTATTTCTTGGTCCGGTGTTGTTTTTCAACCAGACTTTGCGCAGATCCTCGTTCGCCGTTGGGCCAGTGCTTAGCGGGAAGTAAGGATGCCAGCGCTCTAAACGAGGCAACGACAAGATCACTTCTCCCCTTGCCGCCGCATCTTCGCGGTAGGCGGACCATTGTTCTCGGGCAGCAGTAACGGTAGGAGTAGGCAATGGAGATAGGTGTTATCAGTTGATAATGTACAACGCCGGGTGGATATAGCGAAATATCCGGAGGATATGTTGGGAGTTAGAGGTAAGGGCAAAGAGCTCATGCCCGAGGTCATAAGCGAGAAGTTAGGAGCTAAAGGGGAGGTACCGGAGCTACTGATATGCTCAGTAAGGGCAGTGAAAAGATATCGTATGCCTGGCCTAATAAGCCCGGGGAATTAGCGGTGCAAGCGCTAATGGTCTACGGTAGTCACCCATGGAGGTTATTGTCGAAACGCGCGTCAATAATGATGTTACCCCCACCAGCGAAAGCGCAAACACGAATAATAGGAGATAAGAGGAAATATCGATTAGTTATTGCGGGTAAGCCCGAATATCATTAAGAATACATCGTCTTGTTGCCAGATATGATATTTAGAAGAGTGGAGGTAAAAACCAAAGTCTAGTTCATCCTTTAGCGGACTAAAGCAAACTGCCCATCGCGTTGCTCTAATTCGCCTTCCGCCAGTCGAAACTGCATCACGTAGAGATAAGTATCCATGCTCTGGGCAAGGCCATTTTTTGTTCCGTCCCATCCCTGACTAGCATCATCAGAAACGTAAACGACTTGCCCCCAACGATTGAATATTTTCAAACTGTAGTCTGATACATCACACCATGTGAATAGGCGAAAAAAATCGTTGGTGCCATCACCATTAGGCGTAATTAGTTCAGGGATTGCTGCTTCGCAGTCTGAGGGCTGGCAATCCTCGTCATAAATCAAGTCTGCAAAAATCTGTCGCGAGACCCCGCAGTCCACCTCAACGGTAGCACTGTAACGTATCATAGAGTCGGAAAAGACGATCCGTTCGGGCTCTGTTGTCCCATCTTCCCACCTAATGGCGGTTACATTATCTCCGCCAACCTGCAACATGAGCTCGTCGCCAACACAAACCTCACCTTCGGGTAAGACCCTGATACGAGCACTCGTATCAGCATAACTCAATTCAGGTCGGAAGACAATGGAGTCGGTCTCACAAAAGGGGTAGACCACAAGAAAGTAATCTTCATTAGGGTCGGCACTGATGGTTCGTATCGGATTCATACTACCGTTTTCCCATGTTAATCGTTCGAACCCCGAACCGACGAAACTTAAGTCCACCAGTTGCCCGGGGCAAATATCGTTGAGTGCATCAGGCAGTAGCTCACCGGTAAAAGAAGGTGCCGCATCCTCCTCCCCAAAAAGGAGTGGTGGGAGTACAGTCAAGCGTACGCCACAACGATCATAGTAGGCAATATAAGATATGCCTTGGCCTACGGAGAAGGGAATCGTTACCATTGAATTATCCGGGCCGAACCCAGGGAAAACGGTACCCCGTCCGTCGTTCCACTGGATCGAGTCATACCCTGACAGACTGACCGAAAAGGTAATTTCTTCCCCTTCGCAGTAAGGCCCTTCGCGGTCGGGGATAGGTAAAACTGGGTCAGGCACAACAATGACGGTAACCTCGTGTCGATCAACAATTACGTTGCCTGCCGAGTCAGTAATAAAAGCGACGTAAGGCCCCGCTGCGGGTACTAAAATTTGGCGAGTTACCTGCCCGGTACTCCAGGCGTAGCTGACCCCTTCTCTACGGGCTTCAATAAATGGCTCATCAATGCAAACGGTATCAAAAGTCACCCCAAGCACGATGGTATCCATCAGCGGTAAATTATTAGCCGGTAAAACAGAGGGAAGCAAAAACAGGGATAACACCCAGAACAAGTTGGACATGAATCAAAAGTGAAAGTTGCCGATATACTTATTATAGCTTTTCAAGGATAGTAACGTGACAATTTGAAGCGTTTTTTTAGGTAAAAAGCCAAAAAATTACCAGGTCAACCGCTAAGTTACTTTTTAATAGTCCTTTTGAGGGAGGTTCCCAAAACTGTGATGCTCATTCTTAACAATATTGTTTTGTGGTAAAGAAAGAATCATCTAAAAAAGTTGCCGCCAAAAAATTTGACTTCGAGTCTTACCGTAAAGAAGTAATAGCAGGCTTTACGGCTGGGGGCTGAGGTTCGAATACGGCTCTCGCAGAAAATCACTTACAACAATGCTTTAGATCCAGACCAACTCTGCACCTGCGGCCGCGCCCCAAAAGGGTATTTGAATAGCAACACTATTCTGAAAACATCCAATAAATTGGAAGGTCCTACCTACTTAGGAATCTTAATTTCGTAGCTATTACCCTTACTGATGGTCAGGCTACCGCTTACCAACCAAGGGTTATAGACCTTTAGTTGACGATAGGTAGTACCGTTTGCAAGCGCGAAATCCCCGAGGTTACTGATGCTGTTGGAAACGGTGATTGTTTCGTAGTCATTCAAGGGTGGGTAGGCATCATCAGGCGCCAGTTCGTAACCGAAATCTGTAGGTTGTTGCATGATGGTTTTCAAGGCAACGATCCGGAAGAGATAAGCCATAGTCTCCGCATTAATATCGAGGTCAAACACCGTAGCTGCCCGTTGCCGTTCTTTCCATTTACGGACATTTGGCCCACCCATGTTATAGGCTGCTGCAACCCAGCGCCAATCACCAAATTCACGGTAATAATCCTTGAGATAGGCACAAGCTGCGCGGGTAGACTTTTCGAGGTGGTAGCGTTCATCCACCTCGCCATTAATCTCCAATCCGTAGCCTGATCCGGTCGGCTTCATGAATTGCCAGTACCCTTTTGCCCCCGCAACGCTGGTAGCATTACTAAGCCCGCTTTCTGCAACGGCCAGGAATTTGAGGTCATCCGGCACTCCCTCCTCCGCGAGGATGCGCTCGATCGTGGGGAAAAAACGAGCCTGTCGCTTCAAAAGTAAGAGGGTGTTACGGTGAAAATAAGCGTTGCGCAACAGTTCATGGTCCAGACGTTCCTTAACGTCGAGGTTGTCTACCGGAATTTCTTCGCCAGCAAACGAAAAGGGGCCTGACAAGTCAACACTCCGGACGCGCTGGGGCAGCGAAGTTCCGCCATCTCCTTCCGAGTATAGGGTTTCATGATTGGTATCGGGTGATTCTCCACTGCTCAGCAATAATAACCAGCCAGTGAGAAAAGCGATACCAATGCCTAAGCCCGTAAGAAGATGTTTCATAAAATTGGATTTGACCTACGACAAGCTACGAACCAAAGGGATAAACGCAGCATTAAATCATTACTTCAACGCTTCCATAGCCCGTTTAATTCTGGCGATGGCTTCTTTGAGTTGTTCTTCACTTGCAGCGTAACTAATACGCAGGCATTCAGGCGCACCAAAAGCAGCTCCGGTTACTGTTGCTACGTGCGCATTTATAAGCAGGTATTCGGCTAAGTCATCAGAATTGTTGATGGTGGTTGCTCCGGCAGAACGACCAAAGAAAGCACTTACATCGGGGAAGATGTAGAAGGCACCCTGGGGCCGATTGACCTTCAGGCCCTCGATACTGGCGAGGCCCTCGATCATTAGCTCGCGCCGCTTTTCAAAAGCGGCTTTCATGTCCATACTCGGCTGGAGGCTGGTGTTCAGCGCTTCCGTTCCGGCCCACTGCGCAATACTATTTGCTCCGGAGGTATT
>CAZTTF010000258.1:0-9467 GCA_964616365.1 uncultured Lewinella sp. | reverse complement strand
CGCTCCAGTGTCTTTGGGGTTGCAATGGTTGCAGGGTTGTCGGTTGTCGGTTGTCGGTTGACAGTTAGCGGCTTGGTCGAGGAGCTCCGGTCCGAGGTTTGGTGAGGATGCTCCAGCGTCTTTGGGGTTGCAATGGATGCGGGAGTTGCAGGAGGGGGCAGAGCGCTGCTGTTGGTTACTAACGCTCAGACTCTTTGGGTAAAGCCTTTTCGACCGTTTCTTTGGGCGGGGCCGCGGGTGCAGGGCTTAATAGTGAAAAAGCTACACCTGCTGACAGCAGGCCGAAAATGACTGCGAGGCTGACCCAGTCTGCCGGATGCCAAACCTGATGGAGCATCATTTTGACCCCGACGAAGGCCAGGATGAGGGCAAGACTATATTTAAGCCGTGCGAATTTGCTGATCATGGCTGACAGCACAAAGTATAGTGAGCGCAGCCCGAGGATGGCCATAATGTTCGAGCTGAAAACAAGGAAGGAATCTGTGGTGATACCCAGGATGGCCGGGATGGAGTCAACCGCAAAAATGATATCGGTTGTTTCGACCATCATCAGGGCAATGAAGAGTGGCGTCGCCGCCAAAATACCACTGCGTTTGATCCAAAATTGGTTGCCGTGATAGTTTTTGGTAACGGGGATGAAGCGCTTGATAAATCGAATAACGGGGTTGGAGTGCGGCGCATCCTCCGCGCCGTCGTCCAGCATTTTCCAGGCACTAAACAAGAGTAGCGCTCCGAAAACGTAAAACATCCAGTCGAACTGTTGGAGCAGGAGTACTCCGGCCAGGATCATGATCAGCCGGAAAACGACAGCTCCTAATATTCCCCAAAACAAGACCCGGTGCTGGTATTTTGGCGGGACTTTGAAGTAGCTGAAGATCATGGCAATGACGAATACATTGTCCATACTCAACGAGAGCTCCACCAGATAGCCAGTAAGGTAATTGATCACCGCTCGTTCCGGCGTTAGCTCGGATACGGCCCATCCATTCTTGTAAGCAAGGAAGATAACACCACTAAAACACAAGGCAATAGCCGACCACATCGCCGTCCACTTCAGTGCTTCGCGGGTGCGGGGCACGTGGTCTTCCTTGTTCAGGACGAAGAGATCCAGAAACAACAGTAGAGAAACAAATACAAAAAAGCCGATCCAGAGTATTGGCATAGGTTATTTCGGAGTGGGATAGGTGCTTGACCTAACCGTTTTTTAGATCCACGACCAGCCCGTGAGAGCAATCGATCCTCTGAAAGGCAACCTCAGAGTAGTCTGCCTTTGGAGAGGATATGTTAAAGGTAAGACGTTAACATCTTGAACGGAGCAACATCTTGAAGAAATACCTAAATCAAGTAGACATAGGTAGAGAGTACGGAAAAAGTTGCCAGTGGCTGAATGTCTATGGAGTCGACCACTAGATACGTCACCATACTTGTAATCCTTACGTGATTAAAGCGCGTCAGGCGCTGGTGGGGTTCGGACGTTCGTCGAAGCATTTGGTCATCTCGGCAGAAGGTCGGTAATTGAGGGAGCTTTAAGAGAGCACACATGTTTTTGTCTCCACACTCACCAATACCGATTTATGCTTGACCGTCTTTACATCGCTGCTACGTCCCAGCACGTAGGTAAAACCACCTCTACATTAGGCCTTATGGCCGCTATCCGGGCCAGAGGGCATAAGGTTAGCTATTGTAAACCGGTTGGGCAGGAATTCGTGGAGCTTGGTGATTTGCGGGTAGATAAGGATGCCCTGCTTTTTGCCCGGGGTATGGATTTTGAACTGAAGGCCGAGTTACACAGCCCGGTAATCATCGGAAGGGGAGTAACGTCACAATACCTTGATGACCCGACACAGTTTGATTTTGCCTCCACCATCACCAGGGCCAGTAGAAGACTGCAGAGCGACAATGACATTGTTATCTACGAAGGTACCGGGCACCCGGGGGTTGGCTCAGTTTGTGACATGAGCAATGCTCAGGTAGCACAGCTACTGAATGCGCCCGTGGTGATGATCGTGGAAGGAGGAATCGGCAGTACCATCGATAAACTGAACATGAACCTGGCCTTGTTCCGCGAACGGCGTGTACCCGTTCGGGGAGTTATCGTCAATAAGACACTGCCCGCTAAGCTGGACAAAGTCCAGCATTACGTCGATATCTACCTCAAGAAACTGGGAATTCCCCTACTCGGTGTCCTTCCCTACGAGAAAACCCTCTCGAGCCCGATCATGGCTACTATTCGCAGAACACTGAAGGGCAAAACCATTCTTCACCGGAACAAACTGGATAACCGGGTAGAGAATATTGCGAGTGGTAGCCTGTTGGCGCGGGCAGAAATTGAGAATCTTAAAGACTTGTTGATTCTGGTGAGCAGACGCCGCCTCGAGGAAGCGCTGGGAGCGCTTCAGGTCATTTTGCGGGAGCGTAACCTGCCAGGCTCGACCATTTCCGGTATTGTTGTTACCGGAGAAGAAAATGATAATGTAGGGATGCCCCACGAGGAGTTTCTCACGGAGTATGAGATTCCGGTTATTTCCTGTGCGTTGGACACCTACGGAGCTGCGGTTCGTATTAACCAGATGGAGGTAAAGATCAACCTTAAAACACCCTGGAAAATCAGGCGAGCCGTAGAGCTGATTGAAGAGCGGGTGAATATGGATCTCTTACTTTAATGAAGGCTTTAAAAAGACGAAAGCCGCTCCCAACTTAATGAGAGCGGCTTTCGTCGATAATAGTGGATAGCGCTTAAGCGGTACGTCCTTCCGGGAACGGGATAACCAGTTCCTGGCCTGGGAAGATCTTGTTTGGATCGTCCAAGGTGTCAGAGTTAGCCGCGAAGATGGCTTTGTAAGCCATCACGTCGCCGAGGTAGTCCTTAGCGATCAAAGAAAGGCTTTCTCCTTTCTCTACGGTGTGCTTAGCGTAGATAGCAGTGTTCCGCACCTTGATGTCAGCTTCAATGTCAGACGCGTTCTCGCCGCCTACACGCTTGATCTCGTCCCACATGAGGTCCTTCTCACGCAAGTATTCTACGGTGCCGCCCACGCGCAGTACGCCGTCTGCCTCCTCTACGTATCCGTCGGTAGCATTAAATTTTTCGCCCATGTTGAGTACGCTGCGGTACTTGTCCTGTAGACTCATAGTTGGTTATAGTTTAGATGAAACTTATTGATGTGCCAATAAAGCACATCAGGTTATTTGGGGTAAGTTAACTTTTTGACTACACTTTACAGGCTTGGTCACATGAAAAATGAGTGACTTTGTTCATTGTAATAGTAAAATATTGACAATCAGGAGGTTGGAGGCTGATTAATTTTGGCCAGGTCACCGTTTAACGTTCCTCTGGTGTGAGCGGAGACAGGTTGGTGGAGGTGCTTAGGTCAATCACTTCCTCTAGTTCCCAATTAGCCCTTAACTCCTCCAGCGGAAAGCGTTGTACGGGTTCCGGCTGGCGCGCTTTGAATATGTTGCCGGCATCATACCGTCCGTTCAGGTTAAGATCAGTAATAAGTTCTACCTGATAGGTGCCTGGCTGCAGACCCCGATATTCGATTTGCTGATTGACTGATCCGGAGAAAATTCGCTTCGTTTCAGCAATTACTTCTTCTTTGAGGACTAATTGCAACAGGTATTGCTCCGTGCTGTCAAGCCCTTTCAGGTCCAGGCGCAATAAACCGTATTTGTCAATTGGATCAAGCGTGAAATTACGTTGCAGGGTATCAACACTGGTGCTTTGGCCCCAGCCGGAAATGGCGCCGGGTAAGACTGTAAACTGGTATCTGGTCGTTGGTTCAAGGTCTGCCAATAGCACTACTTCTCCCGGATAAAGACTGTCAATAAGCCAACTAACTGCCAGCTTAGTCGTGTCTGCTTTGATGGTGATGAGGGAAGTGTCCAGGTTGGTGACTGGCCGGTTGAAGACAAAGCGGAGCCCTTTTTCAGGGTTAATCCTGCCGTTGGGGATACTAACCGTACGAATGGGGCTGCTTTCCTCGGGCAAGGTTCCTGCGTAGGCTAAGGTGTCTACTGGTGCTCCTTCCTGAAACAGGAAAAAAGTATCCGGAGATATGGTATCCTGATAGAAAAGGTTGATGGTATCTCTTTCGTCTCGCCGCAGGTAGTTCCCGGAGTATTCCAGAACGGCGCCTTCTGCGGATTGATTAAGTACCAACTTTATCCTGCTGAGGTCAGTAGTGTCAGCATTGTTGATCCGCAATGGCCTGGGAATGGTAGAGAGTTGAATGGTTCCGATACTATTGTTGCCATCGGCAACAACGAAGAGGCTGTCGGTGAAACCGATGGCCAGGGGAGGGGAAAATCCCTCCTGATCGATGAAGTAGTTGGTAGCCGAAGGGTTGCGCTCGAGAGCCAGTGCCCGGTAAATACCTGGGCGAATATTGTAAACGGTGAAATTGCCTTCTTCGTCGGTCTGGGCGAAGTAGGTCGGGTTTTCGGAAGTGATGGCAGTATCAGCCAGGTTGCTGAACAGGGCAAAGGTCCCTTTCTCCAATGGCTCGCCGGTATAATCCCGCACCAGGGTTCCGGACACCGTCGCGGTGTCGAGTACGGGGCCGGTGGCGAAGACAAACCGTAAGTTTTCGGTAGGATTACCTTCGTTCAGGTCGATGATGGCTGAACCAATGTTGATTACGTAGGTAACGCTGTCGCGTAGTGCTAACCCCTGTAAAGGGATGATGAGGCTACGTCTTTTCAGGGTAGGGCGATTATCTTCTCCCAGCTCGAGGGGAGGGGAAATCAGGATTTCCTGTTTTGGGTCAAGTTCGACCCATTCGTCAAAGGTCAGAATGATTTCTTCTGGTCGGTAATTGGTTTGGAAATTGGGAGTAGTTTCTTCGACGATCAGTACCGGGCCGAGCGTATCCCTTGCGCCGCCGGAGGGCGGCGTTGGGGTGGCACAGTGCTGCAGCGTGAAAAGCTGGGCGACAAAAATGGCCGCAAATAGTAGCAGGGGAAGAAATCTGATAGCAAGCAATACTTAGGTTCAGAAATAAGGATACGGCAGCCCGGCGGGGCGTTGCATTGGGGCAAAGGTACGATGTCCGGACAAGCCATTGCCCAGCAAAACTGCATTGCATCCTGCGGCCGCGCAGAAAAACTTTTGCTGAAAAGCACAATTATTAATCCTGAATAATTGACTTATGAAAGTGACTGACGTCACAAGCAGGTAACCACTTCATTGATAGAAAGATAAATACATGAAAAAGATACTGCTCGCAGCTTTATTGCTTATTGCTGGTTTTGGTGCCGAGGCGATTGCCCAGACTCCTACCTCCCCAGTAACGGGGGAACGTGCACAAGAACCCAGAGGACGCACGATTGACGACCGGGTGGAACGGCAGCTAGAGCAACTCACGGAAGCACTCAATCTTTCGGAAGAACAGGCTGGTCAGGTTTCTATGATCCTCAGGAAGACAGCTGCCAAGCGGCAGTCGCTGCGTGGCACTGGCGACCGGGCTGCTAACCGGGAACAAGCCAGGGCATTGCTGGGCCAGCAAGATGCTGCTATTGAGGCATTGCTGGATAAAAAGCAGCTGAAACGCTACCAGAACTATAAGAAGCGCCGGGCTGAGCGAGGTCCGCGTGGCGGTGGCCGGCCTGGAGGAGAGCCTCCTCGTCGGGATGGAGGAAAGTAGTCTTCGAAGGCGATAATGCCCGGTAATCTGATGGTTGCCGGGCATTAATGTTAAAAACTCATGTTAGCGTTCTCTTAAATCAACCCATAAATCCTTGCCTCCGTATTAACGAAGGTTAAAGGTGCTTTAAATGATAATAACCGTGCTGCCTTTTAGGGAGTTGATCAGACCTTAGGGTAAAGATTAAAACCTAACTCAGCATGAAAAATTTATTGTTATTCGGTAGCCTGGCGTTTTTATTTTTGGCCTCAGGATGTTCTATTCAGGATCGTATAGAGCGTCGGGAAGACCGATTACTTGGTACTTGGGTTATTGACCGCGCCGTATTTGATGAAGATGGGGCCTTGTTCAACAACAATATCACTGACGAATTCAGAGGCGACCGTGTGACCTTCTTTCCCGATAACACCGTGGAGTACGTTACCGGTAATGGCGAAGTCTTTGTCGGCACCTGGTTTATCGATGCGCTTCGTGACCTGGATGATGACCTTGAATTTACGATCGATGCCGACTTCTTTGACTTCAACGGATTTTTAGCATTCCGGTGGGTCGGCACCATCAGCCGGCTTACAAATAACAACTTTAATTTGAGCGTGTCGGAAGTTGATGGTACGTTGAGGTTGCGTTGGGATAAGCTGTAACCACCCCATTCAGGGTACTTCCCTAAACCAATAAGGCCCCACCTCGAGTATTCGAGGCGGGGCCTTATCTTGTCTAGTGGTTGCCCACCAGGCTAATGCAATCGGTTATTTTCCGATCACGAAGCTTTCCGTGATTACTTCGCCTTCGTTAACCGCACGCAAGAAGTAGGTTCCTGCGGGAAGCTCGCGAATGTCGAGGAGTGGATTAAGGTTACCTGCCCCGATCATTTGTTCGCTGAGCTGACGACCGTCTGCGCTGTAGATCCGTAGTGCGACATCGTTAGTAAGTGGGCGATCAAACTGAATGGTGAGGCTACCCCCCGCGGTGGTTGGGTTGGGGTAGAGAGAGCGAATGGCCATTTTACCACAATCAGTAGTTACGGTAACTACATCCGAATAGGTGCTGGAGCCATCACGGTCTACCAACTGGAGACGGTAGTAGTTAATCCCAGTTGCGCTGGCAATTTTATGGGAGTAACTGCCCCGGGCATTTGGCGCGACTTCTGTCAGGGCCGCAAACCGGCGGCCGTCTTTACTGCCTTCCACTACGTAGTGGCTGAAGTTCTCTTCCTGAGTGGAAGTCCAGGCCAAATCAATGGCACAATCGTTAGCTTCTCCTTTGAACTGACCAAGCGTTACGGGGAGTGTACCACTTGCTCCACAGAAGGTCATGCTCCAGCTCTCCAGCGTACCAACATCTTGGCCGGCATTGTCTGTGATGGATAGTGTCCATTCTCCCAGCGGACTCTGTCCGTTGAAATTCGCAAGTGCTTCAAGCGGCTGGAAAGTTCCTTCGGCGGCAAAGGCGCCGGTATTACAGGTTCCCTCCAGAGTGGCAGCGTCGTTTGCGGCCTGATCAGAGAAGGTCAGGTTCAGGTTGCTGTTGCTACAACCGAAGCCTGAGGCCGGTACACCGATGCGGTCGAACAGGGTGATGGAGACGCCATCAGGGCTGATCAGGTCAACGGCAAGATCACCAACGTAGGTGTGCGTGATGTTGATGCTTACTTCCAACCCGGCAACACTTTCTGTCTCCGCAGAGGTCAAGAAGGAGAAGGTCGGAGAGTCAGTGTTGTTATCAGCAATGGCAACGGGGCCATCCGGGCTAACCACTACCGCACTACACTGCAGCGACAGGGTAGTGAAGTTGCGTACGCTGGTCCAGTTACCAGTACCACAGTCGTTTGTGGCGCGGACACGCCAGAAGTACATAGTGCCTTCTTCGAGAGTACTGATTGCTGCGTTAGGCATGCTGGAATTGCCGGAGGCGACGATGTTGGTCATGTTCGCATTCAGGGATACCTGGTATTCGTAGGTAGCGCCCGTGATCTCCTGCCAGGTCAGGCTTGGAGAAAGGTCGACATCAAAGGCATTGTTGGCAGGGAATACCGTAGTAACTGCTGCAGGAGCACCGTTGGTAACTGAGAGCTCCAGTGAGGTTTGGTCACTATCGACGCCGTCGGCGGCCAGTAGGGTAAAGGCGTAGGATCCACTCGTGCCGGGGTCCGGAGTAATGGTCAGGACTACGGTACTACCGGGTGTTGCCGGGTTTTGCGAGAAGCTGGCATTTAGTTCGGCGGGAAGGTCTTCTATCTGTAGCTGTACGTTGTTGGTAAATCCACCTCCGACGGAGACCGAGTATTGTGAGGATTCGTTGTTACAAATGCTCTGGTTGGTTGGGGTGATGTTCACTGCTGCCTGGGGAGCGTTAACGTCCTGGCCATCCAGTACGGTGGTTCCCGTATTGTCAGGGTCCAGCCAGTTACTCAGGCGGGTGCTGGAGGAGTTGCCGCCCGTCCAGCTACGCGCGAAGGCGCCGTAGGTATCATAGAGATTATTGCCACAAGCTGCGCCACCGCCGTGGAGCTGGCCAACAACCCGGTGGAAACGATTAAAGAGGGGAGAGCCGGAAGAACCAGGCTCAGTGGTGCCTATGTCCCAATCGGGAACTTCAAGGTGGGTGCCGGTAGGGTCTGCCGGGCCGTTGAATCCGTTGGTGAAGAAAGTCTGCTGGAACGTGAAACTGATGCGCTTCTCGTGGGTACGGGGGTGGTGCACCCCGATAACCGTGTCGGTAGGTACGGTGTAGGTATTGTCCCAACCCGCAAAGAACGCATCAGCGGCCGGGTTGACGGGGTCGTCGAGTTCAACGATGGTCATATCACTTGCTGGCCAGCTGGCGAGCCAGGTGGAGCCAGTGTTGAAGACGTTGAGCTGTCCGTCGCCATCGCCGCCGCTGGCGGCAGAGCCGGGCTGGCGGCAAGTACTGTTGTCAAAGTTCCAGTAAGTCACCAGGCTGGGGGCATTGCCGGCGCCGATGCCACAGTGATTAGCCGTCATGAAAAACGGCGTACCGTCCTGGCGTACATTATTGACGAGGTAGCCGGTACAAAAAGTACCACCGCCGGTGCTGATTACGGCTACGGAGCGGATAATGTCGCGGTAAAGATCTACGATTTCCCAACCGTCCTCAGCGTCACAAACCACGTCGAGGTTACAGCTGCCGGAAACACTTTCGCTGTTGAAGTTGAGGAAGTCGTGGTTGACGTGCGTTAGCCACAGGCGGAGGTTGTTGCGCTCTGCTACGGGCAGGCGGACTTCAATCACGAGCTGGTCGCCATCGATGATCGGGGTCCACAGTTGGTTGTGCACTTCGTTATCAGCAGGGGTAAAGGGGCCGCGAACGTCCCAGTTACGCTTATTGCCAGTGGTGAGGTAGAGCTCGCCTCCGGCGGGCATCCAGTATTCGGTGAACCCGAGATTCAGTGAGTGGGCATTAGGACTCTGGACGCGCAGGCGCCAGGTAATGGTGCCGTCGCCGTTGTCCGTCCAGTCGCCGTGGGTGGTCGGGCGTACGTCTACCTGACGCACTTCGGCGAAAGCAGGAGCACGACCTGGCTTTCTGGCTTCTAATTCTGCCGCTAACAGGGCCGAATTATCCAGAGCAGGTAGCGCAAGTGTTGGAATGTCTCCAATACTTTCCGAGGGTATGGACTGTGCGGAGAGGGTAGTTGCTAGTACACAACATATAGCCAGCAGGCTACGAGATAGTAAACGCATAACAAAATTGATCTTGAACGTAAAAAGTAGTGTGTGAAAAGGGTGAAAACCCAAAAGCGTATTCGTACCTGAACGCGGGTAGAATAATGGCGAATTTAAGTAAATACAGCAGTTTTGTTTG
>CAZTTF010000257.1:0-50780 GCA_964616365.1 uncultured Lewinella sp. | reverse complement strand
TCTTCAACGTCCAAAAAAATATTACTCAACACCCGTTTCCGATCGTAGGAAACAGAAAGGTCTTTAATGGAGATGGCTACAGACATGGTGGAGGACGAATTTCTACAAGCTAGAACAACCTTGTCGCCATAAGTTTAAACGGGTGCTTAGTTAAACCAGCTTTTTACCTTGTCCAAAAGGCTGCTTTTTTCGGGCAGCCTGGCGGGGAACGATGCTGGTAGTAATGGAGCTGCTTGCGGTCTACGATCGGGGATCCTAATGGGTTTAGGTGGCAGGTTATTGATCTTTGCTATCGGAGCGGGGACGTCTCTAACTCTGGGGTCATACGGACGATACTTGTCTATTCGGTAGAAATAGAACTGATCCCCAACGGCAATACTGTCAAATTCACCACGGTTGCTCCAAACGGCTAAGTGGTCTACCGGAAGGTTATAGAGATTAGCCAATTGGCGCAAAGAAGTATCCTGCGAAGTGGCAATGGTGCTGTACTGGCCGTAGTACTGGTCTGTCTGTAGTTCTCCCTTGTCAAGCAGGGGGCTCGACCAGGGAGGGAAGAAGTCTTCTTCAGCTTCCGTATCCGGGTGCAGGGCGAGGTATTGGCGCATGGCTGGCATGACGCGGGCAGGGAGGCGAAGTCGGTGTCCTCCGGGCATGCCGGGTAAATACCCGCGCAGGTACTGCGCGTTGAGCTCTACCACCACTTCCGGCCGGAGGCCGGTAACCTGGGCCACCCGGTAAAGGCTGAGCCTGCGCTGAACGGTAATGGCTTCGGTCATCTGGAGGTCGAGCTCCATAATACCGGGAGAAAGGTTATGCTCGTGGTGGAAGGTCATCACGTAGGCTGCGGCAATAATGTTGGGTAGGTAGCCCCGCGTCTCGCGGGGGAGGTGGCGGCGAATAGCCCAGTAACTGCGCCCGCGGCTTCGCCGGAGTGCCCGGTTCACGTTGCCCGGGCCACAATTGTAGGCCGCTAGTGCTAACGACCAGTCTTCATACTTCTCATACTGCCGTTGCAGATAAGCCAAACCTGCCGCGCACCCGAGTTCAGGGTCAAGACGTTCGTCCAGCTCTCCGTTAACCGTGAGGCCTAATTCCCGGGCAGTACCGGGCATCAACTGCCAGAGGCCACCAGCGCCAACCTGGCTTACGGCCCAGGGGCGGAGGGCACTTTCCTGTACCGTGATGTATTTTAATCCCAGCGGCATCCCCGCTGCCTGTAGCTGTTCTTCAAATATGGGGAAAAATCTTGCAGAGCGGGCGAGGAGCCGTCCCGCCGCTACGGGCCAGTGTTCCACGTAGTTAAAAATCCGACGCCGTACTTCCCGCGTCAGCCGGTACTCCATTATGCTGGTATCGAGTAAGGCTAGCCGGGCCTCCATGAGAGAGTCTACGGAGGCAATCAGGTAATCCGTTTTCTCTGCCGTACTAAGTCCGGCAGGAAAATCCCTGGCAGCGCTGGTCTTTGCAACAAAGACCAGGAGGAAAAATAATATGGTACGTTTGAAACAGATGCGATCGGGAAACTGGGGGTGACAAATATACCCAATCCGTACTGATCTGAATATTAGTTCGTTACCAGCGTGCCTACGGTCTCCCCAAACATGATCCGGCGAAGGTTAGTAGGCTCGTTGATGTCAAAAACAACGATGGGTAGGTTGTTCTCGGCGCAAAGCGCGAACGCGGCCTGGTCCATAATCTTAAGGCCCTTGGCCATCACTTCTTTGAAAGTGATGGTGTCGTACTTGGTTGCAGAAGGGTCTTTCTCCGGGTCCGCGGTGTAGATGCCATCGACACGTGTTGCCTTTAGTACGATATCGGCCTTGATCTCGTTGGCCCGCAGCGCTGCGGCGCTGTCGGTAGTGAAATAGGGATTACCGGTGCCGGCACTGAAAATGACCACCCGACCTTTTTCCAGGTGGCGCACTGCGCGGCGCCGGATGTAGGGCTCCGCAATCTGCTCCATTTTGATGGCAGAGATCAGGCGGGTGAATACACCGTGGGTTTCCATCATCGACTGCAAGGCCATGCCGTTAATCACGGTGGCCAGCATGCCCATATAATCACCCTGCGTACGTTCTACTCCCGACTCGGCGGCCGAGAGGCCGCGGAAGATGTTACCGCCTCCAATGACGACGGCGACTTCTACCCCGATGTCAATCAGCTCTTTGATTTGCTTGGTGTAATACGTAAGCATTTTAGAGTCGATGCCGTATTGTTGGTCACCCATCAGGGTTTCACCACTCAGTTTCAGCATTACGCGACGGTACTTAAGAGCCATAAACGGGGGGAGTTTTTGTGCCGTTGCCTTCGGCGGCGCTAAGGTATCATTTTGCAGGGTTTTTTACGGCTGAATATCGCGGGGGATGCTTTTGGGCGGGCGCGGGCGCGGGTGCTGTGACGGGGTGTAGGGAGCATAGAATGGACAGGGCAGGGTGGCCGCTGGCCACCGGAAGCGGGGGCACTGCCTTTTATCTGCTTACCCTACACCTGCCTCCGGGCCGGATAAAACTAAGGCGAAGCATAATCTCTTTCCCGTTATGCCCGTTTTACCTGCACGATCAAACTCCTCCGTTATCCGCACATATTTTCTCCTCCCCGCACTGATTGCCCTATTCCTTTTTGCTGGCTGCAGACGTGAATTTGGCGGCACCCGCCTTTTCACGGTAACCTATCCAGTACTGGAGATTGGTATTCCGGCCGGACAGATCGGCTCTTTCTTTCTGGCGCAGGACCGGCTGCCTACCTCCTTTTTTGATGCCTTGCGCGAAAACAATGTGGATGCGGATGACGTCGACCTGGTTGGGGGCTTTCGTGCGCGCCTTACCTCACTTACCGGAGACGACTTTGGTGAAATTGAACGCATCGACCTGCGTGCCTGCCCCGTTGGTACTCCCAATGGCTGTACTGACCTGACGTTTAATCTCTTCTCGTTGACCGATAACTTCAACCGCCGTCAACAAACAGTTAACCTGAATCCCACGCCCGTCAACGCCCGTGAACTCTTTTTGGGCAACGATGAGTTTCGGTTCGAAATCGTCATTTTCCCGGGGCAAACGACCTCTATTCCCATTGATGCCCGACTGGAATGGGAAGTCCAGGCCGTTGGAGACCTTGATTAAGGTATTGGAATTCAGCGGCAGGACTTTTTGTAGACACTTACCGTCGCCAATCCCAGATCACGATCACCCAGTCTTTTCCTGTAACTGCCGATTTGAATTCGCACAGTAATTTAAACCCGACCCGTTCGTGTACCCGGCGGGACCGGCTGTTGCGGGCATCAATGCCCGTAACCAGGTAGGGGTAGTGAAGGCTGTAGCATGATCTCATGTATTTGTACATGCGGTCGGCTAGTCGCTGTCCCCTGGCGGATGCTGCGACACAGATTTGCCCCATAACGAGATAGTTGGTGTCTCCTACCCGCTGGCCCCGAAAGACAGCATTGTCTTGCGCCTCAAATAGTTCGGTCAACGCTGGAACATCATTAGCAAATGTTCGTAGCATGGTAAGAGCGTAGCCAACTACTTTGCTGCCCTCTTTGGCGATGACCGATGCTGCTGCGCTATTCATGGCTTCCAGCACTTCTAATTTATGGACTGCGGTAACGAAGCCCTGGTCTTGCGCAATCTCCTCTCCGACAGTAGCTCTCAGGTTAGCCTTTTGCAATTCAATGATTTGCTTCAGCTCTGTTTTTTTCCTGGCGAGGGTAATTCGGATGGGTTTATGCGGAGATGGTTCGCCGCTAAGGGAGTCGTAGAAATCTGCCATCTGCGTTCTTTAGTTTTCCTGATGCTTATCCAGGCTTTCTTCCATCCCGGTTTCCAGTCCATCAATACTACGCAAGTTTTTTGTTTTCCAGTAGTCGGTCAGTTCTGTAGATGACTTCTTGTCTGCCCATTCCCGGAGTTGCGTCCGTTCGTCATTGAAGTCCAGGTAGGGGACCGCCATCCCGCAGCTGGTTTGTACCAGCTCAACGGAGAGGTCGAATATTTGCCGGGCTCCCGGTATTTTGGGGAGCTGGCTGGCCAGCTCGGTCCAGTCGGGGTCGCCGGGGTGCACCGTGCGCGCGGTTCCGTAGGCGCGCAGGATGAGTGGCGCGCCCTCGAAGGCGCACCACATGATCGTCATGCGCCCGTTTTCACGAACGTGCGCAGCCGTTTCGTTTCCGCTTCCGGTAACATTAAGCCACAAAAGGCGGTCAGGGCTAATAATGCGGAGTGCATCCATCCCTTTTGGAGAAAGGTTTACCCGACCACTGGCGGGTGCGGAGGCAACGAAAAATATCTTTTGTTTGGCGACAAACTGGGTCAATCGCGCATTAAATGCAGGAAATTGCTTAGCCATAACTCAAATAAAAGAGAGATTTTTTGAAGCGGGAGGGTCCGAAGGCGGAAAAAAGGCAGGCCACACCAAAAAAAATCTTCAGGCGTGAATTCGTACTTCATTTTAACAATTAACATAGCAATCTTTACCGCTTATCACCCGTTTCAGTAGCAGTCTCACGAAAGACACACGGCAGTATCGCCTGCCAAAAACATTCGGTGAACCAGTACGTCCACTGAAATCGATTATAGAGTAGTTTGAATCTTTGTGCGGCGCTTCGAATCATTTCGGAGCGCCGCTTTTTTGTTGGTGGGTTTTGCCCGATATTAGGGGCATGGATTTATCACAATTACTACAACAACAGCTCAAGGAGCAACTAAGCGGCGGCCTGATGGACGTGCTTGCCCAACAAACAGGAGCTGACCGAACCAGTACTACTAAAGCCACCAGTGCAATCATCAGTTCCATGATGGGAGCGCTAGCGCGTAATGCCTCTACACCGGATGGTGCCAGCGCTTTGGCTAATGCCCTTGACCGGGACCATGACGGCAGTATTCTGGACATGGTTGGCGGCCTGATGAAAGGCGGCCGAGAGGCGCCTGGTCAGGGAATGCCCACCGGTGGTGGGCTCATGGACCTTGTCACGGGGCTCGCTGGCGCAGCCAGCGGTCAGAAGCAAAGTGGCGGCGGCCTGCTGGGCAGCCTTATCGGCGGGATGGTCAGCCAGCAACAAAGTCAGCGTGGCGGCGGACTGGGTGACCTTATCGGAGGTATGATGCGCCAGACGCAGGGTACTGACGGCGGAGGAATGGGTGACCTGCTTGGTGGCCTGCTTGGCGGCAGACAAGCCGGGACGCAAGAGCAAATTCCACCCCAATTCCGTAAGACACTTGATGGAGGTGGTATCCTCGATCACGTACTTGGGGGACAGAAAGAGGCAACCGCCCGCGAAATCAGCGAAAAAAGTGGACTTAGCCTGGAAAAGGTGCTGCCACTCATGGCTACCCTCGCGCCCATTCTGATGGGTATGCTTGGCAAAGCCAAACGCCAAACGAATACCGATGCCGGTGGCCTCGGTGGCGCGCTCATCGACATGGTGACCAAGAGTCAGTCCAATCCCCGCCAGTCGGCACCGGACCTCGGCCTCGCAGGAACCCTGCTTGATCAGGATGGCGACGGACAAATCATGGACGACATTCTCGGCATGGGAGCTAAGATGATGGGGGGCTACCTTAACCGCCGGTAGGACTACCCACATACGTTAAACTAGTTCAGCCCCCGGATGCCTTTGTATTCGGGGGCTGTTGCTTTAATGGGAATACGCTGTTTTAATTAGCCTCCAGAATGAAAATAAAATACCACCGCTCGGTGTGGGCAAGTAAGATCTATAGTAGCTACAGGATGGCTTACGCTGCCACAATTTATCAGCTTGCCGAAGGTCTTCTGATTAAAGGTCCGCGAATAGCGGTAAAGTTGAGGCAAATTGATAGGGTCGTAGAAGTATATATGGGGAAGACTGATTTCCAGCCTTGGCTCAAGGTTGATTTTCATGATGGGAATGGTGAAGCAGACGTCCTGTATCTAACAGATGCAAGGTGGTTTGGGGCCAGACGCGCCCTGAAAGGTAATGACGACTTGGCCCGTTTATTTAGGACAGTCTGAAATTATCATTCAGGTGTAAAGCCTTCGGATTTGCACGGCTCTCCGTTGGAAACAGAGTTGGAACTTGCGTCCGCGCCCGCTTATCCACACTTGCTAACAACAATATCCACCGCTTTCCACAGGGTTTTCCAGCCCTTTTTCCCCGACCCGGGCTAGGAACTTTTCCCCGTTGCCACCCACTGCTGTCTTATCTTTGCTCATCCTATGGCAAAGGACAAACAACAGGATCGCCGGGCAAACGGCACGTATACCAACTATAATAATCGCAGCCGCCTGCAGGAGGCTAACCTGCCCGAGTACAGTAAGCTGCCACCTCAGGCGCCTGATCTGGAAGAGGCTATCCTGAGTGCTATCCTGATTGAGAAGGAAGCTATGACCAAGGTGCTCGACATTTTGGAGGCGGACTCCTTCTACAAGCCTGCTCACCAGGCCATCTACCGGAGTATGCGCCGCCTTTTTGAGCGCAGCCAACCCATCGATATTCTGATGGTGATGGAAGACTTGAAGCGGGGCGAAGAATTAGAAGTGGCCGGTGGCGCGGCCTACCTGGCCCAGCTTACCAGTAAGGTGACCAGCTCGGCCAATATTGAGTACCATGCCCGTATCGTTACTGAGAAATTCATTCAACGGGAACTGATCAGAACGTCTACTGAAATTATCAAGGACGCGTATGAAGACAGCACGGATGTTTTAGACCTGCTGGACAAGGCAGGGAATTACGTTTTCGAGATAACGGAGCGTAATATGGGGAAGCAGGTGGCCGACATGGGGTCGCTGGCCAACCAATTGCTGGAGCAATTGACGGCACTTCGCGAGCAGGAAGATGGCCTTACGGGAGTCCCAACCGGCTTTACCGAACTAGATCGCTTGACGTCTGGCTTACAGCCTTCCGACCTCATTATTATTGCCGCTCGTCCCGCGATGGGTAAGACGAGCTTCGTACTGTCGCTCGCCCGTAATGCCGCTGCCGAATACGGACGAGGGGTCGCTATCTTCTCATTAGAGATGAGTTCGGCTCAGCTGGCTGGACGTATTTTCAGCCAGGATGCTGAGGTCAACGGACAGAAAATGCGTAACGGTAAGTTTGATGACGATGAATGGGCGCGTCTCGTAGATGCCATGAATCGTATTGGTGAAGCCCCAATTTATATTGATGATACTGCAGGTATCAATGTCTTCGAACTCCGCGCCAAGTGTCGTCGCCTGAAACTGGAAAAGGATATCTCGATGGTGATCATCGATTACCTCCAGTTGATGTCCGGCGCCGGAGAATCCAACAAGGGGATGAACCGCGAACAGGAAGTCTCAGGTATTAGCCGGGCCTTGAAGGGCCTTGCCAAAGAGCTTGAAGTACCCGTGATTGCACTCTCACAGCTGTCTCGTGCAGTGGAAACGAGGGGAGGGGATAAGCGTCCGCAATTGAGTGACTTGAGAGAATCGGGCTGTTTAACTGGTGACACACTTGTCACCCTTGCAGATTCAGGCAGGAGAGCCCCGATCAAGGAATTAGTGCATAAATTCCCTGGTGGAGGATTTAACGTCTGGGCATTAAACGAAGAATTCCGGATGGTAAAAGCAAGGGTAAGTAGTGCGTTTTCAACAGGAGTAAAGGAAACTTATGAACTACAGACTGCTCTTGGAAGAAAGATCAGGGCGACGACTAATCATAAGTTTCTAACAATTGATGGATGGAAACGACTTGATGAGTTAACGATTGGTGATCATCTCGCTTTGCCAAGAAAAGTAAAGAGTACAACTACTCACAATGAAACCGTTTCAAATGATGAGCTCGCCCTTTTGGCGCATCTTATTGGGGATGGTTGTACGCTTCCTCGTCACAGTATTCAGTATACCACCAGAGAGAAGGATTTGTCTGAAATTGTGGCTAATATAGCTAAGTCTCTTTTCAATGGGGATATTGAGCCGAGGGTTAAGTTTGAGGGCAAGTCTGAAAATCGTAATGGATGGTATCAGGTTTACCTTTCTTCTACACGCAAACATACTCATGGGGTTAGAAATGCCATTTCCGAATGGCTTGATGACCTCGGAGTGTTTGGGCTTCGTTCTCATGAGAAGTTTATTCCTGAAGTAGTCTTCGGTTGTTCCCCTGAGCAAATAGGCGTTTTCTTACGCCATCTATGGTCTACAGATGGGTGCATAAAATTAAATCAGGGAAAAAAGCCATACCCGGCGATCTACTACGCATCAAGCAGTGAAGAGTTGAGCTATCAAACGCAAGCTTTGCTGAATCGGCTTGCTATAAATGCAAGAATAAAGCGGGTCCCTCAAAAAGGGAAAGGGAGAGATCAGTTCCACGTAGTAGTTACAGGAAAGAGTGATATCCAGCGATTTGCTTTAAGGGTAGGAGCGGTTGGTCAGTATAAAAATGAAGCACTGGATTCGGTCATCAATTTCTTAGAACCAAGAAAAGAGAATACCAATCGGGATATTGTACCTAAACGTGTGTGGCGATCTTTAGTAACTCCCGCAATGAAAAAAGGAGGGATAACAACAAGAGGCTTGCAATCTAGCATGGATTTGAGCTATTGCGGTAGCACACTTTACAAAACAAACCTGAGTCGAGACCGCGCTGCCAAGGTGGCAGCGATTGTTAAGTCAGATGAACTAAAGAACTTATCTACCAGCGATGTCTACTGGGACCAGTTGACCGTAATTTCTAAAGCGTCCACTGAGGAAGTATTTGATCTTACTGTTCCTGGACCTCACAATTTTGTTGCTAATAACATCATTGTCCATAACTCCATTGAGCAGGATGCCGATATGGTAATGTTCCTTTACCGCCCCGAATACTACGGTATTGAAGAGGATGAACAGGGCAACTCTCTGAAGGGAACGGCCACGGTTATTGTCGGTAAGAACCGCCACGGTGAGGCAAAAGATATCCGCCTTGCTTTCCAGAATGATTTTGCGAAGTTCAGCGATCTTGATGATCCTGATTTCGACCTGCTACCAGACAGCGCGATCCAGTCCAACCCCGGCCCCGCGTATGGCTCGCAGACCATCGCCTCGAAAATGAATACTGACGAGGATATTCCGTTCTAGCGTATTGTTCTAGCGGTGTCTTGATCGTGGAGGACGCGCTTTGACTGCTGTTGTTTATCAATAAAAGAAGGTCCTGAATGCAGCAGCGTTCAGGACCTTCTTAGCTTCATTAAATGATGGGCCGAGTTCCTTCCCAGCCCAAACCCTACGTTTACAATTCCCTGGGGTCGACTACGCCTCCACCGGAGGCGCGGCCGCCAAAGCTGTAGGTCATGGCCATTTCAATACTGCCGCTTTGCGCAGTATTGAGGTCACTTAGCCCAAGGTCGTAAGCAATACACATTGAGATGTGGTCAGATACATAGGTGCCGAAAAGGACGCTGGCACTTTCTCCGGCACCGTTTCCGCCCAATCGGTAGGAAGCCCCCGTAAAGATGCTTGGGCCAACGTAGGCCGTTACGTTGAAATCTGCATCAAAAGGAGCATTCGCGACATATTTAGCGAGGAGTTGAGGCTCGACGGAAAGGTTGTCGTTAACCTTGAACTTCATGCCTCCCATAAAATAAAAGTGGCGGGCTTCACGGGAGATAATGGTTTCTTCCGAGCCAAGGTCAATGTCGTTTTGTAATAAGCGGGGAACACTGATGCCTACGTAGTAATTGGGGCCGTCTACATAAATACCCGCACCGAAGTTGGGGAGGACTTTAGATTCTGTGGCCCCCGGTATGGCGGCGTCAACGCCGCCCCCCTGGATCGGGTTAGCGTCCTGGTATTCAATGTTGAAGTACCGGGCTGAGGCGGAGACCCCCATGCCCAGGCGTGAACCCCTGCCGATAGGAATTCGGTAGGCGTAGCTGCCTTCAACGTTGTACTGCTGCTCCAGGCCAATGGTAACCCGGCTGAGACGACCGGCAACGCCGGTGCCATTGCTGGTCAACGGAGTATTGAATGTTGCGATCTGACTGCTGGGGGCATCGTTGAGGCCCAACCATTGCTGACGAAAAACGGCAGATACTTCAGTGGATTCTACCGAGCCCGCAAAGGCCGGGTTAAAGCCCAGTTTGTTGTACATGAACTGGGTGTATTGCGCATCCTGTTGGGCGGAGAGGCCACTCACAGCCAGGAAAAGTAACGCGACGAGGTAGTTGGTTAACTGCTTCATGGTGGATTAGCGTTCAATGCGTACGTCGCCAGACTCCGTGTCACGGGAGTCGCCGAAGTCGATGATGTAGAAATAAGTGGCTACGGGAAGTTGATTGCCCTGGAAGGTGCCGTCCCAGTCGTTCCGATAGGGGCGTTCACTGCGGTATACCTCATCTCCCCACTGGTTATAGATCGTTACCTGGCTATTCGGGAATTGATCCGTATTCAACAGGCAGGGGACAACGAAGAAGTCGTTCATCGCGTCGTTGTTCGGCGTAAAGATGTTAGGTACTTCGCAGTTCGCATCTTTACCGACCAGAATAGTCACAACGGCCATGGTCAAGTCACAACCATCACTAAGTACTTCGTAAGGAATGGTCACCTCTCCGGCAAAATTCGGAGGAGCGATGTAGGTGAAGGTGCCATCACCATTGTCAATCAATTCTCCTCCGGGGTCGGGGACGTCAGTAAAGCTAACGATGGCTTCGCTTGGCAGGATGTCATTCTCCGTTGGGTCAAACGTAATGCTTCCCTGGAAGTCTGCTTCGTACAAGTCATCTTCAGGGCGCGGGGTTTCTGCGTAGAAAACGGAAACAGTGTCACGGGAACGGGGGCCACAGGCCCCACCGTCAACTTCCCAGACAAATAGGTTCTCACCTACCTGAAGGTTGCCAACGCCCGATTGCAGGTTGTCTGGCTCGTCAATAAAGGTGACTTCATTGACGGCTATCCACCGTCCGACAGAGCCCAGAGTAGGAGCCTCTGCCCGGATCACTGCAGTACCGAGATCATTACATACAATAGTGTCATTACCTGCGAAAGGACTTGGGTCACTAACGTTTACGAGGACGTTGTCAACTTTAACGCCACAGCTACTCGTTACGGTCCAGGTAAAGGAATAGACGTTGTCTGCCTGTATGCCGGTAATGAGGGTGTTGGGATCTTCCGGATCGGTAATCACCACACCCAAAATCTCTTGTGCGAGACCTTGAGACCAAAGCCCCTGGCTGCCGTTCAGCATGGTAGGAGTGGCACCCAGGCGGAGGTCCTCGCCAATACAGGCCAGGATGTTATCTCCGGCAATAGCTTCTTCTCCGTTGGTTACGTCAATGGTAACCGTGTCAGTAGAATAGTTGATACAGCTGCCATTAGAGAGCGTCCAGGCGAACTGGTAAGGAGCACCCTGCTCGGTTAGTCCGGAGACTGCCGTAGTACGCGAGCCGGGGTTCGCAATGCTTATATCACCCGTACCCTGCACCAGCGTCCAGCGCCCGGTACCGCCCGTGAATTGACCTGCTTCCAGGAGGTAAATGCCTTCACAGACAATGGTGTCCCGTCCGGCATTAGCCACGGAGTTGCCAGCCTCGTCGAGCCTGATGTTGATGGGGGCAGATAGCTGGCTTTCACAGCCGTCAGCAATAGCGTTAACCTGGAAGCTGAACAGCCCTCCACCGGCGAAAAGACCAAAATCTGTAATATTGAGGTCGAGGTCCGTCGTCGGTGTGCCCACGGCAACCATTCCATTTTGAATGAACCACTGGTAGGTAGCTCCAGCCGTTGCCGTATTGGGGTTTACCGAGAGCGTAAGAACAGACTCGGGGTCACTGATACAGATCGGGTCGATCGGTAATGCTACCGGCACGCGGGGTGTTGGCCGGACTTCAACCTCAATCCGCATGGTGTCTGAAGAACAACCATTAACGGTAGCCACAACACTATAGGTGCCAGCGTGGACACTCGCGTCAGCACTGACGATGGTAGGGTCTGGCAAGCTGGAACTAAAGTTGTTCGGGCCTTCCCAGAAGTACGTCGCTCCGGCAATGTCCGTAGCCTGGAAGTTGATTTCCTGCCCGGAACATGCGGGGTCATTGGCCGTGACTACCAGTTGTGGAATCGAAGTCACCGTAATGGTCCGGCTTTCGGATGGCAATGAAGCACAGCCATTGCGCAGTACGCGTACGTTGTAACTGCCGGAAAGGTCTGCGGCAACATTCTCGATGGTGAGGCTATTAGTGGGGGTGGGGATATTGGTGCCATCGGCGAGGCCCCACAGGTAAGTTGTTCCCGGGCCAAAGTCATTGGTTTGTAGCGTCAGGCTTTCTCCTTCACATATGGAAGTAGCGCCATTATCCGTAAACGGGCGTACGGGAGAGGAAGGAGCAAAGTCAAACTCTACCGGCATGGAGAAACGTGGCGAGACACATCCTGCCGGGTTGATTACCGATAGGGTGTAGGTTCCGTTAGAAGCAAGACTTACGCTGGGGATTTCGAAAACCTCCGCGGTGCTGGTCCCTTCGGGCCCACTCCATTGGTAGGTATAGCCTTCGGGTAGTGCCGGGCTAATGGCGGCACTCAGACTAACGGGCTCTCCGCCCTGCAAACAATTACCTGAGGTCACCACAATTGAGTCGATCCGGATGCCCGGTAACACTGCTACGTCAAGGGTATCTCGCGAGAAACATCCGGTTGGTGAGGTAACCGTCAGAATGTACTGACCGGCATTTGCTACCGTAACCTCCGGAATCATAGGGGCAATCCCGCTGGCCGTGTAGCCGTTTGGTCCCGTCCAATCGTAAGTACTTCCTGCGATATTACTGCTGCCTTGCAGGATGAGGTCGTTGCCCTCACATACCGGGTCCGGAATAGTGCTTGTGCCCGCGACGGGGCTTACACCAAGGCTAATAGAAATGGGCTCGCTCAGCGGGGAGTAACATTCATTGCGCAGGATACGTACCCGCCACTGCCCGATGGCAGCGTCCGTAATTGGAGCCACCCTGAGGGTGGCGGAAGTGGTCTCGAACGATTGACCGGTAGGACCAATAAAGATGTAGCCAATCCCGCTGGCATCGGCGGCAACTAATTCTAAGGTGTCCGAAGGACAGACCGTAGGCGTTGGTAGTAGTGATGTCGGAGCATCTGCGGGGTTAACAACCAAGACGAGAGAGTCTGGCTGGCTGAAACAGCCCTCTGACCGGACGGTACGGAGGTAGTATGTTCCTGCATCGCTAATGCTAAGGTCTGAGATGGTAATGTCCTGACCAACAGCAAAGAAGTTATTGGGGCCGGTCCATTGATACTCAACGTTAGGGGTGGCCACTGCGCTAAGGGTAGCTTCACCCAATTCACAGGCCTGGATGGCATTGTTGGTAACAGAAGCGGTTGGCTGCGTTGTGGTTCCTACCGTGACTACGTTAGAAGGAGCAGAGGGACAACCGTTTACGTATACAATGGCATAAAACTGTCCGGAGGCAGCGCCATTGGCGAAGGGTGCGCCAAAGGTGGCTGTATTGCTTTCTCCCACAAAGACACCGGCTCCTGGCTGACCGCGGAACCATTCGTAACGCACACTGCCCGCGTAAACGGATACTGAGGTGAGACTGGCCGTTTCTCCAATACAAACTTCAGCAGGTGCCGTAATGGTAGGAGGAGCGGGGATCTCTCCAACGGCAACATTTACAATGCCGGTTGCTTCACAACCGGTGATGCCACGGATGACGACACTGTAGGCACCGTCGCTATCTTCATCAATACCCGGGATGAAGAAGTTCTCCTGCGTACTGATCAGGTCGCCTTCGGGATTGAACCACCGGAAGGTGTAAACTGTCTGGCCGGGGTCAGCAACGGTTGGAGGGTTGGCGAAAAGCCGCAGAGTATCTCCGCCACAAACAGAAGTGGTTGCCGTAGGCTGGGGCTCCAGTGGAGCAATACTGACGATGGTCGTACAGCTGGTGGTATTACCGGAGGCATCCATTACCGTCAGGGTTACGTCTACGGTCTCACCATACTGCGCACAGTCAAAGGTGTTCGGGGCAAGGACGTAACTATCGATACCACAGTTGTCAAAACTGCCATTGTCAATGGTCGCGGGGTCAACGGTGATTGGTTCGAGGCCGGAGGGGTCAACGAAGATAGTCGTTGGTTGACAGATAGCCGTGGGAGGGGTAGTGTCACGCACCATCACCGCAATCGTACAGGTGTCGGCGTTGCCTCCCAGGTCCGTTACGATGTAAGAGAACTGGGTAAGTCCCTGGTTGAAGGTAATTACCGGCAAGGGTTGCTCCGGGGAGGTGCTGGTGAGTGGTGTTACTGTCGCACCAGTCGTAAAATAATCCGGATAGAGCGCGCGGTAAGTCACCGAAATGCTCGCTCGGGTGATGCCATCAGTACCACCGTCACTACTTACTCCGTTAGGCGGGCAAGGAGTAATGCCGTCTCCGGACGTAGCAGGTGGAACGGTAACTGGGCGCGGACGCAGGTTCAACGTGAGTTCTCCGGAAGGCAGTGCCTGAGCCGCAAAGTCGGTGCCCGCCAGGCGGACCCGGAAGGTTCCCGTACTGTCGCAGGTGGCAACCCCTTGCTCGGACGAGCCGATGATGGTGCCGTCGGGGAGTACCACGTCAATAATTGCCCGCTGGTTTGAGAATGCACCCGTCAGGCGAACATCCAGGTCAATGCTGTCCAGAGGGTTTGGTGGCGCCTGGCTAAGTGTAAAGCTGGTCTCGCCAGCCAGGAAGGTGCCCAGGTTAGGATCAAAGAAGAAGGGGAAGAATTGATCTCCGGTTTCTTCAAAGGTGAGCTCGTACGGCTCACAGTTATCCGTTACTGCCGGTGGGGCGGGGATTTCGAGCGTGATCTGGCAGCTATCGGATGCCAGAACAACGTCAATGTCCTCGGGGCAGGTAACAACGGGAGGTTCACGGTCTTCGACCGTGATGGTAAACACACATTCATCGGTGTTTCCGCCACAGTCGGTAGCCCGGTATGTTATCTGGTGAAAACCAAGATCAAGCGAGGTGAAGACAGTATCTACAGGATCGATTATTTCAAAGCCTGCGCCATCAATATCTACTTCGTAGGTGATTTCTGTGAGCCGGAATACGGGCTGGATCAGCTCCGCCCTGGCAATGGTACCGCCTTCGCAGAGGTTGTTCACGGCAAAGGTTCCGGGCCGATCGTCCGGAATGTTGGGTACGAGGGTAAGCGTGACGATACCGTCACGGGCATATTTTGTGAAGAGGAAGGTGGGCATGGTATCCGTTGTTACCACCGTTTCACACTGAACGGTGCCACGTTCAGTAGTGCCAAGCAGGGCACCGTCTTCACCGTAGATGAAGAAGAATTCTTCCTCTCCCTCAGCGTCGACGTTCTCCAGCGTGATGGTGAACATGCCGATGGTGAAGGCATTTACGGGCAGCGGAATATCTACCGGAAGGTTGAACACGATTGGGTCAACGGGGACGGAACCAAGATCTGCCTGGTTCATTGCCTGGCTCGTTACCACCTGCGTGTCGCGCATCACGATTTGGAACGGTAGTCCGTCAGAACATTGGTCCTGAATCACGGGAGGAGGTAAGGCTACTGCCGCCTCACAAATGTCAGGGTCGGTCGAAATCACTTCACTATCAGGGCAGAAGAGTAGGCGAATGGGGAGCTCGTCAATCTGGCGATACTCCATCGTCTCAATGGCTACGTTGCCACACTCATCCGTCAGGATGAGGTCAATGGAGAGGAAACGTACCAGCCCGTCAGGACCAGTACAATTGATGTCCGGAAATGTCGGTGCGTCATTGGTGCCGGAAACGACTACCTGCAAATCGAGGTTCTCCGTCGGAGAACACCCGTCGGTAAAAGTTGCACCACCAAGGTTGTTGAGCCACTCGAGGAAGTCCCGCCGCTGACTCGTAACCCCCGCTCCCGTATTACAGGTGTAGGTGAGATCACTTGGTGCAGTGGTGAAGACCGGACCGGTTGTATCCGTTACGGTGATGATCTGAGAAACGAAATCATCATTGAGACAGTCATCGAAAATCCGCCAGGTACGCTCTACGGTGAAGTTGCCGGGGCAGATGAAGGCAATAGTGTCGTCTTCAAAGGAGAGGTTAACCGTTTCGTCACAGTTGTCCAGCAGGTTGAAAGGCTCTCCGGTCAGGGCGGTGTTGAGGTAATCCGCACAGTTGACGGAGGCGGTAGCAGGTGGAGCAACAAAGAAGGGAGTGCGCTCGTCCCGAATGTTGATTTCCTGTACCCGAACGCGACTGTTTCCACAACGGTCAGTAACCCGCCATGCCCTGCGAATAGTAAAGGCATCACTACAGATACCGTTACTGATGATCTCATCGGTGAAGGAGACCTCCAGGCTGTCTACGGGAGTGCAATTGTCGTTCAGCTCACTGGGGCGTCCGGTTACGTCGAGGTCGTAAGGGTCTTCGGAACACTCGATCCGGGCCCGGATGGGTGTCCGGAAGGTAGGGGCTTCAATATCCCGAATTTCAAATAGTACCGTTACGGTGCTCATGTTGCCACAGGCGTCGGTAGCGGTGTAGTTACGGACAACGTCATACTCGTATTCCTGGCACGATCCGTCAAATACCTGAGTGCTGAGTTCCGTAACGACGAGTGTTGGAATAGTATCACAATCCTGCAGGGAAACCGTAGGGTCAGGCAGCATATCCGTACAGCTGAGCCGAATGGTGTCATTGGTTACGCCCAAGATTAGGGGGGCGACGGTGTCAACTGTGTTGTAGCTGAAAACGACCATGTCCATCTCGCCACAAAGGTCCGTAACGGTAAAGGTTACTTCCAGACGATCGTTACAATCAAAGCCTGATAACTCATCAGGAGCATCGTCATCGATGGATTCGATAGGAGCACAGCCCTGCCGTGCGGCAAGGGCAACTGCGTCACGTCGATCGCTTATCCAGCGTACGTAACTATCCGCGGCTCCCGGAAGATTAACCGCCCGGCAGTCAACGGTGTCATTGAGTGCGGGGAGTAAGCTCTGGACGATGGTAGGCCCGGAGTCCGGAAGAGGAGGCCCAAAAGTTATTTCTTGTATTTCTCGTACGGCGTCTCCGGTGAAATCCTGTGCCGTCCAGATGAAAAATACCGAGCCACCAACACAGGGCGCCTCCGGAGCAGAAAGACTGTCCACGGCAGTGACCAGAATGGTATCAAATCTTGCCGGAGCAACTTGAATGACAGCTCTGAGTGGACCTTCGTTCCGGGCGTTGCCAAAGCAGTCAGCTGTTGCGTCGGCGGGAGCGGAGTCGAGGAAGAAAGGAGTGGCCTGGGCGTTAAGAATTTGCCCCGAAAGAACGAGGAGACAAACTACAAACAGGTTGCACCACCCTTGAGGTAGGGGAGATAAAATACGGTTCATTCCGTGCGTGAGATTACGTTGGTTGGCTGTAGATACAAAGGGATGTAGCGGGCCAGAAGGCCCGCCCCGCTGCGAAAACGGGGCCAAAATTAGTTATTGGGATAAATACTTAAAATCGGTTCTAAGGACATTATGGTAATGCACTTACGTACCACAAATATACGCAAGGAAATAAGATATAAGCGTTAAGGTAGTTTTCTGGTAAGGGCTGATGCAACTTGCCGGCCATTCTCAGACAGGAACTAAGCGTTCTCCTTGCCTGATGAAGTATTGTCCATTTTCCTGGCCCGTATCATCGCCGATTCCCGGAGTTGGGCACTGGTGGAACGACTGCCATCATGGCTCCAGCCCGGAGGACCAAAAACATAGCCCAGCTTACTACGCCAGTCCGGAGCGTTCCAGGCATCACGAAATAAGTCGACCCATTCGTGGGTCGCGATGCGTAGTGGATTGTAGGTCTCAATGTTGTGGACTAACCCGTAGGTGGGGCGCTCCTCCTCTTCCTGAAAGGTGCCAAAAAGCCTGTCCCAGATAATGAGTACTCCGCCATGGTTGCGGTCCAGGTATTTAACGTTGCTACCGTGGTGTACCCGGTGATGACTGGGTGTGTTGAAGATATACTCTAGCGGCCGCCACAGCTTATCAATTGCCTCCGTATGAATCCAAAATTGATAGATCAGACTGACACTGCCAAAAATAGCAACCATGATGGGGTGGAAGCCAAGTAAAGGAAGCCAAGCTTTGAAAATAAATGCTCCTGAAAGAGATCCCGTCCAGGTTTGCCGCAGGGCCGTAGCCAGATTGTACTTCTGACTGCTGTGATGTACTACATGGCTTGCCCAAAAGTAGCGCACGGTATGGCTTGCCCAATGGAAGGTGTAATAAGCCAGGTCTTCAGCAAAAAAACAAAGTACCCAAACCCACCAGCTGGCTCCAAGATCAAATAGCCGGAACTGATACAGGAAGAAAAAGAAACCAATTGTAATCAGTTTGGTGAAGAGCCTGATGATGGCATTGCCGATACCCATCGAAAGTGAACTGAGCGTATCTTTCGTCTCATACCAATCCCTGCTCTCCCAGCTCGCTATTCCAATTTCCAGCAGTAAGAGCATGATGAAGCCGGGAATAGCGTAGTGGATCGCCAGCGGATTGTCGGTATAGATAAAATCGGGCATGGATCAATGATCAGGGTAGTTCCCGTTAATTGCTTACGCTGAGAAAGTCCCGAATGATTCTTTCCCCTGCCTGAGCGGATTTTTCGGGGTGAAACTGAGCGGCATAGAAGTTGTCCTTACGTAGCATGGCCGCATACGTTACTCCGGCATAATTGGTCGTGGCGATCGTGTGTGGGCCAGGCTCAACGTAGTAGCTGTGTACGTAATAACAATAGTCTCCGTCGACACCCGGGGAAACCCAGTCGTTATTGTCCGTCAGCTCAACATTGTTCCAGCCCATATGGGGCACCTTGTCCCCGTTGTCTGGCCGAAATAATTTAACCTTCTCCGGAAAAATTCCGATGCAGGGTACGTCGCCTTCTTCGCTGTGGCTGCACAATAGTTGCATCCCGACGCAGATCCCAAATACGGGCTGCTGGAGCGAACGAATCAGGTCTGCGAGCCCTGTGGTATTCAAATGGTCCATCGTGCTGGCAGCAGCGCCGACACCGGGAAAGATAACCTTGTCGGCATTCCGGATTTCATCGTGATCACTGGTTAGGATATGCGGAACGCCAATCCTTTCCAGTGCGTACAGGACGGAGCGGATGTTGCCGGCATTGTAATCAATTACTGCTATCATACGATTTTCTACGTCTTAATCGGTGTGCTGATAAACCGCTAGAGTATTCCTTTAGTTGACGGCAACCGCATATTGTCGACGTCGCGCCGCTTAGCCGCTTTAATCGATTTAGCGAGGGCCTTAAAGGTGGCCTCAATCATATGGTGCTCGTTTTTACCATTCGTTTTAATGGCGAGGTTGCAACGCGCGCCATCGGTGAAGGATTTGAAAAAGTGATGGAACATTTCGGTCGGCATATCACCAATTTTTTCGCGGCGATATTCACAGTCCCAAACCAACCACTGGCGCCCCCCGAAATCAAGGCGTACGTCAACGGTTGCCTCGTCCATGACGAGGTTGAAGCCGTACCGCTCAATGCCGAGTTTGTCCCCTAGTGCTTGCGCAAAGGCCTCTCCTAAAGCAATAGCGGTATCCTCAATCGTGTGGTGCTCGTCTATATGAAGATCCCCCTTAACGGTGACCGCGAGGTCACAGCCGGAATGCCGGCCAAGCTGGTCGAGCATATGGTCAAAAAAGCCAAGTCCAGTATCCATTTGCGTTTTACCGGTACCATCCAAGTCCAACTCAATTTGGATGTCCGTTTCTTTAGTGGTTCTGCGGACGCTGGCGGTACGGGAATTGAGCCTGAGCAAACGGTAGATGTCTTCCCAGTCAGTCGTTCGGAGGGCCATCGTGGCGTCAAGGCTGTTGAGTTGATCCGCATCGAGTTCATCCGCCCCTAATTCGGGATCGGTGGCAATCCAGATCCCCTGGGCACCCATGTTTTTGGCTAACTGAATGTCCGTAAGCCGATCACCTACAACGTAACTGTTAGCGAGGTCGTACTCACCAGTCATGTAGTGCTCAACCAGCTTGGTACCAGGTTTCCGGGTGGGCTGGTTGTCGGCAGCAAATGTCCGGTCGATCACCTGTTCCACAAAGGTGATTCCCTCTGCCTCAAGCGCCCGCAGCATAGCGTTATGCGTAGGCCAGAAGTTGTCTTCCGGGTAACTTTCAGTTCCTAAACCATCCTGATTGGTAACCATGACGAGCTGGTAGTCAAGTTCCCGGACAATACGGCCTAACCAGCGAAACACGCCGGGGTAGAAGTTTAGCTTGTCGATGTGGTCGACCTGGTAATCTTCTGGTTCGAGGATGAGGGTGCCGTCCCGGTCTAAAAAAAGGATTTTCTGGGCCATATTACTCGGATGGTAACCGGTGGAAATCGGTTGGTTTAAAGCGCTTATTGGGGGAATGAAGCGAGCGCTGCCAGCAGCCGGTCGTTTTCGTCTGCCAGGCCTGCCGTGATGCGCAGACAGTTGTCAGCGTTCGGTTGATAACTTTGGTTTCTTACCACGATGCCTTTGCTCAAAAGGTACTGATAGGCAGCAGCAGCGTCCTTGAAGCGTACCAGGAGGAAGTTGGTAACGGAAGGGAAAATGTAATCGACGCAATCCAAGGCGGCCAGAGCGGTTTCTAAACGCTTGCGCTCAGCGATTAGCGTTTGCACTTTTTCCTGCATAAGCGCCGGTTGGTGTAGTGCCTCAAGGGCGACGCTGGTCGTAAGTACATTGATGTTATAAGGCATCTTGATGGTGTTCAGCATGCGGATGATGAACGGTGCGGCAAATGCCGCTCCAAGACGAATGCCTGCCATTCCCCAGCCTTTACTCAGCGTCTGGGTAATGATCAGATTTGGGAAAGATGCCAGGCGAGGAAGGAAGCTTCGCTCCGGAACGAAGTCAATGTAGGCCTCGTCCAAAACGACAATGCCGGGGAAGGTTCGGATCAGATCCTCCAATACCGCAGGATCCATGGCGTTACCGCTGGGGTTGTTCGGGCTGCAGAGCCAGAGGATTTTACTCTTTTCGTCCCAGGTAGACTTTAGCGCGTCAACCGGGATGGTAAAGTCTGGCGATAGGGTGGTCTGACGGAAGTCAGCGCCGGCGATGCCGGCGGCAACTTTGTACATGCCAAAAGTGGGCGGTAACGCGTGTACGGCATCGCCGGCGTTGCAGAATACCCGCGTAATCTGATCTACCAACTCATCTGAGCCGTTGCCAAAAACGATCTGAGCGGGGTCGAAGTCCTTGAACTTACCGAGTGCTTCGCGGAGGTCTGTACTCAGGGGGTCTGGGTAACGATTACGCCCGGTAGGCCAGGGACTTTCGTTTGCATCCAGCAGTACCTCTGCTTTGCCTTTAAATTCTGAGCGGGCACTGGAGTAAGCTTTAAGCCCAAGCAAGTTAGGCCGTACGAGGCTTTCAATTTTTTCTTGTGTCCAGTTGGTTGTAGTGGTTGTCATGCTTATTCGTTGAGGAAGGGGTGGGGTAGCCTTTAGGCCAGAAAAGAAATCGAAGGGAAGGGTATGGTGCCTTAGTCGGCACGATGGTGTTTCCCTTTGTCCACCAGGACCTTCGCGAAGAGATCTGAGACTCCGCGTGCCAACCGAGCATTCCCAGCCAAGCCGTAGCGCTTGGTGCGTAGCCAGTTGAGGCGAGGGTGCCAGATTAACGAATTCATGTTGCGCGTATTTTTGGTAGCGATGCAGGCCGCAAAGAACAGGGCGCGAACGCGGGTGCAAAGGTAGGAAGTTCAGGCAATGTAAGCCCGAAAAGAACCGACTGGAAAAGCAAGCGTACTGACGCAGCAGCTGGCACCTGTTTCCGACGCAGTTGCAGGTTGGGCTAAGCATTGAATGCCATTTTTCTCAAAAGGGTTCAGCAGATGTCTTTGGTGCTTCGCTCATCTAGGCTAGGCGGTCTTCCGTCTACGCCAAATCACCAGCAACAGGCCACCGACGAATATGCTGCCGAGCACATAGCTCCACCAGCCTAACCCTGCTCCCTGCGTCCGCGCCGCCTCCTCCACAATGAGGAGTTGGTTGGCCGGAACATTGGTAAGCAACTGCTGCTCTCCGCCAGTCCAGGAGACCAAAACCGAATCGACCGTGCTGGCCTCGCCCAAACCGAAATGAGCGATGACGGAGTTCTGCGAGAGGTGGCTGCTGCCACCTCCATCAATCTCCCGGATCAGCTGCCGGCCCTGACTAAAGACGGTAACCCGACTCCCAAGGCCCTGACTTTCTGCTTCCCGCCCTTTCAAGGCGACTTTCAACCAGTTCCCCGGGGCGGCATCGTTACGCAGCAAGCGAGTGAAGGAGGACACGGGATAGTTAGGTAGCACCGGACGTTGACAGACGACGAACACGTCCATGTCACCATCATTTTCAAGGTCAAACAACACCGACCCCCGCCCAATCCCGTAGTCCCCGGCTCCATTCAACTGACCAATCTCCGCAAAAGTGTCTCCTTCGTTGTCGAAGAAGTAGTTGGCCATGGGAACACAGTTAGGGTTCAGGTCTCCGTTGCTGACAAAGAGGTCGAGGTCGCCGTCGTGATCAAAGTCAGCCCAGTTCGCCCCCCAACTGATGGAGACAAAGTTCATGCCTAAGGCTTTGGTCATGTTTTCAAATGGGGCCTCTCCCTGCTGGCTTACCATAAAGCGGTTGAACCGGATATTGGTCATGTAGTAATCAAGCCAGCCATCCTGGTTGTAGTCGCCGGCAGCAGAGCCCATGGCGTTGATCCGGAGATCAAGTTCGAGTTCGTCACTAACGTCGACGAACCTCTTTTTGGGGTAGCGGTTTTCGTACACGAGGCTGGGGACGGCCTTGTAACCGAAGTCATTGTTCACGATCAGGTCCTGGTCACCGTCATTATCGAAGTCCGTAAAAAGCCCCCCGAAGCCGAAGCCCCGGTGGTCGAGGCCGTAGTCGTCATAGACATTGGAGAACGCTTTCCCTTGTTCATTGAGTAGCAGGTAGTCGCGTGCTGTCTGGTTGGCTCCTACAATGGTAGCATCGCTGATAACGCTGAGTTTTCCTTCGTACTCAAGGAAGTAATTGCCGACAAAGAGGTCTGGCCAGCCGTCACCATTAAAATCTCCGAAACTGCCACCAGTGCTGAACGAATAGAGTGGGGTAAGCCCGTAGGCATCGGTTACTTCTTTGAAGGTACCGTCTTCCTGTCCCAGGAATAATAAGTTGCGGGCACGCGGGATGGTTCGGGCACTGTCACGGGAGGTAATGGTAGTGATAAAGAGGTCTACATGTCCGTCACGGTTGACGTCTGCTCCCGCAACACCCTGCGTAACGAAGCGGCGGGTGAACTCGAGGCCTGAGCCAACAAAAACATTGGTCATTGTTCCGTCGCCATTATTGCGGAGCAGTTGATCGTCTACCATCCCCCCGGTGACGTAAATGTCCTCAAAACCATCCTTGTTAAAGTCAAGAACACAGGCTCCGCCTCCGAACATGCCTTCCATCACGACAAACTCGTGCTTTATGCCGGAGGAATCCGTTACGTCGGTGAACTGCGCTTGCGCGGAGGCAGTAGTACAAAAGCCCGGTAACAGCAAGGGCACAAGGGCCAGTAAACGATAGGAGAGGGATGTCATGCAGGGTGTTTCTCGAGTCGATCAATAGTTATTGGTTCCACCGCAACTGGTTTACGTTGGTGCCTACTTCCTGGCCTTTTTCGAGGCCCCGGTTATTGTCCTGCGGCGTGTGTATGCCACCGTAGAATCGGGAGTCTGCGGTTTCCAGCGCTACGTCCCAGAACTTGGTGAAAGTCCGTGGTTTCCAACCTGTTTCTCTTTCTTCGTCATACGGGCGGCCGAGGTGACTCCGGTCGGTGAAAGTGAAGTCGGGGCCGTGCAGGCCTTCCAGAACAGTAGCGGCGGCGGCTGCCTGGATGGCGTGGCCGGAGGGAAAGGCCGGGAAGGGAGGGTCAGGCCAGAAGGATTCCCATTCTTCGTCAATCACCGTAGGGATATAGGTGTTGGGGCGTTCGCTGAAGAACTGGTATTTCCACTTCCAGCAGTTGATGAAAGCGTCGGCTACGGCAATGCCTACCCTGGCGTAGGTTTCGGCACGTTCCATCAGTGGGGCATCCCGGTCAGTCAGCATCTGACTGGCAATGTAGTAGGAGTGTCCGGGGGGCGTAAATGTCTCGTCGGGGTCGTCTCCCCACCACAGGGCGATCTCTTTTTGCTCCTGAGTAAGGGCAAGGTCGGCTTCGTAGACCTTACGGAATTGTTCGTAGTAGGGAGAGCCGGGGACAGTATCGTAAGTGATAAAAGCCGGGGCTTCCATGCGGTAGTTGGCGGGAAGAAAGGGGCGGTTCTGTCCCCAAAAAGGATGTAACGGATGGTGGCTGAACGACTGGGCGAACAACGGTGGCTTCCAGCCACCTGGGACGTCGGGGTGTACCATCCCCTTCTCGAAGTTCCGTAGGTAGGCCCGGTGTCCACCATCGCTTTTAGACCATTCAAATATCGCCTGCGCCATCCGTTTGCCAAAGGCAATGGAACGATCTCCCACCTCCGCCGAAAGGTCACTTCGCAACTGCTCCTCCAGCACAGATTCCAGCGAATCAAGGGATGCCTTGTTAGCATCCGAGGTGTGGTTGTACAGGCGCCGTAATATCTCTGCCTGCCCCGCACTCATGGCTAATGGGTAATGGTAGGCACTCCCCTGGTCAGGTTCCGGAAGCCGCTCCAGCATACTGAGCTGACCGGCAAGGCTGCGCTTGCCGGGATGACCCGGAACCAGAGATTCGTACATGGTCAGGCCGATGTAACCCAGGCAGCGGGAAGCATAGGTCGGACTGTTTCCCGGGGTCTCTTTAGTGAGCTTCAGGGTCATGTCTGCCCACACGGTAGTTATTTCAGCTTCCGTATACGCTGGCGTAGTGTTGCAACCACTAATCAGGGTGCTCAGTAGCAAGAGCGCCCAGAAAAAGACACTGCTGAAGGAATGCCGGGTCCTGGCGTAAGCCATGCTTTGATCCTGGGGGCAATCCTTGTTTCCATCTGGTTGATGACCGGAATTCACTGGCTGTCTGGCCGGAGTATTCATGATGTCTTTTGCCATTTCCATCATTGTATGCTTGTCTGAAGTTGATAGGTAGTAATGCCTTTGCCTCTGAGGCCGAAAATCAGGAGGTCATTCATCTGGAGAACACTGCGTACGTCTCCTTGAATACGAAAGCCGGCGGTAGCTTGAGGGACATATTTAAAGCTACCATTACCATTCCCTTGCAATAAGATACCATGGTTGGCATCGGCTTTGCCCCACCGCTGTTTTTCGAGGCTGTCATTGCCGCAAAGGAGTAAGTCTGTATGCCCATCCTGGTCGTAGTCCAGGGCTGTAATTGTGTGTACGGGAGCATATTGAACCTCAAGGGGGAGTGCCGCCAGTTTGTAGGATCCGTCTGGCTGGCTGAGGTAGAGGCTGGTTTCCAGACGGGTAGCCTTAAGGTAAGTGGTATTGTCCGGCCAGCTGGGGAATACCTCGTCCAGCTGCTGGTTGGCATAGCTGGCGTAAGAAACGTAGCGGCGTTTCAGTCCGGCCAGTTGCCGGAGGAGCTCGTCCTTGGTGGCGTCAGGATAGCGCTTGCCATCGGCAGCGTAGTAGCTCAGAATGGGGTCAATGCTTCCGTTATTGTCGATGTCGGCTGCGTGAAGTTCAACGGGCTGCTCTTCGCTGGCGGAGAACAGGTTGTTGAGTCCCTGATTCCCGACCACGAGGTCGGGCTGGCCGTCTCCGTTCAGGTCTGATAGGTGCAGCGCAGACCACCATCCATGGTGACGCCCCGGGAGGTAAGTGTCGGTAACGTCTTCAATGTCGCCATCCTGCACGGCATAAATTAGGATAGGGCTCCATTCTCCGGTAATGATTAGTTCTTCGGAGCCGTCACGGTCCAAGTCTCCCCAGGTGGCCGCAGTGATCTTTTGGGCTTCACGTAATGATTCGGGGAGTCTGGTAAGCTCGTTTCCGTCGATCGTCAGGCTTACATTACTCACCATGGGGTAGGACCCCTTAAGGTAGTCATTGCCAAGGAAGGTGCGGGAAGGCGTGCTGGCACTTACCGTGCTGCTTTTCTTGGTGAGCTGTCCGTCTTTAGTGAGGAGTGGCCCGCTATGAGAGTACTCCCGGGGTAATAGTGGCTCCTGGTCAAAGTCCCGCTTGCCGGAGGGGATGTCTTGCGCCGCGAAAGGGGCAGGAACCTCCACAAATAGGGGCGCTTTGGCTGGCTGTACATCTCCTTGGGGAGTGCCTGTTTCTGCTTGCTGTAGTAGCAGACGTTGATCGGCCGCGACGTTGTTCAGGGTTTGTCCGGAGCCATCCGGCCAGGTAACCCGTACACTTTGCACCTGCGTCCGCGCCCCTAATCCGAAATGCAGCGTAGGGTCCACACTCGATAAATACCCACGGTTTGGGTACAACTCCCGGGTTTGGCGCAGGCCTTCGGTCGTAATCTCGACGCGGGCACCTATTCCCCCAATGTTACCGCCCTGGCCTTCGAGCCGTACCGAAAGGTAGTGTTGATCTTCGTTGTTATTGCGATACACGAAAGCGGGTTGGTTAACATTATTGACGACCAGGTCGAGGTCACCATCATCATCGAGATCGGCATATACTGCACCGTTGCTGTTAGACGGACGAGCGAGCCCCCAGGCTGCCGTACGGTCTGTGAATGTATTGTCCCTCCGGTTGGCGTATGCATAGTTGTGAATGTCCGACGCGGGCATTTCTTCCAGAATGCCCCTGAGGTCGGCGCGCTGCAGCCGCCCCCGTTGTGCGACGTAGTCTTCCATGAAACTGATGAAGTCCATGTTGGTGTAATCCTTGAGGTAGCCGTTGGTAACGTGGAGGTCTTGCCAGCCATCATTGTCAAAATCGGCGAGTAGCGCAGACCAGCTCCAGTCGGTCATCGCGACGCCCGCCAGGCGTCCAATTTCGGCAAATGCGCCATTGCCCTGGTTCAGGTGGAGCATATTACGCATGGTCTGGTGGTGGAAGCCACTGGCCAGGTTGAGGTCTAGTTTAGACCGGTTATCGTCCGGCATCAGGATTTTCTGCCGGTAGTTGTCTGCTGGCAACATGTCGAGGGTGAAAACATCCGGCCATCCGTCATTATTAATATCGCCAATATCGCTGCCCATGGAGAAATGACTGGTGTGCCCCATCTGCTCTCCCAAACGATCGGTAAAGGTGCCGTCACCGTTGTTGTAGTACAGGTAGTCGGGGACTTCATAGTCGTTGGAGACATAGAAGTCCGGGTCGCCATCCCGGTCGATGTCAGCAATGGCAAGGCCCAGTCCGTAACTCAGCGCAGAGCCACTTATCCCCGCCGCAGTAGTTACATCTTTAAACCGATTCCCGTCATTGCGGTACAGGGTCAGGCCCCGCTCAGGGTCGGGGACGTTGAGCAGCTCCCGGGTTTTATTGACGTTGAGTACGGGCAATGATTTTGGGTTGTGGTTCAGGAGCAAACCATCCAGGTCGCCGTCACCATCGTAATCGAAGAAGTACATCTGATTGCTGAAGGCTGTACTGGCCAGTCCATAGGCGGGCGCTTCGTCTTTAAACCGGGGGATGCCGTTAGCGTCGTTTCCCTGGTTGATCAACAATTGGTTAGCGCGTTTGGGCCCCGGCAGCGCCCCTGAATAACAAAGGTAGAGGTCGAGTTTTCCGTCGGCGTTTACATCGGCCATTGTCACCCCGGTCTTCCAGGGGCCGGGCCTGCCCCCGGCACCAGCGGCGGTGGTAACGTCCGTGAAGCGCAAATCTCCCTTATTGACGAATAGCTTGTTGTCGGCCATGTTGGCCGTGAAGTAAAGGTCCGTTTTACCATCACCATTCAGGTCGCCAGCGGCGACTCCGCCACCGTTGTAGAAATACTCGTAAACGAGGATGTTGGTGTTGGGGCCCTCTGTAAGTTGGTTGGTGAAATCGATGCCTGTTTGCTTGGCGTCCAGGAGGGTGAAAAGGGGTGTTGCACCATCAGTAGCATTTTCGGGCGCGGCCGCAGGTGCCGGGTCAGAACATTGAAGCAGTGAGAGGAAGCCAAAGGCAATGAAAAAGTAACGGATGATAGCTGGCATATTGATCGATAGGTGCCGTAGTATCTACGGCAGGGTAAAATAGGAAAACCCACCTTTTCCGAGAAGAAAAGATGGGTTTTCTGCGCACCTGAAAGTCAGGAAACGATCAGGGGTAGGGTTGCTTAGTACCCTGGGTTCTGGACAAGCAGCTCATTCCGGAAAATCTCGTCCCGGGTGATTGGCCGGTAGAACATTTTATTGTTCCAGGTCCTGGTTTCGTTTTCCGTATTTTCTACTACGGTGTAAGTGTAGTCATACACACTTGGATCGTAGCGATAGGGGACGTGAGGAGTCTGGCCAGGCCGTAGGGTCGCACGAATATTGACGACTTCAATGATGCGTCCGAGTGTCTCTTCGGCAATCAGCCAGCGGCGGGCATCGTGGTAGCGGTGTTCTTCGTAGGCCAGCTCAATCCTACGCTCGTTGCGGTAACGATCGCGCAGGGCGTCTCCGGTTTCGGTAACGGCAGGCATACCCGAGCGGTAGCGGATTCTGCTCAGCCATTCGCGGGCAACATCCTCCTCACCCAATTCAATACTGGCTTCCACGTAGTTCAATACTGCTTCAGTGTACCGGACGAAAGGCCAGGGGATCACTTGTGCGTTGGATTGGTTGTCAGGCAACGCAGGGTTTGGGTCGATAAACTTACGGTGGTAGTATCCCGTACGGCTTCCGTTCCAGTTTTCGATGGAGGAAGAACGCGTGTCAATTCCGTTTACGGTTCCACCGGCTCCATCATCGTAAAAACCAGTCTGGATCTGATCCATGGGGTCAAGTCCTGAGGCAGCAGATGGCCGCGGTTTCCACCCTGCTCCGTCGTACATAACAGAGGCGTAGAAACGTGGGTCACGGTTTTCGTAAGGGGTAGTGGCATGCTCGGGGTTGTCCCAGTCAAAGCTTGAGCCATCCATCATTTCGTAATCGTCTACCATCTGCTGGATCGGGGTATTACCTGCCCAGTTGTTGTAGCCGTTAGGACCGTTGTTGATGCCGTGGTTGATACCGCCTAGTGGCCAGTTGTCCTCAACGGTATATAAAGGTGTTGCGGTGCGCTGGAAAATGAGCTCCACTGCAGCAGCACCGTCAGCAACGGCACTTCCTCCGCCCATGGAAATGGCGATGTAGTTGTCCCGGCCTTCATCGGGCCCTACGGGACCGGCGAGGTCAAGTTTGTAGCCAACACCAGCGTTGACCACTACCTGAGCAGCGTCGCGCGCAGCGCGCCATTTGGCATCCTGGTCTCCGGAGGAAGCCACCAACTCAATGTCGGAAAAGCCTGACCATAAACCAGAGGCCTGGTCAATCTGGTGAAGGTCCGAGGCGTCATACAGTAGTACACGGGATTTGAGTGCCTGAGCGGCTAGGGCTGAAGCGCGGCCAGGGGTTTCTGGCTTGCCTTGCAGTAAGGTTGCCGCCTGATCAAGGTCAGCAACAATGAAGTCAACCGTCTCGGCCCAAGTGGCACGGGCGACGGAGTAATCTTCGTCCAGGCCATAAGGGCGGTCAACCAGGGGTACACCGCCGTAAAAGCGGGCTAGCTGGTGGTAGTAGTACGCGCGCAGGAAATGTGCCTCACCAAGAAGACGATCCCGGAGCTCCGTGTCGTCAAAAGTTGCTTCGGGGAGTCTGCTGATGGCAACATTTGCCTGGCGAATGGCTAGGTACATCTGGTCCCAGCGATAGGTATCACTCATCCATGCCGTATTGGTTGGGTCTTCAGTCCCTTCATTGAAAGGACGAATGTTACGGCCAGCGTGGGTGAACATCGCTTCGTCGGTGATGGAGGAAAGACCTTGCTCTTCGAAGCCACCGTACCCCAGATAGGAGTAGACGTTGAAGATGAAGGCCTGAGATAACGGACCATCAGCCCAGGTAGCTTCGCTGGAAATACTATCCAGGGGCTCAGTGTTGAGGAAGTCATCATTGCAGGCTGTCAGCAAGACGAGGAGGACCCCCATGGTGCCCACCCATTTCCAGGTGGCGTGCTTTAGGATTTGCATAATCGGATGATATTTTTCGGGAAATAGTTGTTAATCAGAGGAGTATGAAAACACGCCCTCTTGTTGTAACGCCTATTTTTATTGTTTAGTTTAGAAAGTTACGTTTACGCCGAGATTGATGATTCTCGTCTGTGGATAGTATACTCCACTACCAGCGGTTGATTCCGGATCAAAGAAGTCGAGACTGTCGAAAGTGATCAGGTTGAATCCATTGATGTAGGCTCGAAGGCTACCCAACGAAAGTGCTTCGGTAATTGACGCAGGCAGGGTGTAGCCGAGCTCGAGATTCCGCAGGCGGAGGTAGTCCTTACTGAATAACCAGTAGGTATTGTTACCATAGTTGCCACCAGTGTAGTAAGTGTCTCCGCGACTGGCGAGGCGAGGATGCTCAGAACTGGGGTTGTCAATGCTCCAACGGTTGTCATGGCTCCATTTGAGGTAGTTGCCGATGTCTCCGGATTCTGTTTGCACGCGCAGTGAAGAACCGGCAGCTCCCTGGAAGAGCATCGTCAGATCAAGTCCTTTGTAGCTGGCAGTAAAGTTGATGCCGTAGTTGAAGGTAGGCGTGCCATTATCGTTGATCCGTACCCGGTCGTCACCGTCAATTCTACCGTCACCGTTCACATCGCGGAACTTCATGTCTCCCGGCAGGAGGTTGGCAGTTACTGCACTATAGTCAAGTTCTTCTGCGTCAATTTCCTGCTGGTTAAGGAAGACACCGTCTGATTCGTAAACGAGGAATGCTCCAATTGGCTTGCCCTCCATTAACTGGTAATCCGGTGCGCCGGGGATTTCATCCATGAAGATGACCTTATTCTGAGCGTATCCACCATTGATGCCGAAGCGCCATTGGAATGCTTTGTTGGGGTTGCCGTTGTAGCCCAGATTGAACTCAAAACCTCTGTTCTCAACCTCGCCTGCGTTAACTGGCGGCAGAAGGCTATTGATACCGGAGGTTGCTGGAGTAGAGCCCGTTTCCTGAATCAGGATTTGGTCGCGACGGTTCACGAAGTACTCCAGGGTAAGGTCCACCCGGTTGTTGAACAGGATGGCGTCGAGGCCGAGGTTAAAGTTGTTGGCACGTTCCCAGGTAAAGCTTGGGTTGGCAAGCAGTTCCTCCCGGAGCGTTGTTTCCACAACGCTGTTGATCGGAAACTCTCCGAATCCGTAGGTTGACAAGTAGGCGAACTCCTGAAGACGACCCTGGAAGAATACCTGGTCGTTACCCATTTGTCCGTAACTAGCCCGTACTTTCAGGAAGTCGACGCCTTTGACGTTGAAGAAGTCTTCATTGGTTAGGTTCCACCCCGCAAGGACTCCGGGGAAGAAGCCAAAGCGCTCTTCTTCGGGGAAGATATAAGAACCATCGTAGCGGAAAATGAACTCAAGGAGGTATTTCTCCTGGTAGTCATACTGGGCCCGGCCGTAGTATCCTAATCTGGCTCGGTTGTAGCCCGAACCACCAGTGTTTTGGTTCAGGGTTCCACCAGCAAACAGCTGGTCTACTGCAGTAGAGATAAAGTCTCTGCGGAAAGCGAAGAAGTTCTCTCCGGAGAAGGTCTCCCGGGTAACTCCGGCCATCAGACTGAGGTTGTTGCCTCCAATCTTGGTGTCGTAGTTGATCCGGGTAGATAAGTTGGTGTTCAGCGTAGAGGCATTGCTCTGGGTGAGGCGAGGGTCGGTAAAGGAGGAGCGGATGGAACCCTCGAGAAGAGGCGTTACGCCATCAGCTTCATAGCTTACCCGATCCCAGAAATACAGTTGCCAGGGAGTCTCCCAGCGGCGATTGCGGTTATTGCTGTTGTCAACAGCACCAGAGAAGGTGATGCCCAGTCCCTTGATCCAGGGGTTGGTGATGGTGACAGAACCATTTGCCTGCAGGTAATCCGTTGGACTTTCTTCGTAGCCAGTGGCATTCGTCGTGATGACAATTGGGTTTTGCCCATTCTCGATATCGGGGCCAGGGAGTCCGTTAGGCCATACTGCCGGCTCTGTCGGGCGTCCCCGCATCAGCATCCGGAAGATGGCGTTGGCATCCTGAGTGGGGTACCGCCGGTCTTCACGACGGGCTGTAAAGCCGACCTGCGTCTTGATGTACTGACTCACATCAGCATCAAGGTTGATCCTCAGGTTGTACTGTTTGTAGTTGGTAGCCGTGTTCTTGTAGAAGGCCTCCTGGTTGGTGTAGCCAAGGGAGGCAAAATAGCGCACCGCAGGTGTGCCGCCTCTTACGGAGAGGTTATGGATGCTCTGCGGAGCCCAGGTACGGAAAGCATCATCAAACCAATCAGTGTCAGGGAACCCCCATGGATCTGAGCCTTCTCCGTGGAGCCGTACTGCGTCCGGGCTGAAGTTTGCGTTGATTGTTCCTACACCTGGGGTAGGAGAGTCGTAGGTGCCGGTTGTCCGAATAGCCTGTGAAGCAGCACCCCACTCGTTAACGGGGACTGTCTGATAGATAGGTAGCTCATTCATGATGTTGGCGTATTCATCGGCGCTGGACATTTCTGGCGTCACGGTAGGCTGAGCAAACCCTTGGTTGAAGTCGTAGCTGATGGTTGGCTTACCGCTTTTACCTCGCTTGGTCGTAACGAGGATGGCACCGTTGGCAGCCCGGGCTCCGTAAATAGCCGCGGAGGCATCTTTCAAGACGGAAATCGACTCAATGTCCTGAGGGCTGAGGCGTGCTAAACCACCTTGCCGGTCAGGGATGCCATCAATTACGATCAGCGGGCTACTGTTACCCAATGTGTTCTGTCCGCGAATGTTAATGAGGGCGTTGTCATTTCCTGGCTCACCGCTGGGCTGTATTACAACCACCCCGGGTAACCGTCCGCCAAGTGAAGCACTTAGGTTAACGGAGGGGGATTGCTCAAGTGCCCCTCCTTCGACGCCAACAACGGCGCCGGTTACGGTGGCTTTCTTTTGTTTGCCGTAGGCAACAACGACAACTTCATCGAGGAGCTCTCCACTTGCTAATGCTGGACTATAATTAGCCCCCGGGCCAACTACGATCTCCTGGGTTGCATACCCCGTGTAGGATACAACCAGGATGTCACCATCATTAGCCTGTAATGAGTAGTTGCCATCAAAGTCCGTTACGGTGCCTGAGGTCGTCCCTTTAATGAAAACACTGGCACCGATTAGTGGGTCGCCGGTTTGTTGGTCCGTCAGGTTGCCCGTGACCGTTTGCTGCGCTTGCGCCGCTGCACAAAACATGAGCAGCATTAAGGCTGCCATGCTTATGCGTAAAATCTTAAGTTTTTGTTTCATGATCGAAAAGTTGGTATGAGTTTAGATTTTCCCGCCCGGTCCAGAAAAGGAGCGGTTAGATGGGTTGAGTAACTGGACGTTTTTCTTAGGTTACCGGACCTGACTACTCAATAGGTAGGTGTAATAGTTGTAGGGGGGTAGTGAGAAGTAGATAGTGTGAATTGGGATGCAAGGGTTAAAATAAATATAAAATATGACAAAATGCGATTATTGGAGAATCAAATATTGCAAGTAAGTTGTTGGGTCGAATTGAATTTTGTTACGATCGGATGTTTTTTGACCGCTTAATGAAGGCGTGCAGTAGTGTTTATGGTGCTTAATTATACCGATAGCGCATAGGGAGGGTAGGGTGCTATTGGCACCGGAGAATTCTAAAAACGGACCATGTCCGATGAAGCGAACTTTATGTTGTAGTGTACTAGCGCATCAGCAGGACGTCACCTTTGAAGAGACTGCTTACACCATCAATGAAGGTTACTTCAATGGTGTAGATAAATACGCCTTCCTGCATCAGGCTGCCTTGTGATTTTCCATCCCATCCTGTTTCCGGGCTATTTGGCGAGAAGTCGCTCGCGGCGAACACCAGACCGCCCCAGCGATCGTACACCCGGAAGTTGTTTACAAGCACTACTGAAGCATCAGTTTGAGGAAAAAGGCGATCGTTGATGCCGTCATCATTCGGGGAAAAGGCGCTGGGAAGGAATACCTTCCGGCTACGGTCTACCCGGACGGTAAGGGAGTCTGTGTACTGACACCCCGTAATCGTGTCGATCGCGGAAAGACGGAAAGTCGTCGCCCCGGCCAACGGCCGGGCGTAAGTCTGTAGGGCAAACGGATTGGTGAGGATGTCCGCAGGCAACCACTGAAACCGTAGGTTAGCAGTAGAAGATACTGTTCCCCGCAACAGGGTGCTGTCCGCCAGGTCGATTAGTTGATCGGCTCCGGCTTCAATGCTAACTACCGGTGGCTCAATAACCGTAACGGGGCTGGTTGCCACACATCCTGCAGCGTCCTGGATCGTAATCTCGTAAACACCTCCTCTCAAGCCGTCAAAAACAGCATTGTCCGCGAATGTCTCCCCGTCAATAGAAAATTGATAGGGTGGTTGACCACCGCTTACCGGACTGGTTGTAACAATGCCTCCTTCTTCCGGAGAGCAAGGGTTTGTAATTAGGATAGTTTCGAAGTCTAGGGGAGCATCGCGGGTTATGGTCTGAATGAATTCGCTACTGCAACCAAATGAATTGCTGATGGAGAGTTGGTACGTTCCATCGCTGAGCCCTGTACGCTCAGGACCGGTAGCTCCGTCAGACCAGTTGAAGGTGAAATCAGTCCCTCCGGAAACGTCCGCAGCTGAAATGAAGCCATCATTTTCGTCAAAACATATCGTCGCTGAAGCACTTATGGTCGCGCTTGGCCGGGGGATAAATTCAGCCTCAAGGCTGTCCCGGGAGAGGCAGCCACCGTTGTCTAGTTCCACCCAGTAGATGCCGGGCTGGTCAACAGTCATAGTTGGTGCGTCGGAACCGTCTTGCCAGCGATAGCTTACTCCATCGGTAGTGACATCCAATGTCTGGGAGGTTGCCTCGCAGAGGACCAGGTCGGTGCCTAAGGATACAGGAGCAGCGTTTTGAAAACTGATGGTTACGGCATCAGTAATCTCGCAACCGAAGTCGTCGGTTACCGTTACGGAATAAGTTCCGTCGGAACTTGTCTGCAATGTCGGAGCGGTTGTGCCGTTTTGCCAGCGATAAGCGGCCGCCGCAGGGTGAGTAACATCCAGGGTTACTGATGACTGATCACAAATGACCTGTTGATCAGGTCCTAGCTCAACAAAAAGATCACTCGGCGGTGAAAGGATGAAGGAGTCCCGACGAGCACATCCTCCAACAGCTACGTCCACCCAGTAAACGCCGTTTTCTTCGGGCTGATAAGTTGCAGCGGTTGAGCCATCCTGCCAATTGTAAGTGGCTCCGGGAACAGAAGCATCAAGGAAGGTAATGTCTGCTCCTTCGCAAAAGGAGAGCGATGTTCGGGAGGAGTTGCCGTCCAGCACAACGATCTCCAGGCGAAAGGTGTCAGAAAGGTTGCAAGAGGTAGGGGAGGCCGCAATTTGTGTCACCGTGTAGGTCCCGGCTTCGTTAAAAGTGTAGCTGACCTGTGTGCCGGTATCACTGTCTCCATTCCCGAAATCCCACGTCACGGAGGTTGCGTCCCGGCCTGAGTAATTGAAGTCAAGCGTTAAGGGCAGGCAACCACTGGTAGCAGGACTGGCTACTCCTGCGGCCGTAACTACCTCGACGTCAAAATCAATCTTGAAGACACCTACGTCACAGTCAGTATCCTGGAAAGTCTCCCAGGCATTACTGGTGACGTTGAGTATACGGTTGTCAAAAATACAGGAGCAAACGCCCTGATAAACCACACCGCCTTTATCGAAACGACTGGTGCCTCCATCCACGTGGTTGGCGTCACCGTAATAGGATCCGAAGATCAGGCCCGTCGCATTGGGCTCCAGTACTGCGAGGTAAAAGGAATTGTCATTTCCATTGACGAAGTCGTCACTCAGCGGCAACCCTGCCGTGGCATAATACCCGGAAAGGTAGATACCGTTGCATTTATCGACCATGAAGGCGACGGGGATAAAATCATTTCGAGTCGACCCCGGAGCGCCAATGACTGTTGAGTAGATCAAGGTGCTCAGGTCGGCAGTGAAGGCCGAAACGAATTGGTTGCTGCCGGCATTGGCAAACCAGGTGTCCGGAGTAATGGGCATGTCTCCTGTAGAAAGGCCGTAGATGTGTACTTGGTCTTCTTCGTCGATGTCAAGGAAGTAGCTTTTTTCTTCTCCTGTTGTTCCCCAAAAAGTACCGTTCGTCAGGCTGGAACCGTCAGCGGAAAGCTTTACGACGTACGCATTTTCCAGGCCTCCCGGCCACGTCGGCCGCAGGCCGCCGGGTGCCATCGGAAAGTCTGCCCCTCCGGCAAAACCAGTTACGTAGACTTCCTTGCTATCCGTTACGCGTAGTCCGCTGCAAAGGTCTATGCCATCTCCACCGAGATAGGTAGACCAGAAGAGTGTCGATAAATCACTATTTAATTTGGCTACGATGCCGTCTTGAGCGAAGGCAAATTGTCCGCCTTCGTCAATTGTCCGTTGCAAGGCATTGGGCGTGACGGGGAAATCGGTGGATTGGGAGCAGGTAGCGATATAAATATCTCCTGAGTTGTCCAGGATGATCTCTCCGCGGTAATTATCGGAACTGCCAGTAGAAAAAGGGGAGTTGTTGACGCCATCCGCCCCTCGTCCTCCCAGGAAAGTAGACCCGGCAAGCTGAGACCCATCCGCACTGAGCTTCGTGACGATCACGTCTGAATTTCCACGATAATTGTCTTGAAAGGCATTTTCTGACGTCGGGTAATTACTGGAGAGTGTGCTGCCGACGTAACTAAGCTGACCATTGTCGTCTACCACGGTGCTGTAGGGGTATTCCCGGTCTAAACCACCGATGTAAGTAGAGTACAGCAATTCGGAGCCTTCGGCATTGAATTTGCTGATGGCAACGTCAACCAGCCCTCCCATATACATCTCGCTAAATGCTCCGATGGTGGTCGGGTAACCTACTCCGAAGGAGATGCCAGCGGTATAAATGTTACCTGCATTGTCAAAGGTCGCACTGTGCCCGAAAGCACGACTGACGTCAGATCCCGCCAGCGTTGCTCCGATTACCGTCGGGTCAATGGTTAGCGGCAGAGAATCGTCATAGCCCGCAGGAAAGGTGAAGGTAACCTGATTGGCTTGCAGACGGTAATCGCAAGGCACCTGCACTTTTTTCCCCTCAATTAGCTGATAGGCGAAAGGTTGTAGCTCCCGAATGGGGCCAACATTGGTGTGTAGAACGAGGTGACCTGCTTCCAGCATTAAGCTGTCCAATCCTTCGTACTGCAGTACGATTTGCCCCGGATCGGTATGTGGTTGTACGATGAAATCGTATTTGAAATTCCCCGCTTCGCTGTACGCTGCCAGCTGAATACCAGCGTAGAGTTCTTCGTAGACGACCTGCTCAAAACTGTAGACGGAGTTAGCCCATTTTTCGGGGTCGTTCCCCAGGAAGTAATTGACGCCCTTCTCACTCCGGTCCGCAGGGGCAAAGCCAGCGGTGTTGGCCCCGACAAAGTTCACCTGGTAAGCGTGCCCGGATAAGTTGAAAATATCATCACTTCCGGGATGGGCGAGCATCTGATCATGGAGGTCAGCCGATTGATCGGGGTTGAAGAGCCAGAAAGTGAATTTATCACGCTCGAGGTAAAGACGATTAATGCCACCGAGGTCAGCAGCATAGCTGATCTGTTCTGCCCACTGCCCCTCGTTAACGATGAATTTTAGCTTACGTGCTTGTGCTTCGTCGTGGTCATGCCCTGAGTGTAAGTTGTGGGTTATGTCGTTAGCAGCAGAAACCGGAGACGTAGTTATCCGCTGCCCGATGAGCAGGGCAGGAAGAATCAGTGCCATGCATAGCACAAAAGCTGAGCGGAGACGTAGCATTTCGGGTGTGGTGTTAGAAGGGTAATTGGCCCTTAAGATAACGACCCGATAGCAAGCTCCGGCCCTGGCAATAGGTAAATAACGTTTATGTAAGGCGTGAGACGGTGGGCGCGACCGCAGGTGCAGTGGATAGGACTAAGGGAAGCGCGTTTTTAATCCGCGCACTTTAGCTTGCTTTGATGACGGGTACGTATACCTCTTCCCTTGCTTCCGGATCGTCTGGCCGGTAGTGCTCGGAAAGGTACTCGAAGTGAGGGCGTTGATTATCGATTGTGTATCCCGCTTCCGGAATCAGTTGGCCATACAACCGGGCTGCGAAGGGCCCGAAGTTCTGCGCCAGGCCCCGATATTCTATTTTGGCATAGGTCCCTCCCTCGACGCTTAGCACTTCCATTCCCTCCGGAATTCCCTGGTCACGGGGAGCGGCGACAGCCACCCAGGCTTCAAAATTAGTCATCGGCCCGAAATCCCGGATGTTCAGAGCGGCGGGATAGATGCTGACGTTGTAGAAGCCGGGGGAGGAGGTCACTATTTTCCCTACCTGTGGGCGGAAGCTTCGCCACATTGCAGGAATAGCCCTTGCTGCCAGGTTAGTTGTTTTCCTGATGCCGACCAGGAGGATAGGTTGGAGTTCTACGATTTCGAGAGCCGTCATGTTGCGGGAAGTGGTTTCCCCTAAAGGTCGGCTAATCTTAACGAAACGGCGTTTGCGTGTGCCTGAAGTTCTTCTGCTTCGGCCATGATCTCTACCGTCGGGCCGAGGGCCCGCAGGCCATCTGCCGTCAATTCCTGGAAGGTGATCTTTTTTACGAAAGAGTCGAGACTTACCCCGGAGTAGTTGCGGGCATAGCCATAGGTCGGGAGCGTGTGGTTGGTGCCCGAGGCATAATCCCCCACAGACTCCGGGGTGTGATAGCCCAGGAAAACGGAGCCAGCATTGGTGATGTTCGCGGCAAAGCCGCGGGCATCGGCCATGCTCAGGATGAGGTGCTCGGGGGCGTAGGCATTGATATAATCGATTTGATCTTGCTGCTGCGGCAAGACCAGGATCAAACTGTTATCAATGCTCTGGGCGGCCATTGCCTTCCGGGGTAGGGTGTCCAGTTGCCGGAGTACTTCTGCCCGAACCTCCTCTGCCTGTTGTGGGGTGCTGACGACGAGTACTACCTGACTGTCTGCACCGTGCTCTGCCTGAGCGAGCAGATCCGCTGCTATATGTTCCTTCTTTGCGCCTGCGTCCGCGCCCACGAGTACTTCGGAGGGGCCTGCCGGCATGTCGATCGCCAGCCCATCGAGCTGCGCGAGCTGTTTGGCAACGGTTACGTAGGCATTACCGGGGCCAAATAATTTGTAAACAGCCGGGACCGTTTCCGTTCCGTAGGTCATGGCTGCAATCGCCTGAGCACCGCCAATCCGAAACACTTTTGTTACGCCGCAAAGCCCGGCGGCAAAAAGCACTGCCGGGTGAATTTCGCCTGTCTCCCGGTTGGGAGGCGAACATAGCACGATTTCTTCGCAACCCGCAATCCTGGCCGGAACGGCCAGCATCAACACTGTACTGAACAAGGGCGCTGTCCCTCCGGGGATGTACAGGCCAACTTTGTCAATGCCCCTGCTCTCCCGCCAGCATACCACGCCTGGCATCGTCTCGATCTCTGTGCGTTTGGTCTGCTGGGCAAGGTGAAACCGCTCGATGTTTTCCTTCGCAGTGCTGATCGCTTGCCGCAAGGCCGGGGAGAGCTGCTCTCTGGCAGCATTGATGACTTCCTTGCTAACGGCCATCTCCGAGAGGGGCACGCCGTCAAAACGCGCAGTGAAGTCCAGTAAGGCAGCGTCTCCCTTTTCTTTGACTGTTTGCATGATCTCAGCTACCGGACCACGAAGGTTGCTCAGGTCTTTGGCGGGACGTTCCAGTAACTTGGTCCATTCGGAACGAGGAGGATTATTGTAAGTTTTCATTGGGTTGCAATGGTTGCAGGGTTGCGGTTGTTGGTTTGTCCGCCGGCCTAGTCGGCGAGGGGCAAAGGTTTAGACAATCATCTTGTCTATTGGAACAATCAGGATGCCTTCTGCTCCTGCGTCGCGGAGCTGGTCAATGATTTCCCAGAACTTGCCTTCGCTGATCACGGTGTGGACACTGCTCCAGCTCGGGTCGTACAGTGGCAGGACGGTAGGAGAGCGCATGCCCGGGAGGAGCTTGGTTACTTCGGAGACTTTGTCGGTCGGGACGTTCATCAGCAGGTACTTTTTATCCCGGGCAGTCAGTACTGATTTGATGCGGAATAACAGCCGGTCGAGAATCTCCTGACGGGTAGCGTCCATTTTGGGGCTGGCGGCAATGACGGCTTCTGACTTTAAGACGATGTCTTGTTCTTCCAGTCCGTTTTTGAAGAGCGTGGAGCCGGTAGATACGAGGTCACAGATGGCATCGGCCAGGCCGATGTTTGGTGCAATTTCGACGGAGCCGGAGATTTCGTGAATGTCTGCCTGGATGTTGTTTTCATCCAGGAATCGCTGTAGGCTTACGGGATAGCTGGTTGCAATCCGCTTACCGTTGAGGCTTTCCGGGCCGTTGTATGGCGCATCTTTCGGAGTTGCCAGCGAAAGCCGGCATTTGCTGAAGCCTAATGGCTGAACGATACGGACGTCCTTTTGCTTCTCGATGATGGTGTTTTCGCCGATGATGCCGATGTCGGCAACGCCATCCTGGATGTACTGGGGGATGTCGCTGTTGCGCAGGTAGAGGACTTCGATGGGGAAGTTGCGGGCTGCGGCTTTTAGCTGGTCGCGTCCGTTGTCTATTCGGATGCCACACTCCTTGAGGAGCTGGATGGATTCATCGAGGAGGCGGCCTTTTTTCTGGACGGCGATACGGAGAGGAAGCATGTTGGTTTCTTTGGAGTTGTTGATGGATAATTGAAGAGCGCCGGAAAGGTTGCCGTTAAACACAAAAAAGGTCCGCTGGCAGAGTTGCCAACGGACCTTCGAGGATAATTTTGTGGATGTTAAGCTCCGTCCACGCAGTTACCGCTCGCCGGGTTGGCAAGGCGCAATTGCGTGATGATGATGGAGGTTGATGAACATCAGTAAGTTGTTTGACGGCGAATGGTATTCGCAGAAATAACACAGGGACACTGGAAAGCCAGAATCCCTTCGCTTTTTGAGTGGTGTGGGGCGGAATCGAACCGCCGACACATGGATTTTCAGTCCATTGCTCTACCAACTGAGCTACCGCACCATTAATTGTATCGCAGACGTCTCTGCCAATTGGACCGCAAATTTACAGCCTACAAATTGATTCCGCCAAATGTTTTGCAAAAATTGTTGTTCAGCTTAAGCTAAAGGCCTGGTTTACAGAACGAAGATTTTCATTTTTTGTGTCCGACCGGATCGATGGCGGCCTGTACCCGTAAAAGGCAACAACAATTGCAGTCCTGCCGTTCTTGTCCCAAACTTCCTTGATTAGTGGATCCTGTACGCGCTGCCTATCTCTCCTGCTTGTGTCTCTTTTTACTGGGGCTTATTCTACGTCTGACGACGGAGGTGAGTGCGGATCTTCTGATCGTCTTGCCGCTCGTTGCAGCGGCGGGGGTATACACCCTCTCTCCGCAAATCCGTTGGTGGCACTGGCTGCGAAATCCTCCGGACCTTCCCGTCGACCTCGCTCCGCTACTGGAGCGTTTCGATTTGTACCGCAAACTTGGATTGGAGGGGAAGCGGGAGTTTCGGCGGCGCACCTTCATGCTGAAGGAGGGAACCGATATCCAGGGGCAAGCCATCGAACAGTTTCCTGAAGACGTAAAAATTATGGTTGCGGCTTCCGCAGCAACGATCAGCTTTTACCGGGAAGACTTCCTGATTGGTGATTTTGAGAACGTCATCTTTTATCGCCATTACTTTCCTTCTCCGGAACATGATGTTTTGCATTGCTCGGAATTACACGCAGGCGATGGTGCAATTATCTGGACCCTGAACATATTCCTGAAGTCGGTGGTAGAACCGAAGAAGTATTTGCAACTGGGACTCTATGAATACGCCAGGGCGCTCTACACGGTCGAGCATAGTTTGCGGGAACAGCTTCTGCCGCATGCCCTGGATTTTGCGGGTGTCATGCGGGTTAGCAGTTTCTCAGAAGAGAAACTGAAGACCTTTATCGGTCTGGAGGACCTCGACCTGGTGGCCATTACTCATGTTCTTTACTTCACCCACCGGGAAAAACTAGCTGCTTTGTACCCGGAAACGGATCAGGCTTTTCATTTGCAGATTGGGCAGGTTACTGTTGCGGCTTAAGGTTTCGGGTATGAGTGTTTAGGCAAATTTGATTCAGGTATATTCGCTGGCTTGGCTGTTTTCGATTATATTGTCGTCTGTATTACGTTTGCTGGCATTGCCCTCAGGACAAAATTGCTGGCAAATACCGCTCAGATTTTCACACTCATTTACTGAATATGCTTAGATTTTTACTTTCGACAGGCCTGTTGGCCTTCCTCTCCGCTGTGGCATTTGCTCAGCCAGCCAATGACGATTGTGCTAACGCGGAACAAATCCTTCCGGATCTCAACGTTCCCTTCTCCACTATTGATGCCACGAATGCAGGACCAGTGGTCATGGGTTGTGCCGGTTTCACTCCGGCAGAAAACGATTCCATTCCCGCCGATATCTGGTTCTTCTGGGAAGCTACCGAAAGTGGTACCTACAGCTGGACCACTTGTGGTACGGCGGCTTTTGACAGCCGCATGGCTGTTTACCTGGGTACGGATGCCTGTGCAATTACCAACGATGATTTGGTGAACTGTAATGATGATGGCCCTGCCACCTGTACCAACGCCGAGTCCGATTTGGTCTTTGTCGCAACCGCAGGACAGACCTACATCCTCCGCCTTGGTGGTTTCGCTAATGAGGACAACCCGGTCACTTCGGGAGAAGGAACCGTACGGTTAACCAAGCTGAACGTGCCCGATAATGATGCCTGTGTTAACGCTATTCCAATTACGCTCGGTTTAGATCAGCAGTACACTACGATAAATGCCATTACTGATGGCCCCGACCACGACGGTAGCAACCCTTGTTTCCAGTTCAACTCACTGACCGTAGCTCAGGATGTATGGTACACCTACACGGCTGATTTTACGGGCACCGTACAATGGACAACCTGCGATGAGATCAATTACGATAGCCGGATGGCAGTTTACCGTCCCGGCTCTCCTTGTCCCCCAGCACCAGAAGATCTCTACGGGTGTAATGACGATGGTCCTGACTGTCCCGCTGGTACCTTCCACTCTGATTTGTTCTTCAACGTGACTCAGGGAGAGACCTACCTGCTCCGTCTGGGAGGCTTCGGTAACGAGCAGGGCTTTGGTACCTTCGATCTGATCAATAATAACCCACCCGAGCCACCGGTCAACGATGATTGTGCTAACGCAATCGAAACCCAAATCATCACTCCTGCGGAAGCGGATGACTTTGATTTTGCTGAAGTAGGGACCACCATCGGAGCAACTTTTGACGAGGCGACTTTTGTGGAGCCAAGCTGTACCCCTTTCAACCCCGGTGGCCTTTGGGGAGATGTATGGTACACCGTACAGACCCAGCGGAATGATACAATTCAGATGCGCATTTTCCCTGATGGAGATGATCCAGCTACGGATTTCTTCGTGGAAGCTTTCGCGAGCTGCACGGATACACTCGCTGATGTAGTAGGTACTTGTTTGTTTGTAGATAATGAAGACCGTAATGGTCTTACTTCCACGATTACGGGCTTGCCTACCGATGAAAATATGACCATTTACATTCGGGTAGTAACTCGTTTGACGACTCAGGCACCCGGTGGCTTTGGCCTACAATTGGTCAGCGCTATTTCCACCAGCACGCGCAATGAATTGCGGGTAGAAGACCTGAAACTCTTCCCTAACCCTGCGGGAGAGCAGGTTACCGTAAGCATGCGTTTACCTGAAGGCGTCAACCTGCAGGCTAAGGTGTTTGACCTCTTGGGCCGCAATGTGCTGAATCATCAGTTGGGAGATTTACCCGGCGGTCAGCAGCGCTTCACGCTGGAGACAGGTGCACTCAGGCCCGGAGTATACTCGCTGCACCTGACCGATGGTCAGGCAACACGCTCCATCAAATTCGTTAAGCGTTAGTACAGCGTCTGATATACCTAAGCCAAAGTGATAAAGTCCCAAATCACTTTGACTTAGGTATAATCTACAGGATTAGATTTTTGATTTGGGAGCTCCGGTCTGCATGTTGCAGGTCGGAGCTCCCTGCATTTGCGGGGAGGTTGATCACAACGTTTACGCGCATTCAGCGGGAGGTTGGCATGTCCTGCCCGCATGGCTTCTCGAGGTCTCTTTTTGCACCGGCGTTCCCGCCTTCATCCCATCCCGTGATCCGATTCATCACTTGATTTGGTACGCGCCATCGTCCGTTATAGTGACTTGGGGAAGTGTTTTTTGATCTTCAAAAAACCGATAGATGGGTATCAGTTCTTCCCAGAAGCCCCGGTGAGGACTATCGGATATTTTTGCTGTGGCGTAATCTCGATCTAGCCGGAAAGGGAATATGTGTACCGGGATCTCCTTGTTCCGGGCCTGTTCCGCTACGGCGTAGAGTTGCTCGATCAGCGGATCCGTAATTGGAAGACAACCTACGGTGACACAAGCTCCGTGAATGAAAATATCCCCTCCCAGTTTAGGTTTATATCCCCTGATACGGTCAGAAGCATTAGGGTAATTGATGCCTAGTGATAAATGATAGCTACTGTTAGGATTGAAGCGGTCGATATGATAAATCCCTTCAGGGACCTGTAAGTCTCCCTGCCGGCGTTTAGGCCCCAGGGTTCCCGATTTCCGACAAATGGGAAAGGTCGTTAGCAATTGATATTGTGCGGAGTCCTGGGGAAGTATCCATGCTTCAATTTCATCTTCAGCTTTAAATACCCGGAGGAATAGCGTAAAGGACCGATCTGTGAGTTCCTCGAAGTCAAAACTGCTGCTGGCAACGGGTGTTGCGGCCAGTGGCTGATGTGTTGTAGGGCCGGGTGGGTGAAGGGTACACCAGCCGATTAGTCCGAACAGGCAGCAGAAAGGAATAAGGTGTCTGAGCATGTCTGCTCAAACGGGAAAAGGAAGGAGCTCCTTGCCGCAAGCCGGAATAATAACATTATACCTAAGGCAAAGTGATTTGGGTATATATACTCCCCTTGTTTTATGAGTTGCCCAGGTCTACGCCAGGGATGCCTTTACCGCCAACAATGTCTACCGCTTCGGGGCCAAACTGAAATTGGGTGTAGGTGATGGTTTTGCCCAGGTTCTTGTGTAACTTCTCGTAATACGTCTCCGTACTTAACTCGGGGATGAAGAGGGGTTTGCTGTAGATGTCGTGGTCCCGGTAGGTAACCTCAACGGCGGGTTGTTCGGCAAATACTTCTCCGGTCCAGTCATACAACTCCCGGCTGTCAGTCTTCAGGTGGACAATGCCACCGGTGCGTAGCATTGTACGGTACTGCCGTAAGAACCGGGGAGCAGTGAGCCTACGATTCTCTTTTCCTTTTTTGAGGAAGGGGTCGGGGAAAGTGATCCAGATCTCATCAATTTCGCCTGCGGCGAAAAAAGCAGCGATGACTTCGATACGCGTCCGGAGGAACGCGGCATTGTCCAAACCTTCGGCGACAGCATTTTTTGCGCCGCGCCAGATGCGTGCGCCCTTGATGTCTACGCCGATGAAATTACGGTCGGGATACTGGCGCGCAAGGTCAAGGGTATACTCTCCCCGGCCACAGGCCAATTCCAGGGTGATGGGATTATCGTTGCCAAAATGTGTCTTTGCCCATTTGCCCTTCAGGTCAACGGGGGCATTGTTAATGCCCCGCAGCTGTGGGTTTGTGGGGTCAAAGCTCTCGTATACATTGGGGAGCGTCAATAGTTCGGCAAACTTTTGGAGCTTGTTTCGGGTAGCCATCAGGTTGGGTAATCTTGGGGTAATGGAGCCTCAGAAAGCTATTTGTTCCAAGGCCGGACCACAAAGATAAGGATGGAAAAGTTCGTAGGTTTTAGTAGCCCTTCAACCAACTCCTGAGAGAGGGGCGGCTACTCAGGCCACATTTTCACGGGCGAAACCATCTATCTCCAGAGCTATCGCAAAGTAAGAGCGGAGGTCGTCCGACGCGTTGTTTTTCCCTGGCGTAGCCGGAAAAACCTCGTCTGACGACTCGAAGCGTTGGAAAACTTAGACTTTGCTATGGTCCTGCATCTATCTCCCGGAAAACAAACCGGACTTACCACTAACGCGTACCTTTGCGCACTTTTTGGCCTCAACGACCACTATGGCGATCCAATCTAAACCATCACCGGCACCACCGGCTCATCTACTCGGGGTGATACGCAGCCTCTGGCAATGGAAAATGCCGATCATTTACGTGACGGCTGCCGGGGCATTGCTCGCAATCGTTATTTCTTTGCTCCTGTCCTCCTACTTCAAGGCAGGAACTACCTTTTTAACGATAAGTCCCGATCAGGTATCGATCGATGGGGTATTCGGTAATAACAACAGCCGAATGCAGTTCTACGGCACCGGAGACGATATCGATCGGACAATGTCTGTAGCGGAAAGTGATGCCCTGATCGATTATATGGTAGAGACGTTTGATCTGTACACGGTGTACGAAATCGACAGCACAAAGGTTAAAGCCCCCGTATACGTCCGGCGTGAGTTCATGAATAACTACGAGGTGGAGAAGAATTCCCGGGATGGTATTGAGTTGGAGGTTACGGACCGTGATCCCGTCCGTGCCGCAGAGATGGCACGCGCTGCCCGGGAGAAAGTCAACGAAATCAGTCTGTCATTAATCCAGGGAACCCAGGCGCGTAGTGCAGAGGGCCTCCGGACGGAAATAAAAGCCGCCGAGGCAAACTTGGGAGAAATTAACGACCGGATTCGAATGCTCCGGGAGCAATCGGGCGTCTATAATACGGAAGCGCAAAGTGAGGCGCTGTCCATGCAGATGACGACGCTGCAGAGTAGTTTAGCCTCCACGAATGCCAAGCTTGAAGCTTATCGGACAAATGGAGGCCGCGGTGCACGAGATAGTATTGCTAAATACCGCGTACAATTGGCGGGCTACCAAAGTGCCCGCATCACCCTCGATAGCCAACTGGTACGCTTAAACGAAAACCTCGGGCCGATTGATAATCTGGAAGAGGAGCGCGTGCGCCTGAACCAGGCCTTGTCAAAAAACCGGATTAGACTTAAGCAGTATGAAACCCTTCTTACGGCGGAACAACGCGCGATTGAGGTGGTGGAAGATGCCCGAGTTCCCGTGGCGCGGTCTTACCCGGTCCGTAGCCTGATTGTTATCGGGGCAACGATATTCAGCTTCATCTTTGCTGTATTTGGGGTGTTGTTGATCGATACCGGTAAGCAATACGACTGGAGCGAAGTGTTCAAGTAATCGTTGTTTAAGGACCATTCACTCCCTTGCCCCTCGTCATCATGATTCCCACAGCCACCGATCGTCGGCTCTTTTATGCTTATGCTACCGTTGCGCTGGCCGCAATGGCCGCGGGGGTAGTTTCGGGAGCATACTGGCTGGCGGGGACGCCGGTGCTGATTTTGGTGATTGGACAGGCAGTGTTAGATTTTCGTAAGCTCTTCTGGCTATTGCTGTTATGTATTCCTGTCAGTTTCAACATTTTTCTGCCGGGTGGACTGGGAACGGATATCCCGACCGAGCCGCTAGCGATTGGACTAACGGGCTTACTCGTGATCCATGCGGCCAGGCACTGGCCGGAATATGAAAAGCGGGCTTTCGGGCATCCTGTTGCCTGGTTGTTGTACCTACATCTTGGGTGGATCCTCTTTACTACCTTGTTTAGTGATGGTTTGGTGGTAAGCCTTAAGTTCAGCCTGGCTAAGCTTTGGTACGTAGGAGCATACTTCTTAATCCCCTTACTGATCCTGAATACGCCCCGCAGGATCAACCTCTTCGTACACTGCCTGCTCTGGCCACTACTCTTCGTCGCCGTACAGACGCTGGTACGGCACGGAGCATATGGCTTTAGTTTTGCGATGCAGTCCAAAACCATGGACCCCTTCTTTAGTGAGCACGTGAGTTATGCTGGCTGTCTCGCCACGCTGACACCGTGGCTGTTTTGGCTACGCTGGTACCGCAAGCAAAATGATCGTTCGCTATGGTGGTGGCTGCCGTTGATGCTCATCTGGCTGGCTGCCGTATACTTTTCCTTTACCAGGGCGGCTTTTGTGGCGTTGGCCATGGCCGGAGGCGCCTACTACATTGTCAGGTGGCGACTGATTAAGCCGGTCCTGGCCCTGGCCCTTGTGGGAGCACTAGGCGTTGCCGGTTACTTTATCCAGGGAAACAAATACCTGGATTATGCCCCTAACTTCGAGACGACAATAACCCAGGAGCGCTTCGATAACCTGATCACGGCCACCTATAAACTGGAGGACATCTCAACCATGGAGCGCTTCTACCGCTGGGTGGCAGCGGGACACATGGTCCCCTATCGCCCCCTTACCGGATGGGGCCCTGGCAACTTTGTCGAATATTACGAAGGCTACACGGTCAATGCTTTCCGCACTTACGTAAGCGATAACGAAGGCCGCTCCGGTATCCACAGTTATTACCTCATGACCCTGGTGGAGCAGGGCTTCCCGGGGCTTATCATCTTCCTGATTTACGTCATGGGGGCACTGATCATTGGCGAACGCCTCTATCACCAGCAAACGGACCCGGCGGCAAGAAACGCCATTATGGCGGCCATGCTAGCCATGCTGATTGTAGATGCTTTCAATATCATCAACGACCAGATGGAAACGGATAAGGTAGGAGCCCAGTATCTGCTCAATCTCGCCATTCTGATAATGATGGGGAACTACCGGAGGATGGGAGTCGGGGTACAGGAGGCAGAAAAAGGAGAGGCGAGGTAGCATCACGGCTAATTATTGCCTGCGTTGCGCCTGCGTCCGCGCCTGATTTCTAGTCACAAATATTGAAAGAAAGAACACTCCGAAGGGGACTACGGCTTATTAGTGCTGTCAACGGCTACCTCTCGGACCGTAACCTTGGTCTTATTGGCGCAGGCATTTCGCCGATTTACCGTCCTGAGTATAGATAAGACTAGGAACTTCGCCGTTTGCATTACGGTTGAACTCGATAGAAATATTGGTTCCCTTCAGGAAAAAGCCATCGTCTGCGTAGGGCGTCATGGTGTAATTGGGCTGGCCAGCAGGTTGCATTTTCAACTTGTTACCTTTGGTGGTAATGGTAAACATAAGCTTGCTACTAAAGGCTTTATCGTCAAGAAAGTAATCACCGGCATAGCCCTGCAGGGCGTTGGCAGTAACCTTGGTGGCGGAATATCGTTTGGGGATGACTAATGGATCGCCAGTTAATAACTGTCGGGCCAAAAGCCTGACTGTCGTAAAATCGCTGTCGCTGTTACTAAGTATAGCGATGAAGCTTCCGTCGTCCGGGTAACGTTCCAACCATGTTAATGCTCCCGCCCAGCTTCCGCCGTGAAAGATGCGCTGACCCAAAGCCTTGGTTGAACGTACATGCTGCCCGAATGCATAACCATTGTCTGGTGCCTTTTCCAAGACTCCTGCAGTAACGAGCACTTCACGCTTCGCACTTGGGAGTAGTATATCGGTTTGCATGCCTTGGTGGTATCGAAGCAAATCCTCAGTAGTGGAGTAAACGGCTCCGTCTCCAACCACGTCGGCAAGAATGTGGTATCCCATCGGGCTGTCTTCGTTATCGGCATTGATCATCTTGCCGGTTTTTGGGTGGGGCTTAAAGCCCGTAGCGATGTTGGCATCGTCACGTACTCTGGGGAAGTTGACAACTGTTCTGCTCATCTTCAGAGGCTTGAAAATCCGCTCTTCCAGGAAGTCTCCGTAGGGCTTACCACTGACCTGCTCAATCACAGAGGCCAAAAGCAGATAGCCAGTATTGCTGTAGCTGCTGGATTCCCCCGCATCGAAAAGGGGCTTGGGCTGTTTCTTCGCCATGAGGGCAACGACCATAGCGTTATCGTACACTAGTTCTTTGTTACCATTACGACGGACGAGACGCATGTAATCCGGTAAGCCTCCGTAATGGTGGATGAGGTGCCGGAGGGTAACGTCGGGATAGCGGTCTAACTGAGGAATATATTTGATGAGTGGATCATCGAAGCTGAGTTTTCCGTCGTTCTCCAATAGCGCGATACCCAAGGCAGTGAACTGTTTGGAAATCGACGCTAGCCGAAAGGAAGTCTCCTTGTTCAAGGGTGCTTTAGTGTCGAAGTTGGCGTAGCCAAAGCTACCCTGGTAGACAACTTCTCCATTTTTGGAGACTAAGACGTTACCGTTGAAGCCTTCCTCGGAAGCTACTACCTGAAGTAAACTATCAAGTTGCTTAGAAGAGGGTTGAGCAATAATTGAAGAAGATATAAAAACGAAAATCAGGAGGCAGAGTATCCGTTGCATAAGAGGGAGGTGTTTTATTCACTATGACGAAAATAGGGGAAATACACGGGCTATTTATGACGAGGTAGGAACGTGGGGATCACTGAATGCATAAGCGCATGTCAAGATGTGACGTCGGAGTCCGGTGGGGCTTTATTATTGATACACCGGATTTATCCGATGGAAGGCCTTGTCCGTATAGCTCTTGATATACAAGGTGTGAACAACCAAATAGTACCATTAAGTTATCCTAGCGCAGGCGGCAGGGGGATGCCATTTATTGCAAACGCACTGACGGGGTCTCAAATCCCGATTCCTCCTAAACCCTTAACTTCGCGGCTCATATACATAGAGCGCTACCCACATGTTGAATCTTCCCCTGCTAAAAGCAATTTGCGAAGCCCCCGGAGTATCCGGTTTTGAACGTCGTATCCGAGAATTGGTCCTTCGGGAAATTAAAGGTCTCGCCGATGAGGTG